>CAYWWP010000007.1:5989-19363 GCA_964462415.1 uncultured Candidatus Saccharibacteria bacterium
GGAAGCTTGGCCCGTGCGAGCGTTGAGAGTGTCTCTAGGAACGGACTGCCTTTTTCAAAGAGGTCTGCTGTGGTGAGTGGTCGGCCTGTCTTACGATCAAAGGTGATGGTGCGGTAGGTGGTGTTTGGGTGTGCGCCACCAGTATCAGTGAAGAGCTCAAAGATGTAGGTCACCGTGCGGCCTGATTGCTTGGTCTCGTACTTGATGCCGAGAGAATACTTGCGTTCATCGAGGCGGAGCATTTGGATGTCGTCATGGGACAAGTTCTCAAAATCGCCACTTTTCTTGAACGCATCGATTTGTCCCATGACAAAACCATGCATAAAGTCTACGGCTGCCTTGTCAGCGGTAGACCCGGCGCTCTTCTTAAGGGGGGTTTCGGAAGGGAAAGAGGCGTCTATGGTGTAATACGTGGCTTCTTCGCTTATTTTTGTTGGTTCCGCAGGTGTGTTGTCTGTGGTGGTAGGTGCCTGAAGTGCAGCCGGATTACCCAGGAAGTACCACAAACCACCTCCTACTACGAGCACGAGAAGTACGATGAGGGGAAGAAAACGCCGTATATTCTTATTCATATGCCCTTAGTATACTCCTATGGCAAGGTCTTGAAATGGGATATGATGATTGAGGACAATGACGGAGGAAGCTATGGCACTATTGAGCTATACACAGATAGAAGCAATCCTGGATTGGGTTGAGTCCCCGGAGGGCCAGCAAAGTCTGCGGGAAGGGGATAAGAAAGAGGCAAATACGCCAACTTCTGGCCAGGAAGCCCTTATTGAAGAGCCGAAAACCGAAAGGTGAGTAGGCTTTTCCGCTTTTAGGGCGGAATCAGCACCTCCGGTGCTCTCATAATTTGACACCAAGCCCGCTTTCATATAGATTTTACCTATCCCGCTTGGCGGGCTTTCCATTGTCTATCTATGTCACGATCACTTAAGAAAGGCCCATACGTTGACCTCAAACTCATGAAGAAGGTTGAGGGCAAGAAGCCGTCTGAATCCGGCGTGATTAAGACATGGGCCCGCGGAAGCCAGATTGCTCCTGAGTTCGTCGGATTTACCTTCGGCGTACACAACGGCAAGACTCACACCGAAGTACTCGTCGTTGAGGAAATGGTAGGTCACAAGCTCGGTGAGTTCTCACCTACTAAGAAGTTCGTCCGTCACGGCGGTAAGATGCAGAAGCAGCTTGAGCAGAAGAAGCAGGCTGCAGAAATTGCAGCAGCTAAGGCTGCAAAGGCAGCGCCAGCGGCACCTAAGAAGAAGTAATAATCTTCCGTATTTACTATGGCATCCGTCGGCACCCACAAGCAGCCAAAGGCAGCACGTCTCGCAGAAAAGCCTCGCGCAATGCAGGCATCTATTTCAACGTACAACCAGTCACCTCGTAAGGTGCGCCTCGTTACCGATATGGTAAAGGGTAAGAAGGTAGCAGAGGCTGTTGCAGCGCTCTCATTCCTTCCTAAGCGCGCAGCACTTCCAATCAAGAAGCTTATTGAGAGCGCAGCTGCTAATGCATCTCTCGCTGGCGAGGACAAGGAGTCTCTCCGCATTAAGAACCTCGAGGTAAACAGCGCGGGTATGATTGTTCGCTACATGCCACGTGCTATGGGTCGCGCAGCAAAGATCCGCAAGCGCCGCTCACAGGTGGTAGTTACCCTTACTGCTGACCAGAAGGCATAAATTTTAGTATGACGCACACTGTACACCCTTACGCACACCGCCTCGGCATCATTCGCGACTGGAAGAGCCGCTGGTTTGCTGCAGACAAGAAGTCATACCGCGAGAACCTCGTTGTAGACAACGCTATCCGCGCATTCCTCAAGAAGCGCCTTCGCTCTATGCATGTTGCAGAGATCGAGATCGAGCGCTCAGCTAATGAGGTTCGCGTTATTCTCCACACCGCACGCCCAGGTCTCGTTATTGGCCGCTCAGGCGAGAACGCTACCAAGCTTCGCTCAGAGCTTACGTCTATCGTACGTAAGGCTGCTCCTACCCATGGCCGCCAGGTAAAGCTCGACATCATGGAGATTCGTCAGCCAGAGACGAGTGCAGCAGTAGTTGCATTCATGGTGGCTGAGGGTCTTGAGAAGCGCATGCCATTCCGCCGCGTTCTTAAGAGCACGGTAGAGAAGGTAATGGCAGTGCGTGAGGTGGTTGGTGTGCGCATCGTCGTATCAGGCCGCCTTGGTGGTGCTGACATGAGCCGCACTGAGCAGATCAAGAAGGGTCGTATTCCGCTTCAGACCTTCCGTGCAAACATTGATTACGCCATGGAGCGCGCATACCTTCCATACGGTGTAATCGGCATTAAGGTATGGATCTACCTCGGCGAGCAGTTCAGCGCAGAGCAGGCAGCACAGCCAGCTACTCAGCAGAACCGCCGCGAGGGAGGCCGCTCATCATCTAAGTAATACGCCTATGCTGTTTCCTAAGAAAGTAAAGCACCGCAAGTGGCAGACTGGACGCAAGAGTGAGGAGCGTCTGATGCGCCCTGATACCCGCGGTATCACCGTATCGTTCGGTTCATACGGCATGAAGGCTACGACTTCTGCACGTATCACGAGCAACCAGATCGAGGCCGCTCGTAAGGTACTCACTCGTGCTACGGGTAAGACCGGTAAGATGTGGATTCGCATCTTCCCAGACCGTCCGGTGACTGCAAAGCCAGCTGAAGTGGGCATGGGTAAGGGTAAGGGTGATCCTAAGGGCTTCGTATTTGAAGTTCGTCCAGGTCGCGTGCTCTTTGAGCTCGATGGTGTGGAAGAGGCTAAGGCGCGCGATGCAATTCGCCGCGCTGGCGCAAAGCTCCCAGTTAAGGTAACCTGCGTTACCCGCTAAGCAATTCTGGTATGGCAACGAAGACTATCTACAAGGACAAGACGACGGAAGAGCTCGAGAAGCTTCTCGCAGAGAAGCGCGAAGAGCTCCGCCAGATTCGCTTTGCACAAGCAGGCGCACGCCCAGCTGACAGCTCAAGCGGTCGCAAGGTTCGCAAGGACATTGCTCGCATGCTCACCCAGATTACGGTGAACGGAAACGCAACCAACTAATTATTATTATGGAACAGAAGACCACTAAGCCTCAGTCATTCACGGGAACCGTCGTAAAGACGGCCATGAAGGACACTGCAACCGTTGCAGTATCTCGCTACGTGAAGCACCCAAAGTACCAGAAGTACCAGGTGCGCACGAAGAAGTACCTCGTGCACGATGAGGGCAATACCGCTAAGGAGGGTGACAAGGTAACGATTGTTGCGTGCGCACCTATCTCAAAGCGTAAGTCATTCCGCCTCGCTAAATAACTCTTACTCGTATGGTACAGCCACAGACTATCGTCACCGTTGCAGACAACTCAGGCGCTAAAGTAGCGCGCGTCTTCAAGGTGCTCGGCGGTTCAAAGCGCCGCTATGCAGAGATCGGCGACGTTGTCGTGGTATCTGTACAGACTGCTGAGCCTCGCAAGGCAGTAAAGAAGAAGGACATCTACAAGGCAGTAGTGGTTCGTCAGCGCAAGCCATTCCGTCGTGCTTCAGGTATTTACGTACGTTTCGATGACAACGCCGTTGTCCTCATTGAGAAGCAGGGTAAGGAGATGGGTCCAAAGGGTAACCGCGTATTCGGTCCGGTGCCTCGCGACCTCGTCGATCGCGGATGGCAGAACATTGCCTCTATTGCTCCTGAAGTCGTGTAACCCCTACGTATATGTCAAAGGCATCACAGGGTCAGCAGACCGCAAAGTTTAAGGTAAAGAAGGGAGACACCGTTATGGTGATCTCTGGAAAGGACAAGGGTAAGACCGGTACCGTTGAGCGTGTACTTCCACAGGAGGCAAAGGTAGTAGTGGAGGGTGCAGCTATCGTAAAGCGCCACCTTCGCGCAACCGGTCGCAACCAGTCAGGCCGCATTGTAGAGCGCCCTCGCGCTATGGCTATCTCAAACGTGATGGTCGTAGATCCAAAGGAGAAGAAGCCTACCCGCGTTAAGCGTGTTGAGCAGGATGGTAAGCGTGTTCGCGCTACCGTTAAGAGCGGCACCACCCTCGCATAACCCATTCGCATATGATTACTAAAGAAAAGAACGCAAGCGCATTTGAGACCCTCAAGGGCAAGTTCGGATACACGAATGTCTTTGCTTCACCACGTCTCGTAAAGATCATCGTGTCTTCAGGTGTAGGTAAGGCAGACAAGACCCGCAAGCAGGTGGTAGAGAGCCGTCTCGCACGTATCACTGGCCAGAAGGCTGCTCCTCGCGCTGCTAAGCAGTCAATCGCACAGTTCAAGATGCGCCAGGGTGACATCGTGGGCTACCAGGTAACGCTTCGTGGCGCACGCATGTTCAGCTTCCTCGACAAGCTCGTGCACATCGCACTTCCTCGCACACGCGACTTCCGTGGCCTTAATCCAGGCTCAATTGATGAGATGGGTAACTACACCATCGGTATTAAGGACAACACCATCTTCCCAGAGACCTCTGAAGAAGACCTCAAGGATGTGTTTGGTATCGCAATCACCTTTGTGACTACCGCAAAGACCAAGGAAGAGGCAGAGGCATTCCTTCGCCACCTCGGTCTTCCAATGCGCGCCAACTAAACGCAGCATACAAAAAATCCCCGCCTCTTGATGCGGGGATTTTTTGTATAGGGATGGTCAACCAAGTTCTTGACTAAGTAACATAGTATGGCAATATACAAATATAGACCCGACCGGGTCTTTTCTGTTCATTTATACAAAGGAAGGACACTCGATGATTCGAGTTACTCTCGCACTGTTCGCGCTCTTCTTGCTGTCGGCATGTTCGCCGCCGCAACTTGAGCTCACGAGGTTCGACGATCCTCGCGTCTCGCAGGTCTCGCCGCTCACCTTTGCTGGCAAGAATGCCGCGCAGGTGGTCAATGAGAACCACGCCCTCTCAATTCCCAACGACTTCAAGCAGATCACGCTGCCGAAGCCCGAAGGGGGAGAGCGGGTCTCTTACGGCATCGTGCCGTGGAAGGCCTACCAGTACCACGAGAAGCACAAGTCACTCGGCGACCTGCGCGGGGCCAACATGACCGATTTGGTGGCCTTCCAGGCCTCCTACGGACACGACCCGCAAACCAGGTCCTACCTCAGGATCTGCGCGCCTGTGGGCCGTCTCCGCAGCGGTCAGGTCGAGATGATGGTGCTCTCTCGGGGCACCGATTTCGGTCTGTACTACCAGAGCTGCGAGTGGGCGCTGGTGGTGCTGCCGGAGTCTGGACAGGCTTCCAGTCGCGTCCTGTAGACCATTTCTGGGGTAGTAAACACCCTGTGTAACCCTGAGCCCGTGGACGAAACGTCCACGGGCTCTTCATGTATTTGACAGCTTACTTTCTGGCTGATAGATTACATGCACGGCTCTCCGGAGCTTATTTTTCTTATGGCCAAGACCTCACAACTCGCAAAAAACGCACGACGTGCAAAGCTCGCAGACAAGTACGCAGAGAAGCGTGCTGCTCTTAAGGCTGCGGGTGACTGGGAGGGCCTACAGAAGCTTCCGAAGAATTCATCTCCGGTGCGCGTAAAGAACCGCTGCGCTATCTCAGGTCGCCCTCGTGGCTTCATGCGCGCGTTCGGTCTTTCTCGCATCCAGTTCCGCGAACTCGCTCGTGAGGGCAAGATTCCGGGCGTTAAGAAGGCATCCTGGTAATATCTCGATTTATTTATGGTTACTGACCGCGTAGGCGATTTCATCATCCGTCTCAAGAATGCAGGCGCAATTGGCAAGCCTACCGTGCTTGTTCCATACTCAAAGCACGTTGAGGCTATTGCCTACAAGCTTAAGGAGCTCGGCTTTATTGCTGAGGTTTCTAAGTCAAAGCAGCCATACAGCTTCGAGGTTACGCTTGCATACGATGAGCGTGGCAACCACAAGATTCACGATGTAAAGCGTGTGTCTAAGCCTGGTCGTCGCCTCTACGCAGGTGCTCGTGATACTCACAGCGTGAAGAACGGCCTTGGTGCTCGCATTATGTCTACCCCAAAGGGTGTGCTCTCAGATCGCGAAGCACGCAAGGTACGTGTGGGTGGTGAGGAACTTTTTGAGATCTGGTAATTCGTTTACGTATGTCACGCCTCGCAAAGAAGCCAATCGTAGTTCCAGCTAAGGTTACCGTCACGACTGATGGTGGTGTCCTTACCGTAAAGGGTCCTAAGGAGACGCTTTCACGTCCTATTCATCCTGCAGTTACCATTGAGATGACTCCTGAGGGCATCATGGTTAATCCTGCAGAGGAGACCAAGCTCGCACGCGCACTCGTTGGTACGTTTGCAGCGCACCTCCGCGCAATGATCGCTGGTGTTGAGACTCCATTCAAGAAGGTACTCATCATGAAGGGAGTGGGTTACAAGGCAGAGCTCAAGGGTCGCGATCTCGTATTTGCACTTGGCTTCTCACACCCAATTACCCTTACCGTTCCAGAAGGACTTGAGGCGAAGGTAGAGAAGCTCGCCATCACGATTGAAGGTGCTGACAAGCAGAAGGTTGGTCAGTTCGCTGCTGAAATTCGTGATCTTAAGCGCCCAGAGCCATATCTCGGAAAGGGTATTGCTTACGATACCGAGGTTATCCGCCGCAAGCAGGGTAAGAAGGCTGTCTAACGTTTAGTACTATGGCTACCACCGCACTCAACAAGAAGGAACTCCGCGATCGTCGTCACCGCCGCGTGCGCGCTCGCATCTCAGGCACCGCTACGCGTCCACGCCTCGCTGTATTTAAGTCAAACCGCTACATCTCAGCGCAGCTCATTGATGACGTACAGGGTCACACGGTTGCAGCAGCTCATGGCCGCGCAACGGGTGGCGCACTTTCAGCGCAGGCAGTTGCTGTAGGCAAGGCTATTGCGGAGGCAGCAAAGACTCAGGGCATCACGACGGTCGTATTTGACCGTGGTGGCTACGAGTACGGCGGCCAGATTGCAGCACTTGCTGACGCAGCACGCGAAGCAGGACTTACGTTCTAATACTTTTATGACTGACACTAACACCATGACCGAGACCACGACCGAGGCAGCACCAGCTGCACCGACTGCAGACACCCGCGGACCTATCCGTGGTCGTCGTGGCCCTAATGATCGCCGTGGTGGCGACAACCGTGGCCGTGGCCGCGAGCGTGCTCCTCGTGAGCGCAGCGAGTTTGAGCAGGCAACGATTGATGTTCGCCGTGTGGCTCGTGTGATGGCAGGAGGTCGCCGCTTCTCATTCAGCGTTACCGTAGTTATTGGTGACAAGAAGGGACGTGTCGGTGTTGGTCTTGGAAAGGGTGCAGACACCGCACTCGCTATCGACAAGGCAGTACGTGATGCTAAGAAGCACCTCGTAACCGTTAAGCGCACGAAGGACAACTCAATTGCACACGATGTGTCAGTTAAGTACGCATCTTCAACCGTAACTATCATCCCTTCTCCAGGTCGCGGTGTTGTGGCAGGAAGCGCTATGCGTACCGTACTTGAGTACGCTGGTGTTACCAACGTGGTCGCAAAGATCATGACCCGCTCAAAGAACAAGCTCACGATTGCTCGTGCAACGGTAGCTGCTCTTGCGCACGCTAACGCTCGTTAATCACATTTACCATGCAGTCAAACACTCTCGCTCCGAAGACTCCTCGCATCACGTCAGCTCGTGTGGGCCGTGGCGGTAAGCGCGGAAAGACCTCAGGTCGTGGTACCAAGGGTCAGAAGGCTCGTGCAGGACGCAAGATGCGCCCTGAGATGCGTGACCTCATCAAGAAGCTTCCTAAGCTTCGTGGTCATGGTAAGAACCGCGCACGCACCGTACGCATCACTGCTCCATACACGAGCGTGAACCTCTCAGCACTCGATGCTCACTTTGAGGCAGGGGACCTCGTAAACCCAGAGACGCTCTACAAGAAGAACCTTGTCGGTGCTCGCGGCGGCCGCATTGCGTATGTAAAGCTCCTTGGAACTGGTACACTCTCAAAGGCACTCAAGGTTTCTGACTGTGCTTACTCGGCGAGCGCAAAGGCTGCAATCGAGGCAGCTGGCGGCTCTGTCGCTTCCGATGCTTAAGAAATTCTTCCACAAACTTAGCGTCATTTTTGGAGATCGTGCGCTTCGTAACCGCATCTTCTTCCTTCTTGGCGCAATCGTAGTATTCCGCGTACTCGCGGCTATTCCGATTCCTGGTGTAGACCACTTCGCGCTCGAGCAATTCTTCAATAACAACCAGTTCCTCGGCCTCCTTTCAGTATTCTCAGGAGGCGGTTTCTCATATCTCTCACTCGTGATGCTCGGTGTGGGCCCATACATCACTGCAAGCATTCTCATGCAGCTTGCAACGGTGGTATTCCCATCAGTGAAGGCTATGTACTCAGAGGAGGGTGAGGCCGGCCGCACGAAGTTCATCGTTATTTCGCGCACCATCACCATCCCCCTCGCTATTCTTCAGTCAGTAGCGTTCCTCTCACTCCTTGAGAAGCAGGGTATTTTGACTTCGCTTACGCCGTTTGATTTCGCCGTTAACGTATTCCTTGTTGCAGCAGGCTCAATGCTCCTCATGTGGATTGGTGAAATCATCACGGAGTTCGGTATTGGTAACGGTGTGTCACTCATTATCTTTGCAGGTATTGTCTCGCACCTTCCTGCGGACATCAGCCAGGCACTCTTTGCAGCGTCAGCAGCAAACATCCCGGCGTACATTGCATTTGCGCTCATTGCACTTGTGGTTATCTTCTTCGTGGTGATGGTTTCAGAGGCTGAGCGCTCAATTCCAATTCAGTACGCACGTGCAGGCCGCGGTCAGATGGTATCTGGTCCTACGTACCTTCCGATTCGTCTCCTTCAGGCCGGTGTGATTCCGATCATCTTCGCGCTTTCTATCCTCCTTCTCCCACAGATGCTTCTTACGACACTCACTGCGGTGGGAATCCATGGACTTGCGGGAGCAGAAGCTGCATACGCTGCATTTACGGCAAATCCATGGGCGTACGGTATTGCGTACTTCATCCTCGTGGTTATCTTCACTTACCTCTACACCTCAATTACGTTTGAACCACATCGCGTATCTGAGAATCTCCAGAAGTCAGGTGCCTTTGTGCCAGGTGTACGCCCAGGTCGTGAGACCGAGCTCTACATTGGTCGCGTAGTGAACCGCATTACGCTTCCGGGCTCTATCTTCCTTGGTCTCGTCGCGGTTATTCCGTTCATCATCAAGGGTATTACGGGTATCTCCGCTATTCTCGTGGGCGGTACGGCGCTTCTCATTGCGGTAACCGTGCTTCTCGACCTCATTCGCAAGATTGACGCACAGGCGTCACTTCGCGAGTACTAATTCGCACATGGCACGCCGCGGCAAGCTCGTGCTCGTCGTAGCGCCGTCAGGCAGCGGCAAGGATACGCTCATGGAGGCGGCAGAGGCCGCTTTTCCTGATTTGCCAACCTTGGTCACCTGTACCACGCGTCTTCCACGCCCCGGGGAAGTAGATGGCGTAGACTACCACTTCCTTACACGCGAAGAGTTTGAGCGTCGTATAGCTCTTGGGGAGTTTCTTGAATGGGCAGAATATAGCGGCAATCGCTACGGCACCTTGCGTGCGTCTATTGAGGAGGTGCTCGAGCGTGGAGAGGTGCTTGTGGCTGCTATTGAAGTACAGGGTGCGCGTCAGGTGCGCACACTGATGCCAGCAGATGAATTAGCGATTATCTACATAGAAGCAGGCGGATGGGAAGTGCTCAAGCGTCGCATAGAGGCACGAGCACCTATTTCAGCAGAAGAGCTTGAAAAGCGACACGAGCGCTACCTCGACGAGGCTACATTCAAGGAGGAAGCAGATCTGGTGATTGAGAACCTAGACGGCAAGCTCGAAGAAGGAACCGCCGCGTTTGTTGCAGCCATTGGCGCAATTCGCCACGAGGTCGCGACCCGTGCATAGCGAGTCTATAGAGTTACTGGTAGCATAGATATACGAACTGCATGAATACTATTTTGCTTATTGGGCGCCCAGGATCGGGAAAGGGTACACAGGCCAAGGTGCTTGCGCAGAAGCTTGGGTGGACGCACCTGTCTTCAGGTGACCGCATCAAGGAAATTCGCGATAGCGGTGAACCGTATGCTACGCGCGTGCGAGAACTCTATGATGCTGGAGCCCTCCTTCCGGACTGGTTTGCAGACTATCTACTTGAGTCCTCGCTGCTTACACGCCTCAATACTGAGGGAATCGTGGCTGAAGGCTTTGGTCGCACCAGCACGCAAGCGGCTCATTTGCTTGAGGTAATAGAGTGGATGGGGCGCGATATCACCGTGATCAACTTGGAAGTGTCTGAAGAAGAAGTGACGCGTCGCATGCTTGAGCGCGCTAAAACAGAAGATCGCCCAGATTCAAATGCGGTCGAGAAAATTCGGGCGCGCCTACAGAAATTTACTGATGATACTGGACCGGCGCTCGCGTTCTTCCGAGAACAAGGTCTCGTGATTGAAATCAATGGCGAGCTGTCACCTGAGGGAGTGACCGAGGAAATAGTCACTAAGCTTGGTCTATGATTGTACGCACGCTAGAAGAGCGCGAGGGTATTACGGAATCAGGTCGTCGACTTGGTGTGGTGCTTGAGTCGCTCGCTAACCTCGTAGCGCCAGGTATTTCAACGGCGTTCTTGGATGCAGAAGCAGAGCGTCTCATTCGTGAAGGGGGAGACGAGCCTGCATTTAAGGGGTACACCCCAGAGGGTGCGCCGCGTCCGTATCCTGCGACACTCTGCATTTCTATTAATGACGAGGTCGTGCACGGTATTGGTATTGAGAATCCGCGCGCATTGCGTGAGGGTGATATTGTTTCGCTCGATTTGGGGCTCATACATAAGGGATTTATTTCCGACTCAGCACTCACGGTGCCGGTAGGGAAGGTGGGTACACAGTCGTACCAGCTCATGGACGCAACGCGTATGGCGCTCGAGGCGGCAATTCAGGCTGCGCGACCAGGCGCTCGTGTTGGTGATATTTCTCACGCAACAGAACAGGCATTTGTAGGCACCGGGTTTTCTGTAGTGAAAATGCTGGGCGGTCACGCAGTGGGGCGTCATGTCCATGAAGAGCCGTTTATCGCGAACGCAGGACATCCAGGCACGGGTCCTGAGATTGTCGCGGGCATGGTGCTTGCGCTTGAGCCTATCGCCAATATGGGTAAGGCCGGCGTCATGTTGGCCCCTGATGGCTATACCTACCGCACCCGTGACGGGTCTCGCTCCGCGCACTTTGAGCACACTATTCTCGTGGACGAAGAAGAGACCCTCGTACTCACTCGTCGCCCAGGCGAGTCGGTATAGAAAACGCCCCGTAATGGGGTGTTTTTCGTACGAGAGAGCCGCTAGCTAAAGGGGGTGTGCTGCGCTATAGTGCGGGTATAGAAAACGCCTCACGGCGTTTTACGGTAAGTATTTTTACACTACTATGCACCCAAAGAAGGAACGCACATTCGTAATCATCAAGCCAGACGGCGTACAGCGCGGTCTCGTTGGTGAGATTATTCGCCGCTTCGAGAACACCGGCCTCAAGCTTGTTGGTCTTAAGTTCACCGTGCTTGATTCAGAGCGCATCTGGAAGCACTACAACAAGGACGATGCATGGTTTGTGAAGAAGGGCACCAAGATTGCGGAAGATCGTGCTGCAGCAGGTCTTCCGGTAGATAAGGAGCCTATTGAGTACGGCAAGGACATCATCCGTGCGCTTGAGAAGTTCATGACCTCAGGTCCTGTCGTCATGATGGCATGGGAGGGTAATCAGGCAGTTGCAATCGTGAAGAAGATTGTAGGCGAGACCGAGCCAGCAACGAGCGACGTGGGTACTATCCGCGGAGACCTCACCGTAGACTCATACGCTATCTCAGCAGTGGATGACCGCGCAGTACGCAACTTGATCCACTGTTCAGACGAGCCAGATAACGCGAACTTCGAGCTCGATCTTTGGTTCCCTAAGGAGGACCTTATCGAGTACACACACCTTAACGAGAAGATCCTCTACGATCTTGAGTTGGGTGGGATTTTGGGTTAAGGAGCGCTCGGGTAGCGAATCACAACCCTCTAATGCTTACGGGTTTGATTCGCTAACCCTCGCGTAGATGCAAGAAAAACGCTCGCAGTCGCGGGCGTTTTTCTATTCCTGTATACTGACTATAGAGCCATTCCAAAAACGCAACTTGCTTATAGCAAGGGAGTCCTATATTCACGCGCTCGGGTGCACTTTTATAGTCTAACGAACGCGATGCGGACACCCACGTGGCACAAAAAGTTGCCACTAGGGGTGGCTCTACGACACAACCCGCGCATATGCGCGGGTTGTGTCGTGCTAGAGTGAGAGTAATGCGAACGGCGTGGTTCTTTATCGCTTTAGGTGCGTCTCTAGTACTTGCGGTGGCACATGTATATGCGTCTTCAGTCGATTTGTACTGGACCTATCGTTGGCTCGACATTCCGATGCATATCTTGGGTGGGTTTGCGCTCGGAAGCCTTATCATCGCATTTCTCATGCGCCACAAGCCAGGGATGTTTTGGCTGCTTATGCTGGGTGTTGCGATAGGGTGGGAGGTATTTGAAGTGCTTATTGGTATGCCGCGCCCAACTGATTATCCGCTTGATACGCTTAAGGATCTTATTGATGATGGGGTAGGTGCGCTTATCGCGTACGGACTCGCACGACTTACACTATGGCGCTCCGTCTAACTTTTCATGGTGCCGCTGGCACGGTCACGGGTTCAAATTTCCTCGTCGAAGGAGCACACGGGAGGATTCTCGTGGACTGCGGACTTGAGCAGGGTAAGGACTTTTGCGAGTCCTGTATGTACGAGCCGTTTCCTTATGATGTACCTTCCATAGATGCGCTCGTCATAACCCATGCACACCTTGATCATATTGGACGAGCACCGAAGCTCATGCGCGAAGGCTTTAAAGGAAAGGTATACATGACGCCGCCAACTGCGGACCTGACTGACCTTATGCTGCGCGACTCAGTCGCGATTCTCTCACAAGAGGCACAGTCGAGGGGACTTCCACCGCTCTATGACGAGAAGGACATTGATGCATTTATGGCGCGCGTAGTCACGCTTCCGTACCACGAGGAGCGGAAAGTCGCTCCAGGCATGTCTATTTTCTTGCGACATACCGGACACATTCTAGGTTCTGCGAGTGTGCGTATCACCGACGATGACGGTACGCGCCTGGCTATTACCGGAGATATTGGTGCTACGGGCGAGGCGTATCTCCAGGATCCCGAGACCATCTCTGATGTAGATGCGCTTGTGATGGAGAGCGTGTACGGCGACCGCGTGAATACCGGGCGCGAGCACCGCGAGGAAGAGCTTACCGAGGAACTTAATCGCGCAATTATGCGCGGGGGAGTAATACTCATTCC
>CAYWWP010000007.1:19463-32105 GCA_964462415.1 uncultured Candidatus Saccharibacteria bacterium
CAGGCACCAGGGAGTCCTGGACGGTTGCTTCAGGATGGAGCAAAGAAAGTACGTATAGATGATCGCGATGTAAAAGTGCGTGCAAGCATTGAGAGCTTTATGGGCTGGTCGGCACATGCTGATCGCGATGGGCTCATGGAGTTTGCTAAAGGCTCACTGCCACGCGCAAAGGCTATTTTCACTGCGCTTGGTGAACCATCCTCGTCGCGCTTTCTCGCACAGCGTATTCGTGAACACTTGGGAGGAAATGGTATTGCTCCACGCATGGGCGACGCCTGGGAAATTACCAAAGAAGGCGTACGTCGCATTTCTGGGGTAGCATAGAAGCATATGGCAATCGAACACAGCATGGTTTCAGGAACGTTTGAACTTCCTGGCTACAAGGTAGTAGAGACGGTAGGTATTGTGCGGGGTATCGTTGTGCGCTCGCGTTCTATTGTGGGATCTATTGGCGCAGGACTTCAGACGCTTCTGGGAGGAAATATCACCCTCTATGAGAAGCTCTGTGAGGATGCGCGCAAACAAGCCTATGACCGGCTGCTTGTGCATGCGGCAGAACAGGGGGCAAACGCCATCATCGGTATGCGCTATGATGCAACCGAGATAGGCGAGGGAGTCACAGAAGTACTGGCGTACGGCACCGCGGTCAAGGTAGAAAAGCTATAAGAAAAGCCCCGGAAGAGTCCGGGGCTTTTCTGTGTAGGGGGAGGGGATTATCCCTGTACCTGCTTTGCGATGCGAGCGAACACTTCAGGCTCGGTAGCAGCGAAGGTTGCAAGGACCTTGCGGTCGAGTGCGATGTCCTTCTTCTTCATGCCATCAATGAAGGTGCTGTATGACTTGTAGCCGAGGTCGCGGAGCGCAGCGTTGAGGCGTACGATCCAGAGCTGGCGGAAGTCGGTCTTCTTGTCGCGGCGGTGATTAAATGCGTTCTTACCTGCGTGAACGAGAGACTCCTTTGCAAGGCGCTCCTTGGTACCACGACCATGACGGTAGCCCTTTGCGCGGAGAAGAACGTTCCTGCGGCGCTTTGCCGAAATTACACCACCTTTTACACGTGCCATACCTTAGATTCTTAGAATTAATTACTTACCACCGAGGAAACGACGGCGAATTGCCTTCGGTACCGTAATGGTCTGAGGACGAGCCTTCACCGTCTTGGTGCGGCCACGCTCCTTTGCATTGAAATGGTCCTGTCCCGGCTTGCGTGCAACAAGCTTCCCGGTGCGGGTCACCTTGATGCGCTTTGTGTATGACTTGTTAGTTTTCATGGTCGGTGGTTGGTGTTGGGGTCTTTTCTGCACTTGGCCGGGATTCCTTAGCTTTCGCATTGTCTCGCTCGAGGATTGCGGCGAAGCCCTTTGGGGCCCGTGCTACCGGCTCGGCGAGCTTATATGCGTAAGGAATGAGCAGGATGAACTTCTCGAGCCGGGTCTTGAGGAAGGCCTCCTCCATACCCTTATAGCGGCCCTTGAGGAAGAGTTCGACACGCACGCGATGGCCTTCTTCAAGCCATTCAGCGGCCTTGCGGGCCTTGAGGCGCATGTCGTTTTCGCCAGTACCTACCTTTATTTGGACTTCCTTGGTCTCAGAGACCTTGGCTTTAGCCCGGGCAGCACTTTCTTTCTTCTTCTGCTCGTACTGAAATTTACCATAATCCATCACCTTAGCAACCGGCGGGTTAGCATTTGGCGAGATTTCGATGAGGTCGAGGCCTACGCGCTCTGCGGCAGCAAGTGCCTCAGAAAGCGAGAGAACTCCTAGGTTTTCTCCCTCAGGACCAACAACGCGCAGTTCCTGCGCGCGAATCTCACGGTTTATGCGAACTCGTTCAGTAGTACTCAAGGTTTTGGGTTACGGTTACTTGTTATTTTAGCACAAGACAGCGGATAGAACAAGGTGCGGCCGGAACCAAGAGGTGGTTCCGGCCGCGTACTTGCTTGCTCCTTTGCCTAGTTTGCCTTGACGGTCGCGCTCTTGGCCATTTCTGCACTGAATTCCTTGAGGAGGTCAGTGAGGTCCTGGAGGTCCTGGGCACAGAGCTCCTTGCTCTGGGCGTCGGTAGCTGCACAGTGCTCACGGATAAGATCACGCTTCTCGGTGATGTTCTTGTTCGCCGTGCTGTTTCCTGAGAGGAAAAAGCCAGCGATAGCAAGAAGCACGGCAAGGACCCCTACGAGGGTCCAGGCGAGAGCGAGCTGCTGCTTGAGAGTCATAGGAAAATAAGGATTACGCAAGATGCGTGCTTATACTGTACCGTATATTGACCAAAATCGGGAGAGCAGAAAGGCCTCGGGAATATCCGAGGCCTTGGAGGTTAGAATCGTTTGCGCACCATGATACTGAGCGACTTGCCGTGAGTTCCTGCACACATGTCGGGCTGTACGCAGTAGAAGTCGCCGGGGCGAGAGGTCTCCGTAAAGGAGCGTCGCGTGCGGTCGGCGAGTGAACTCGACCAATCCGGCGCGGTGCCAGTGCGGAGTGTGCGCGGACGTAGATTGAGTGCGGGTCCGCAGTCACTTCCGCCCTTCCCGGCTTCTTTGCAGTACTGGACGGTGAAGTCTATGGCGCGGGACTCGCCTCCGATGGAGGGTGAGGGCCATGCCCAGAGCAGGGTAGTGATAGAAAGGGCAGCGAGATACGGACGCATGAGATAGCTCCTCTCTCTAGTGGCTATGTATAAGTATTGCGCTCGATAGCTAAAAGTAAAGACCCCGAATTGCTTCGGGGTCTTGGGTGCTGCTTAGTTATGCCAACCGCTTCGGGAAGAGGTGAGAGACGGTACAGGCAATGATACCGCCTAAGGTACCCACATGGAGAAACTCGCTTGGGAGCGCCATGACCTCTGAGGCAAATATGAATGAGGAAAGAACAGCACCCACACCCACACCTGCAAGTGAAAGGAAGAAGAAAGGAAGCGGGCGCTTGGCCACCTCGCGCAAGAGCACCCACATGAATATAAGGTCGAGTGCGACATGGAATCCGTATATGCCGTAGTCGGTCGCGGTGAACTCATGGAAGTGTGCTGCGTACTCATTCCACTCAATGCTCATATGCACCAAGAGGAATGCGAGCCCCACAATACCTGCCTTGCGATGTGCCAGGTAGGCAATACCGGCACCTACCGCAAACGCGAGTCCTATAGGTAGCGAAAGTCCCTCAGCAAGATGCTCAGGTACTGCCGATACCAGAAGTATCGCGAGATAGATGAAGAGGAATCCTCGAACGACGAGGGTCTTGGTGGTATTGGTCATAGGTATGCTCCGAAATCGGTCGCTACTGAGTAGTATATCTACTTGCGAATCTTTCGCAAGTAGGATGCTGTGCACACACTCGGCGCCGACCGTAATCTTGAGCAGATCCTGAACCAGGACGGCACCTTCGCTTCGGCGGACTGCTAAGTCCGATACACCCCGCGGGAAACCGCGGGGTGATTTGCTGCAGGTACATGCACGCACGGTAGGCTAGAATGAGTGAAGTGAAAAAAGCTCGTAAAAAGAAGTGGGCCTACAAGAACACGACACTATTACTTCTTAGTCTTGCGGTGGTTGTTGTGATTGCGGACACGCCCGTAGTGCATGCGCTCATTCGTCACATAGGTACGTACGGATACCTTGGGTCATTCATTACGGGTATATTCTTTGTCTCCACATTTACGGTTGCTCCCGCATCTTTGGTGCTGTTTCATTTGGCGGAGGAATACAACGCACTGGCTATTGCGCTTACTGCAGGTGCGGGCGCAGTACTGGGCGACCTACTCATCTTTAGATTTTTTAAAGATCAGCTTTTTTCAGAACTTGCCCCTTTAGTGAAGCGCTACAAGAAATATCATCTATTTGAATTGTTTAAGAGTCCGTACTTTGGCTGGCTCACTCCCGTGCTCGGAGCTGTAGTCATTGCGTCACCGTTTCCAGACGAGATAGGTATTGGCATGATGGGACTCACTAAGATTACGCAGTGGCAGTTCATGCTGCTAACGTATGTACTGAATACAGTAGGCATTCTCGTGATTGTGCTCCTTGCACAAGCCAGTTAGTATGCAGTGCTTCACATCTCTCTATGTCCATCATTGAAATTCTTCTCATTTCGATCAGTCTCGCGCTTGATGCGGTGGTGGTGTCTGTGGGTGCAGGGGCACTCGGGCATGTCACACGCAAGCGTACAGTACTCATTGCTGCCACCTTTGGTGTATTTCAGGCGGTTATGCCGCTTATTGGGTACGCGCTTGGGTATGGTTTCCGTGACATGCTCGCTATCTACGGACACATTGTGGGTTTCGTACTCATTGGTGGGGTAGGACTCAAAATGCTTTCGGAGGCGCTTAAGAAAGAGGATATAGAAGCAGAGAAAGACATCATGCATATGCGTACGCTACTCCTGCTCGCGGTTGCGACCAGTATAGATGCGCTCGTCATTGGTATTACGTTTAACTTTGTTTCAGTCAGTATTCCGCTTACCGTTCTCGTCATTGGCGCCGTTACCGCGGTGCTTTCATATATAGGTGTAGTGGTGGGGAAGAAGAGCAAACACCTTATCGGCACGCATATAGAGGTAGTCGGTGCGCTCGTGCTTATGGGATTGGCGGTCAAGACTCTTTTCTTCTAAGTCTCCTTGCATACCCCAGGGGGGTATATGCTATAGTCGGAGTGTATGACGAAAGGCACTACCACCCGCGAGCTTGTGCAGCGACTGAACCGTATTGAAGGGCAGATAGCGGCGCTTAAGCGTACGCTCGAGGCAGAAGAGACTCAAGATTGCACGCAGACGCTATACCAATTAAAGGCTGCCACCAACGGACTCAAGCGCTTTGGTGAGGCGTTTGCACGCGAGTACGCAAGTACATGTATTCGTCAAGGTAAGAGTCATGCCCAACTAAGCAAGAATCTTGACCAAATTATAAGCACGGCGTTCACGCTCGCGTAGTTCTGCTATGTTTGGTATCTCATTTGGTCTACCGCAGGTGTCAGTGCACGAGGCACATGCCCAGTTGGGGTCTGAGGGACATTGCTTAGTGGACGTGCGAACACATGAAGAATTGCGTGAAATGCATGTGCCTGGAGCACTTCATATTCCACTTGATAGACTTGAGACAGAAATTGAACGTCTCGCCACGTACACGTCCATACATGTCATGTGCCGCTCTGGTGGCAGAAGTGCGATGGCTACCAGTGCCTTGCATGCGAAGGGTCTAACCCATGCCAAGAATGTGTCGGGCGGAATTATGGCGTGGATTGCTGCCAAGTTGCCTACAAAATAATATGGAAACATATCCCTTTCATTCTTCGCGGGGCTGCCTTTCGTACATTGTGGTGGAACGAGTGTCTCGGGAAGCAGCACTTATTGACCCTTCAGAGGAAATTGAAGATACTGCATACCTCAATATGCTTGCGCAAAATAATCTTTCTCTTCGCTACATTATTGAGACACACACGCACGCAGATCATGTGTCATCTGCCATGCGTCTGCATGCTCAGACGGGTGCACAGATAGTCCGTCATGCCCTTGCGCCCTCGCCGCACAAAGATGTGGCGGTAGTGGGTGGGGAAGTACTCCCTCTTGGAAGTGAGTCAGTCACTATTGTTGCCACGCCAGGCCATACAAACGAGAGTATCTCTGTGCTGATTGAAGGAGCAGTGTTTACCGGAGATGCACTCTTAATTGGAGGTACGGGCCGTACTGATTTTCAACTGGGAGACAGCGAGGCGCTCTATCATTCGCTGCATGATGTCTTTGCCGTTCTTGATGATGAAACTATAGTGTATCCGGCGCACGATTATGAAGGGCGCACACATTCCACTATAGGGAATGAGCGTACGCACAATGCGCGCCTGCAAATGACGCATGATGAGTTTGTGGCGACTATGGACGCACATCATCCATCACTCCCTGAACTATTTGAGGCGTCTATTGAGAAGAATAGTGCGTAGATACAGTGCAAGGTGTACAGCTCTACGATTGCGAATGTTGTAGTCAAAGCGCCAAAAGGTATAGGGGCAAATTCCGAGATATGTCCACGTCCATGTCGCGTATACTAAGTACATGAACTACTACACCGCCATATACCTTGCTCCCACGAATGTGCTTGATGAATGGATGCAAAAGCCAGAAGCAGAGCGTGCGGCTGCAGAATCAGAGATGAAGACGCAGTGGGACGCCTGGATGGCAGCGCATGCCGATAGTGTGCAGAAGACCATTGCGCTTGGTAAGACGAAGAAGGTAAGTAGCGACGGAGTGTCTGATGCACGTAACGGCATGATGCTTTCTTCCTACGTTGCTGCGGAGTCGCTTGAGGCTGCTGCAGAGCTATTTAAGGATCATCCGCATCTTGGCATTCCAGGCGCGACCATTGAAATCATGGAAACGCGCCCGATGTAGATAGGGAAACACCAAAGGCCTCACGTGAGGCCTTTGGTGTAACTATTCATTAAAAATCTACACATAGGTTGATATAGTTACCCTATGAACGCTATTAAGATTTCCGTGATAGTTCAGTCCACGCATGAACGAGAGGTGCGAGCCGCTCTTGGAAAGGCAGGTGCTGGTAAGGTGGGCAACTACACGAACTGCCAGTTTGTCACGAAAGGTGAGGCACAATTTGAACCAGAGGATGGCGCAGATCCAGCTATTGGAGAAGTACGTAAGCTTGATGTGGTAGAGGCGGTGCAAATTCAAACATGGTGCTCGCCCGAGAATCTTGAGTCAGTCATTCGCGCAGTTAAAGAGGTACATCCTAACGAAGAACCGGCTATAGAAGTGTTTCCATTTGAAATGCGCTAGATTCGTAATATTGACCAATGACTCCTAGAGAACAGAAGAAAATTGCTAAAAGACTTGAACGCTCAAACAAGAAGCTTTGGCATACCTTGGATGGGGTAGAGAAGCAAAGAGCCATCTTTGCTTATGATGCTCTTCTTAGTGAAGAACAGTTGAGTCCGTTGCAGGTGATTACTGAGTCGTGGAAGAAGTATGACGAGGTCTTACTTGTGCTGGTCGGCTTATCATTAGGAATCATTGGTAACTTGGTAGCGAACCTCCTTGATAGATACTTTGTGTCGTATGGTATTGCCTATACTTTCGTAGTCGTTATTCTCTTTTTAGTAGTTATCTTTGGATTCGACAGGTTAGCAGATAAGTCTGTGACACTTGGGTATAAGCGCGGGAAACTACTCGAAAAAATTCTTGAGAAAAGGGAAATGTCTGTACATCGCTGTTGTGCAGCTCGTCGTGTTCGGAGATACAAAAGGAGTGGGCGCTAAGGATTTCTGACTTTGGTTTGCTTCCGCCATGTGACATGTTCCTGCTCCACAAAAGCAAAAAGCCGCTTTCGCGGCCTTTGCATGCTTTTGTGGAGGTGGGGGGAATTGAACCCCCGTCCGAATCCTGCTTTGAGAGCGAGTCTACGACGCGTAGCTGATGTTTAGTTTTCAGGAGAGCGTAAGAACGTCAGCGAAAGCGCTTCTCCCTGAGCTCACAAGTCTAGGTGTCTGAATGGAGCGTGTCAGACACCGATCTCACAGAAGATTCCACCCTAACCTGCCACTGTGAGAACTGGACAAGAGAGGATGTCGTTCGAGACTGTGGCTTAAGCGACAGCTGGAACGAACGCAAAATCCTTCATACCGAAGTATGGAGACTTTACGCTTGCAAGAGAATTCTTGGCAAGTTTAGTCGCATACGTTTTTAGGTGGTCAGTATGCTTCCACCGCGTCGCACGTATCTCAAAGTACAAGACCGTCAAAGCCGGTCACCCCCGGACTCGAATACTTCAGGAGAAGTATTCGAGTCCGCGAGCGGCCCGCGTGACGAGTATCTGAGAGTGAGGAGAATCCGCTTTGCGCCGTGTGGCACAGCACGAAGGGGATTCTCCTTTGTTCGACCGAAGCTCAGAACCTAAGCTGGCGGTCGAGCGGTATTTCAGCCGAGTCGCGATAGCTCGCGAAGACCGTGACTTGATCCGAGAACCCACGGTCAATCGGATCATCATCCACGAAGCCGAAGTTCCGCGGATCTTCGGTGAGCTCGCGTTCGCGGTCGGCCAAGACTGCTTGGCGACGGGCTGAGAACGTAGGTACCGAGGACAGTTCGTCGCCGATAAGGTCCAGCTCTTGCTCGTCAAGCAAGGCAGAGAGTTCTTCTTCTGCCGTTAACTTAGTTCTCGTTCTACGCAATTTTCCCTCCTCTGATTGGGAACACTTTCAGGTACTCCTCAAAGACCTATCGCGAACGCTTGAGCAATTGCGCGGCTTCCTTCTTGGCATCCTTGCGCTTCATGTCTTCACGCTTGTCTGCCTTGTTTTTGCCGCGCACTATCGCTACCTGCGCCTTGATATGTCTGCCATTATTATACAACTCAAGTGGTACCACCGTCAAACCCTTTTTTGAGTCAGCGTCGAGCAGTTCGGCTATTTCGTGGCGCTTAAGTAAGAGGCGGCGGGCACGGTCTGCGTCATAGCTTTTTGGGGCATTGGGCTCCTGGTGGGGAGGAATGGTCATGCCAATCAGGTATGCTTCACCGCCACGCACCACTATGCGTGAGCCATCCAGTGTCCCGAGTTTCTGGCGCAGCGATTTAACTTCGGTGCCCAGTAGCTCAAGGCCTGCCTGGTAGGTTTCGAGCACTTCAAAACGCATCCGCGCCTTTTTGTTCTCAATAAGGGAAGCCATGCGCTGATAGTAGCATCTAGGCTGTGTCGCGTGGAGTAGACCCGAAAAGCGCCTGTATCTTCTCTCGGTTATCTAACAGATCGTTATATCCCATCGTGTACGTTTCAATTACGCGACGGCGGTTACGCGTGTAGAGGTCAGAGGGAAGGGGAAGAGAAGGACTGAGCGTCATGAATTCAATGCCGTGAGGCCAGCGCACGCGTTGATCGTTGGGGAGGTCAGCGAGCACCGCTTCGCGCAGAAGCGGATTCAAGAATCGTGCGTATGCCTTAATGATGCCTGCTTCAAAACGTGTCGGTGCGTCGGTGTTGCTGATGCACAGGATGCGCTTAGCACCTGCGTCTATGGCCTGCTTCACTAGGGCTGCCATGCTCGTAGAGAAGTCACCATCAAGGTAACTGCGACCGCCCAGATGCACATGGCCGTTATACAAAATAGGAATCGCTTTTGCGGCGCGCATCACTTCGTATGGGTTGAACCACGTGTCGTTTGAAATGAATACCGCCTGTCCTGTTTCGGCGTCAGTGACCGGCACAAAGTACTTTGTCTGCACATGCTCGAGTGCAGGCACATCAAGGGGAATGTATTCCTTAAATATGGTGTCTACCAAATAATTAATGCGCATCGCCGGAAGCGGCGCATAGCGAATGAATGCAGGAGAGGGGAGATAGTCAGTCCATGCTTTTTCAATAGCTTCATGCTGGCCCGTGAGGTAATAGAACATACTGCCCACGGAACCCGAGGCCGCAACAAATATGTCAGGGTTACCAATCTGGAGCTCACGGGCGAGCGCCACGAGCGCACCACCAGCATAGGCGCACTTCATGCCTCCTCCGGAAGTGATAATCGCAGTCGGGCTTGAGCTAGAAGGAGCAGATTCCATGTCGTTGCGCTCTATTGTATAGTGACTACACCACATATGCCTACTACCTCAAACAAGAAAAACCCGGGGAAAAAGCCAGAGAACAAAAAGGGAGATAAAAAGCAGCCGCAAAACCTCATGCCCGGAGGTGGTTTTGTCGGGAACTTTATTTCGACGATTCTTATCTTCCTCCTTCTTATCAGCCTATACTCACTCTTCGTCTCACACACGGCTAAGCCTGAGCATATTTCGCTTTCAAAGGTAGCGACCGATGTGAAAGCGGGAGAAGTCACTACTATTAAGGTAGAAGGCAACACACTCAACCTCACCTACAAGGATGGTGTCGAGCGCGTCTCGATGAAGGATCCAGACGCTGCTCTCCCAGAGACTCTTACTGCCTATGGAGTGTCTCCTGATCAGCTCTCTGCAGTGGCTATCACTATCGCGAACGAGTCAGGCTTTAAGTATTGGTTCTTCTCACTCGCGCCGATTTTGCTTCCGATTCTCGTGCTCGGGATTCTGTTTGTGTTCCTTATGCGCCAGATGCGCGGTGGGGGCATGCAGGCACTTACCTTCGGGCAGTCAAAGGCGCGCATGATTGATCCGTCTGACACCAGTCAGCGCATTCTCTTCTCAGATGTGGCGGGTGCCAAGGAGGCAAAGGAAGAGCTCATGGAAATCGTGGACTTCCTTAAGAACCCTAAGAAGTTCCTCGATATCGGTGCACGTATTCCAAAGGGCATTATGCTCATGGGTGCTCCTGGTACGGGTAAGACCCTTCTTGCGCGCGCGGTTGCGGGTGAGGCGGGGGTGCCATTCTTCTCAATTTCAGGCTCTGAGTTTGTGGAGATGTTTGTGGGAGTGGGTGCCTCACGTGTGCGCGACCTCTTCCAGCTCGCGAAGAAGAATTCACCAGCTATTATCTTCGTAGACGAAATCGACGCAGTGGGCCGCGTACGTGGTACTGGCGTGGGTGGCGGTAATGACGAGCGCGAGCAGACCCTGAACCAGATTCTCGTAGAGATGGATGGGTTTGATCCTGCTGAAAAGGTGATTGTTATGGCAGCAACCAATCGCCCAGATGTGCTTGATCCGGCACTCCTTCGCCCAGGACGCTTCGATCGCCGTGTGACTATTGATCTACCTGATCGCAAGGATCGCCTCGAAATCCTCACCGTGCACGCTCGCAAGAAGCCGCTCGGTCCGGATGTAAATCTCGAGGTAATTGCAGAGCGCACTCCAGGATTCTCAGGCGCTGAGCTTTACTCACTCATGAACGAAGGCGCCATTCTCGCTGCGCGCGAGGGACGCAAGGAAGTGACCCAATACGACCTTATTCGTTCTATTGAGAAGGTGATGCTTGGTCCAGAGCGAAAGAGTCATCTCATGAGTAAGCGCGAGAAGCGCCTCACGGCATATCATGAAGCAGGGCATGCACTCGTAGGATCAGTGCTTGAGTTCGCTGACCCGGTCCATAAGATCTCTATTATTAGTCGTGGACGCGCAGCTGGATACACGCTCAAACTTCCGATTGAAGATCGCAAGATGCAGTCACGCAAGGAATTCCTTGATGACATTGCAACCACGCTCGGTGGGTATGTCGCAGAAGAAATGATCTACGGTGATCTCACGACCGGCCCATCAAACGATCTTGCGGTTATCACGGCGCTCGCACGCGACATGGTGGCTCGCTACGGTATGAGTAGCACCGTGGGTCCCGTCGCATTTGGTGTTGATCGTGGGTACGGCGAGTTTGCGTATTCGCAGGATATTGCCGCAAAGATTGATGCGGAAGTAACACAGATCATCGAGGGTGCGAAGAAGCGCGCAGAGCAGGTGCTTATTGATCATCGTAAGGCACTCGATGCTATTGCAGAGAAGCTTGTCGAGGTTGAGACGCTTGAGCGAGAGGAGTTTGAAAAAATTCTTATTGCAAACGGCATTACTCCAAAAACAAAAGAAGACGAGGGTACTGTCTAGGTAGAGTAGATAAAACGAGAAACGGCGACCCATAGGGTCGCCGTTTGCGTTAGTCGTCTGCCTTGCGGTTTATCGACTCGGCATATATCTCACATGAGAAGATGATTGCCCCGGTCATGAGATGAGCGAGTATAGCGAGTGTCAGAAGCGCAGTGCCGATGATCGGTTTCGTGTGGATGATCTTGGCACCCATGAGGGCGCACAGGAGGATACACACGAAGCCGAGCGCTGCGTACTGATACTGCCTGCCATAGCGCGGCCAGGTAATCACCGTGAAGAGGCTCGGTTCAAGAATCATGGTCGTTCTCCGGCGCGTTCCACCATCTGATGTGCGAAATATTCGCAGCGTCCTTCCAGACGATAGGAATCTTGTTGCTCCATGTGACACGCGGATGCGCATCAAGTAGTGCAATGAGTTGCTCAGCCTCAACTGCAGTCAGACCATGGTTATGGTACATGCGTTTGAGGAGTCGTATCGCTCGGGTACGTTGTCGCAGGGTGCGTGGTGGCCCTGCAAACGTCACCCATACGAGACGGGGAAGTCCGGGTCTTCTGATCGGTCTGGCCAAAAGCCGAACCGGAGCCCGAAGTGCCCAGGGTAATCGGCGTGGTCGACGCACCAGACAATCCTCCTGTGTGAGTGTGCAATCCGCAATGACTCTAGTATGGAATAGGGAAAAGGTAAACGGCGACCCTATGGGTCGCCGTCATGGTGAAGGCTAGTCTTTCGACTCCTTCACGATTTCGCGGTACCGGCGCGCGCCGAAGAACACGAGCGCTATCACGCTCCAGCCGATGATGGTCAGAAGCAGAATGTCGCCCTGGTGACGGGCGAGCGCCGTGACGTAGCCGTACATGCCGAATCCGAAGAAGATCAGCAGTCCTATAAGGACGAGGCCGCGCTTGAGCACATCACCCGAATCGTCACTCGGTCGCGTCCGGAACAGATACCGGCCCACATGCGGCAGCGAGACGATGAAGTCCAGGGCGACTGCGTAGAGCCAGAACAGCAGGCGCATGACGACCGATTCGGGACGCTTCGAAATCACTTCATTGGTAGGCATATAGTCCTCCTCCCCAATAGCGGGTCTGGAAAGCAGACTATACCTAACGCATTACTTAGTCCACCCTCTTGG
>CAYWWP010000008.1:0-3012 GCA_964462415.1 uncultured Candidatus Saccharibacteria bacterium
GGGCCGCCCTGTACCAACAGGGCGGCCCATTTCCGTATTTGGTACACTACTAGATGCCTATGATACAAAAACTTAGAAACCCTCTCGCGATCGTGTTTGCGATCGTACTCATAGATGTGCTCGGCATCGGTATCTTGATTCCGGTCATTCCGCTACTCCTTACCGACCCTGCGTATCCCTACCACCTCTCCTCGCTCACTATTGAGCAGGGATTTGTGGTGCTTGGTCTTTTGACCGCCATATATCCGTTCATGCAGTTTATAGCGACACCGATACTCGGTCAGCTTTCCGACCACATTGGACGCAGACCCGTGCTCGCGTTCTCACTGCTCGGCACCTCTCTTTCGTATGTAGTCTTCGCGATTGCGATTATTACTAAGAATATTCCTCTTCTCTTTGCTTCACGCGCACTCGACGGAATTACCGGTGGCAACATCTCGGTAGCGCAGGCAGCGATTGCGGACTCTTCTACTCCCGAGAAGCGTGCACGCAGCTTCGGCATTATTGGAGCTGCATTCGGTATAGGCTTTGTCATTGGTCCGTTTCTTGGCGGCAAGCTCTCTGATCCACATGTCATATCGTGGTTCAATGCCACTACCCCGTTCTGGTTTGCGGCAGCACTCGCGCTTCTAAACGCGCTCGCTGTATTCTTCTTCTTTACCGAAACCCTAAAGACGAAGAGTCACGAGAAATTCCATCCGGCACAGTCCCTCGTGAATATCTGGAAAGCATTTACGAGTAAGCGCCTGCGCAATGTGTTTGCAGTGTCCTTCTTCTTCAATGCCGGCTTCACCTTCTTTACGACGTTCTTTGGCGCATTCTTGATCTATAAGTTCAGCTTCAGTCAGGGACAGATTGGTGACTTCTTCGCACTGGTAGGTATCTGTATCGCATTCACCCAGGCATTCGTGACTGGATTTATGGGTAAGCGCTTCAGCCCGTACGCGATTATCTCGGGTGGACTCTTGCTCGTGTCGTCTACTGTACTTGCGTACGCACTCGTGCCGACAGCAGGACTGCTCTACCTCATCACCCTGCCCCAGGCAGTTGGTATGGGTCTTATCATGGCCAACCTCAATGCCGTAATTAGTCGCTCAGCAGCACCAAACGAACAAGGACAGATTCTCGGTATCGCCGCATCGGTACAGGCACTCGCTCAGTCGCTTCCGCCGATTCTTGCGGGCTATCTTGCCGCAAGCTACAGTCCATCGACACCGATTCTGACCGGCAGCGCCGTCATCTTTGTGGCGTTCGTGCTCTTCGTCACTACCGCACGCAAGGCAGCACGACCATTCACCGGTCCTACCGGAGCTGCTCCCGCAGCGCACTAGCACATCCTGAAAGCCGCCCCTCACGGGGCGGCTTTTGGTATACACTACGCATAATGAAGCGCTACGTTGTGCTCGACAAAAAGATTGGCCGCACACCACTTGAGACCCTGAACGAGTGGAAGGCAGCGCATCCCCAATACAGAGAACTGCCTGCGGCATACGCGGGACGTCTTGATCCTATGGCGTCAGGAAAGCTCCTCGTGTTACTCGGCGATGAGTGCAAACACCAGAAGCGCTACACAGGACTCGATAAGGAATATGTAGTGAGTGTGGTACTCGATCTTTCCACCGACACCGGAGACACGCTTGGCCTGCCCACCTATGGTGAACTTGAGTCTAATCCCTATCGTGCGCGAATAGTAGAAGCATTGCGTGCTGAACTTGGAAGCCGCACCCACGCATACCCTGCGTACTCCTCAAAAACAGTGAACGGCACTCCGCTATTTCTGCATGCGCTGCGCGGCACGCTACACACTATAGAGATTCCTACCCACACAGAAACGATTCACCACATCACGCTCGAACAGCTCTATCACCTACCTACAGAGAACGTATCTGCATACATTCAGAAAGCACTGAGCGTAGTACCCAAAGACGATGCGCCGTCAAAGGTAGAGGGTGCAGACTTTCGCCAAGATGAGATACGCGCTGCATGGCATGCTCTCTTTACGAGCATGCCAGAGCGCACCTTTGTCGTACTCAAACTCCGAGTTGCCTGTGGCTCTGGTGCGTACATGCGCAGTCTTGCAGAACGTATAGGCCGCACACTTGGCACCACAGCACTCGCACTGTCTATCCACCGCACCAAGATAGGCACCTATCGCACCCTCGGCCCGCTTCGATTTTTCTTCCCTTCGTTTTGACCAAACGTGGCGCACCCGGTCTGCTCGGTGCAGACCTGCGGACGCCACAAGGAGCACCCCATGGATCCGGCTCACGCCAAAGTGCACACAGCCCTCAACCACGCCAAAGTCTGCTTCTTTGATTTCGAAGCGAAGATGCTGGGCGGCTCGCTCGAGCCCACCCCAGACTTCTGCAAGGGTGTTGAGTTTCAAGGACTGAGCGGACAAGAGGGCGAATGCGTCATGACCATCCGTATCAGCGCCCTCAAGACCGTCATTGATATCGAGCACTGTGCGCCCGAGTAGTAAAAAGGCCCACGCGCAAGCGTGGGCCGGTTGTTTTCCCTATACGGGAGGACAGGTGATGCAGTCGACTTCTTGGTCGACCGGTGCCTGCGGAAGTTCCCTGAACACCGAGATGTTCTCGAAGACTTTCGTGGCGTTGTAGTCTTCCGGATTGCCGTCGGTGACGTGCTGGAACTGCTTCCAGAACATCACCCACGAGAACCCTTGCTCGACGCGAAACGCGAACTGGCGCGAGCGCGCGGAGTCAAAGCGGAAGGTGGCCGCACGGTCGATGACCGATTCCGGCACAGGCAGGAGCGAGAGAGCGCCCCCACGAGCAAGCGTTTCGAGGTCTTCAATTTCAATCAGACCCGCAGTAGGAGCGAACCGAATCACCGCAACTTCACCGGGGTGAAGATTGGCCGCGACTGCTCGAAGCTCCTGATCGTCCATGAGACGCGAGTACGGCGTGCCGTTCTCGCGCGCGAGCGCAAACTGCTCCGTATCCATCTCGTAGTCCCTTCTCATTACTCACCTCTAAACAGGTACTCTAC
>CAYWWP010000008.1:3112-29516 GCA_964462415.1 uncultured Candidatus Saccharibacteria bacterium
TGGCCCTATCGTCTAATGGCTAGGACAGCGCCCTCTCACGGCGTAAATCGGGGTTCGACTCCCCGTAGGGTCACACATACAGAAGAGCCCCGGTATCGTACCGGGGTTTTTCTGTATGCTTGTGATGTCTGGAGACAAGTGGAACGGCCAGAGTGAGCGTTAGAGAGTGAGCTGGGGCGCTGAAGCTCTTCATGTGGGCAACAACAAGCCCCTGCATTTCTGCAGGGGCTACGTGAATAGACCTCACTTCCCTTTCTCGCGCTCGACAGGGTGCGAAATCACGATGTCGAGGTAGTCCTTCTGTTCCTCTCCGGGATTCGGATGGGGCAGTCGACCATACTCGCACCGAGAGTGAAAGGGCTTGAGTTCGAAGAGCGAGAGCCAGTCGCGCAGTACAGAGAGCGCTTCTTGAAGTTGCCTCACCTCATTCTCATCTCTAGCTTCGTACCGGAAGCTATAATAGCCATCCAAGCCATACCTATGGCTCGTGTCGGGCTCTCTCCCGATTAGGTTGACCATGGCATTGAAGAAAAGGCCATAGTTAAAGCGAACTGTACGTTGTTCCATTTCTTTCTCCTCACCGTTGAACTCTGCATATAAAACAATGTAGATAGCAAAATGTCAATTTTCCACATTTCATCCTATCTCCATAAGTCCTTGGCCAGAACGTATAGAAATTAACCAAACACGTATGGAAGGTGGTCGCTATATTGTAGACGCAACCGTCGTGGAAGTCGTGCATGCGCCTGAAGGACTTGAGGCGCCCACGAGCACCTATCCGGTTACTCTCACTCTTGAGAAGCGTGGCATGCGCTGGATGATAGTCGGTGCTACGCGTGGCGACGCTACTCCAGCAGAGACCACCTAGCGCTTCTTCCACTCCTTATCCTGGCGCACAAGGTGACGAGTATCGCTCTTGTCTGCTAGTAGCACTTCAGAGATACGCTCCATGCGCATACCCTGACTTCCCTTCACCACAATCACGTCGCCTTCGCGCACCATGTCTTGTAGCGCGTGAGCTGCCTCAAGCGAAGTACTAAATCCAAGAGTCTCAGTGTCCCGCATACCAGCGCTACGTGCCGCGTCTCGTGTAGCCTCTGAACGCGGTCCCACCGTGATCAACAGGTCTACATAGTCGTAGGCAAGCTTACCTACTTGTTCATGCTCTTCACGAGAAAAGCGCCCGAGCTCAAGCATGTCACCAAGCACTGCAATACGGCGCGTATACGGCACCATCTGAAGTGCCATGAGTGCTTCGGCTACTGCAGCTGGGCTCGCATTATAGGAATCATCCACAATGAGTGAACCCTTGATACCAGGTAGCACGCGCGCGCGTCCTGGCGGTGGCACATATCCCCGTAATGCCTGCTCCGCCTGCGAGGCAGACATATTGAGCATGGTTGCAAGCGCGAGCGCCATTGCTGGAGCATATAGTTGCGAACGGCCAAGTGCGCCCTCTGCTCGTAACGTGTACTTCTCTCCGCAGGTGGTTACCATGGCCTGCATGCCGCCCTGGATATATGCAGGGATGCCAATATGCACGTCAGCATCATTTGCATACCCGACCGTAAGTACATTGGCATCAAGACGCTCAGCCATAGCGCGTGCATGTTCGTCGTCTGCTGAAATAACAAGCGGACATCCCGGGCGTAGCGCATACGCAGGACGAAACTCTTCGTCGCGCACTTCTTGCGGAGACGCATATGCTTCCACATGTACCGGCACATCAGGGAGACGTGTCACTATCACGGCGTCTGGCGTGGCGATGCGCAAAATTTTCTCGAGATCACCGGGCCTGTCTGCGCCTACTTCAAGCACGAGCATCTCCGGATAGTCGTGAGTCGTAAGTATGAGCGAGACTCCGTGACCAATTACTTCAAACCACGCTGCTGCATTCTCCCAAGGATTCTTGGCTCCGATGATAGTAAGTGGTACGCCAAATTCACTGTTGTAGCTCTTCTCACTCGCGCGCAAACGGTAGCGCGCAGAGAGCGCAACTGCTGCAGCATCTTTGGTAGAAGTCTTACCCACACTTCCGGTGACCATCACTATCGTAGGTTCGTATTTTGCTACGATTGCACGAGCAAGTGACGCAAGGATAGAAGCAACAATGGATCGAAGGAGGGTTTTCATACGCTAGGAGGCTGGTTGTGCTCTGTCGGGCGGAATGGCGTAATAATTAATGAGGAAATGGGTCAGGTCCATGAATGGGTGCGTAAGCGTTTCTGACGCGTACTGCACCCCGCGCGGCTGCCTGGTGTAGAGGAGGATAATATACCGAGGTTCGTATGCTGGGAAGTACCCGAAGAATGAGTGGAAATAGAGGTCTGCTGAATACTTCCCGCCCGGGCCCGCAATCTGTGCAGTACCGGTTTTTGCTGCCACCGTCATCTCCGGAATTTTAAGTGTTCCATTAGCGAGCTTTGTGTCTACCACTTTCACCAACATACGAGTCACCTGCTCTGTGCTCTGCGGCGAATACACTTGCTCTGGCTTACCCCATGAGAGCTCCTTCTTGACCCCCGTCTCAAATCGCTTTGCTACCGCTAGGTGCGGCGTCACTACGGAGCCATGGTTAGCGAGCGCACCGAGCGCCTTTACCATTTCGACAGGAGTTTGGGCGATACCCTGTCCAAATGATGCAGTAGCATACTCTACATCACGAGGACTGGTCTCGATGTTGTGAATGTCACCAGAAATCTCGCTCGGCAAATCTATACCCGTCTCTTCCCCAAGACCAAGCGCCTTGAAGTATGCACGCTGACGATCATGTCCAATGCGAGAGGAGACGAATGCAGAGCCTACGTTCAATGATTGTGAAAGTACCTCCTGCATAGGCACGACACCGCGCGCCTTATGGTCGAAGTTACAGATTGGCTTTGTGTTGAGCGTGATACATCCCGTGTCGTTGTACGTAGTCTCTGGCGTCACCGCTCCTGAGTCTATACCGGCCGCCATGGTGAGCGGCTTCATGATAGAACCGAATTCGTACCGATGCTCTACTAGTGGATTGCCGAAGTGTGCAGGGTCTCCGTTCTTTATGTCATTGAGATCAAATGACGGATACGTGCCAAGGGCGACAATCTGACCCGTCTTAGGGTCCATGATGATACCGCCGGTTTCAATACTGCTGTACTGCGTATTCACCTGCTCAAGCACATGGTCGAGCTTCTCCTGCACTACCGGGTCAATTGAGGTGATGATATCTGCCTCGCGCGCTACTTTTGCATCCACGACGACACTATTGAGATTTGCAAAGAGCTCCGCAAAGAAGTTTCCAAAGAGTCCTACCGAGCCACGCGCCAATACTTCGTCGTAGTACCGCTCCATACCGGTGCGCCCCTTAAGCTCACTGTCATCTCCACCATACGCTACAAAGCCGATCGACTGCGCAGCGCTCGTGCCTGCAGGATAGTTGCGCCACCGCTCACGCTCAACTTGTACGCCAGGAATTTCTGCTTCCTGTATTGCGCGCCCCTTCTCCTCTTCGACACGCTTTGCGATTACCTCGTATGGATCTCCCTGCTTGGTCGCTTGTGCGATAAACGCATCATGATCAAGCGGCATGAATGCTGAGAGCTTCTGATAGGTACCTTCAGCATCCTTAATCAGCGTTGGGTTTATAGAAATAGTGAACCCCGTTGCAAGTCCTGCTGCTGATAGGTACGTACCGTCTTTGCGAGTGAAGAAAATAGAGCCGCGATCATACAAGCGCTGACTTGATGATACATATTGGCGTTCGGCACGCAGCGCATAGTCCTTGGTATGGATGATCTGTACAAAATAGAGGCGACACACCAGTAAGAGAGCCACCGCAAATAGAACGAGTGAGATGATGCGGAGTTTTTCTCGTATCGCCCGACGCATAGGCTAGCGGAGTGAGAGAGACGGCGTTGGCGCCTCAGTGGCGTACGTCACTGCCTGAGGCTTCGCGAGGTTCATGGCGCGCGGATCGGTAGCCGCAAGCTCCCCTACTTGTGCGTAGTATTTGGTTTCGAGTGAACCAATGAGACTCTCTGCGTCACGCGCCTGTAGCGCCAAATCAGTCTGCATTGCAGCAAAGCATACGGTAGTTACTACCAGCACCAGGTACATCGCCACCAGCGATCCTGCTACTGCTCCGAGAATGGAAATGGTTCGATCAGGCATAGGCAGACATAAGTGACGACGCATTAAACGGAGCTGACACTCCCTCAGCACGCGCAAACACACGAAGTTTTGCGCTGCGTGCACGCGGATTCTTTGCGAGCTCAGCGGCAGTAGGAACAAGCGGCTTCTTAGTAACCAAAATCCCCTGACCTGCATATGCCGCGTCGCGCAACATAGACTTCACGATACGATCCTCAATGCTATGGAACGTGATCACTCCCACACGACCGCCTGGCGCAAGCGACGCAAGCGCTGCAGAAAGTCCACTGCGCACCGCACCGAGCTCGTCGTTCACTGCGATACGGAGCGCCTGGAAGGTCTTTGTTGCTGGATGGAGCTTGCGATGGCGGTACCATCCAGGGACACCTGCCTCAATTGCCTGAACCAGATCAAACGTAGTGACAATAGGCGCCTCTTCACGCTGCTTCACAATTGAGCGCGCAATACTGCGAGCGAAGCGCTCTTCTCCGAGTGAGAAGATCATATCTGCGAGCGATTGCTCTGTCAGGTGATTCACGAGATCAGCGGCAGTAGTTTCTGCTTCTGCTGGGTCTCCGTAGGTCATGAGTAGTGGCTCATCCATTCGGAACGAGAACCCGCGACCCGTCGCAAGTTGGAACCCGCTCCACCCAAGATCAAAGAGAAGCTTGTTTGGTGTCTGCGCACCTACCGACGAAAGAATGCTCGCGAGGTTGCGGAAGTTGTCTTCTACAAGAGAAATCTTTGGACGCTTGTCTTCTGGTACGCGCTCCACCACTTCGCGTGCACGCGTAATAGCATCACGGTCTGCATCAATACCGATGAGGTGACCGCCCGGCCCGAGCTTCTCGAGGATGCGCTCAAAGTGCCCTGCGCCACCAAGCGTCGCATCTACTACCGTATCGGTAGGCTCAATAATCAGTGTGTCGACTGATTCTTCGAGGAGGACGGTGTCGTGTCGAGCTTCCATAGGTCTATAGGGCGCCGCGGTCGCCAAGCTTCTCAGCAAATGCCTCAGCCTCACGCTCGATATTCTGCGTGTAGAGAGCCCATGCTGCTTCATCCCAGACTTCGACACGGTCTGCCACACCAGCAACTACACTTTTATCAGTAAGTGCTGCGTACGCACGCAAATAATCAGGTACCAAGATGCGGCCGCTTCCGTCTACATCGGTTTCAGAAGCGCCAGCAAGCATAAGACGAGCAAGACCGCGTCCTGCGGCGCTCCCTGTTGACTGTGACGCAAATGCTTGCGCCTGCTTCTTCCAAGCAGCTTTTGGGTAAATAAACAAACACTTATCGAGACCGCGCGTAATCACCACCTGTGCACCAAGTTCTTTCCGGAACTTTGCCGGAAGTGAGATGCGATTTTTTGCATCAAAAGTATGTCGGTATTCTCCGATGAACATGTTCAGGTGGCGGGCGCGAGGTGAAGTGAAGACGTATCTCCCACTTCATCCCACATAGATAGCAGTATATGCCACTTTGCCCCACTCTGTGTCCGTTATCCCCACGTTCTTCATGAAAATATGGCGTAGATATTTGACAGTTACCCGCACATTCCCGTATCCTGTATCTACACATGACTCACGCGTTTCAGGTAATCGTTACCCGTATCTACGTCTGGCTCGGTCTACTACGACCGGTCAGGGTTTCGCTTGAGATTTCTTCTCCTACCAAGTAAGTACGCAAGAAATTTGAATCGAGCCCCTGACCACCACTTCGGTCAGGGGCTCGATCCGTTTTGTACGGATAGTGATCTTTACAGCACACAACACCACATAGGGAGAAATACGGGTGAAAAGTACCGTTCCTGAGTCCGCCACCTTCGTGCGTTATAGCGCTCACACCGAAGCTATGTGCATGAAGGCAATGAGCCTACTCACTGAGCTCAGCAAGACGACCATGGTGCTCGATGGAGACGATGTGCGGCTTCTGCCGACTATGGTTCCCATCGTTACCACCAAGGTGTTTGACTACCCGAGCCGGTTCCTGCGTATCCTTCCTCACGATGCGTCGCCGGATTCCCGGGCCTACCGCGATCGTCAGAAGGTGCTCGCGCGCATGCCGTGGCTTTCGGGCGCCTCGTACATCATCTGTTTGCACCCGGACCGCGATCCTGAAAGTCCTGACTTTGTGCAGGCCATAATGCAGCTCTTCGTGGCGAAGCATCGGCCCCGCAAGCGTCAGAAATCTCGGGAATTCTTGCAGCAACGGCGCATGCAGCGTGCACATGAACAGCGCATCGAAATGGGCTTGGCAAGCGCTTGAACAGCACAAGGGCGACCCTTACGGGTCGCCCTTCTCTTTGTGCATATCCTACGAGGAGTTAGGAAACTTTTTCTACCGTGTAGGTCTGCTTGCCTGCAGGAGTCTCGAAGGTAAACACATCACCCTTCTTCTTACCCATAAGTGCGCTTCCAAGCGGTGACACGTGAGAGAGTTTGCGCTCGCGCATGTCTGCCTCTTCGCTTCCCACAATGGTGTACTCGTGGGTGTCAGGACTTCCGTCTTTCTTGATGACTACCTTTGAACCAAAACCAACGACGTCTTTTTTCTTCCCGTCGGTCACAATATGTGCACGCTTCACGAGGTCCTCAAGACGGCGAATACGCTCTTCGGTTGCTGCCTGAAGCTCGCGTGCCTCCTGGTACTCTGCGTTTTCAGAGAGATCACCAAGTGAACGAGCGTACTCAAGATTCTTCGCAATTTCGGTGCGACGTACGGTCTTTAAATGTTCAAGTTCGGCGAGCATCTCGTCGAACTTTTCCTGACTCACCATCGTTTCCTGTTCGGTCATGTGCAAAGCTATCGGACTAATTAGGACTATTGTACGTGCCCTGTCGTGCCCGTCAATCGTCCCAAATAAGGGCCTATCTAGGCTTCTGGGACTCAGATGTCGAAAAACTCTGGCGCGGTCTGGTGCAGCTTCTGGAAAAACTGATGCATCACGTAGATACCGCCGATAGAGGTTCCGGCCGGCCCGCGCTCCATCACCACTACATACACATACTTGGGTTTGTCATACGGGAAGAACCCGACTGCCCAGGTGTTGTAGAACTCATTGTGCACACCCAACTGTGCCGTACCGGTCTTACCGGCAAGCTTTACATACGACAAATCATTGAGTCCGTGCGACGTACCCTCGGTCGCACCCAGACGCATACCTTCACGCGCAACCTGAAGCGCGTACGGACTAATGGCAATAGATTGTCCCTCAGGAAGGCCTCCTTTTATCACCGTAGGCTTCATGAGTTTGCCACCGTTAGCAACAGCACCAATGGCACGCGCAGCTTCGAGCGGTGTTACCTGCATCGCGTACTGGCCGATAGCGGTGTGGTACGTATCGCCAATGCGCCACGGCTCCTTAAAGGTCTTCTCTTTCCATTCAGGAGTCGGTACGAACCCTGCTTTTTCTCCCTGAAGCTCTATCCCTGTCTTTGAGGTGAGTCCGAACGTGTCATACCAGTACTTAAGCCGCTCTATGCCGAGCCCTTTCACAGAGCCATAGCCACCTCCTACTGCATAGAAAAATACGTCGGACGACCAGGCAATAGCATGACGAGTATCCATGAGGCCGAGTGCCTTCCAGTCGCGGAACACCGTAGGCTTATCCGGGAAATACGGATTCGGGATACTAATGGACCCACTTGAGTACACACTCGTCTCAGGCACGATAGTGCCGTCTGAGAGGGCTCCAGCAGCCTCAAGCGGCTTCACAATGGACCCCGGCGTATAGAGACCTCCCACGGCGCGATCGAGGAATATCTGACGAGCATCACGCTGATATGCAGCAATCACATCCGACGGCCCGCCTGAAGACATGACATTTGGGTCGTACTCCGGATACGACGCGAGTGCAATGATCTCACCCGTCTCCACATCCATCAGTACGCCTGAACCACCCTTATACGGCACCTTATCCGCAACCTCGGCGATAGCATCATGGAATGCGCGTTGTGCACGCGCATCTATAGACAGCGTAAGCGTCTCACCATTCTTAGGTGGCTTGATAGTGCCCTGAGACTGCACCGCACCCTTAGCGTCTTCTTCAATAAGCAGCGTACCGTTCTCGCCCGCCAGGCGATCATTCATAGATGCTTCGACGCCGCTCAATCCCTTTATTTCAGTGTCGTAATAATTCCCTGCTGCATCTTTTTTTGGATACGAGACATATCCTAATAGGTGCGAGAATCCAGGATACGCATACTTGCGAGTGACGTGACCGTCGTCACTTACCTCGTTACTGACGAGCGTTTCGCCATTACGATCCACGATGGCACCGCGAGCAGCAAAAATAACTTCCGGACGCACACGATTGCGCTCGCTTTGATCGCGATACTTTTGTCCCTGGAGTACTTGTAGATGAACCGCTTGAGCGGACAGCGTAAGAAACAGGAGTCCGAGCACAGTAGCAAACCCGAGGTAGGTTGAGCGCGGAATTGGTTTCTCGAGCTTTCCTTCGAGATTGCCTTTGTTGAAATCAGGAAGATTCTCCGCATCAAGGAGAATGTCCTCAGGGGCGAGCTCGCGCGTACGCCGTGAATATCGTCTACGCCGAAACCATCTCATGCCCCCATGATACGCGAGGCGACAAAACGACGCACGAGTGTCCCACACACGTACGCCAAGACACCTATGAGTACGCCGTACGGCACTACCGCAAACGAAAATGGATGATACAGCACATCAACCGCGATACCCAGCACAAGCGCTGAAACAGGTACCACAACGCCACTTGCGAGTATGAGCAAGAGAGTAAGCGGCCACGGAAACCAAAGTACACCAAGCGCCGCAAGTATGACGATAGCGACGCGGACTATCATGGTGCGTTCGTGTCCACCGTAACCCACGTAATACTGAACGGATTTACGAGTGGACGAATAATGATGCGAGACTTGGGTGACGCAGGATCGGTATGTACCTCAGCAACCGTACCTATCGAGAGTGCGCCTGGACCTGCGACAAACACGCCGTCGCCCGGAGCAATAGCAGCATCGCGCGGAGCGTAGGCAGTCATAGCACCACTTCCCTGTCCCATAAGCGTGATAGGGATGCGCTTCTCACCTGCCCACCCCTCAGTCTCGCGACCAGGAGATGAGTAGAGCAGTACACGCGCATTCTGTTTACTTGCACTTGCAACTGATCCTATCGGCATACCTCCGGCACCCATAACCACAGCGCCGGTGCGCACCCCTTCTTCGCTGCCTGCATCTATAACAAGCACATCATACGGAGAGACAGGAGGGCGCGCGATGATACCAGCGAGCACGCCGCTTGCGCGCTCGGTGCGCGTGCCTGCAAGATGCGTTAGGTCAGTCACACGAGCACGTAGCTGTGCGTTTTCCGCTACCAGTCGCGCGTTCTCCGTTGCATAGCGCTCTTTGTCTTGCTCAAGCGAAGCCTTGCCTTCAAACACCGAGCCCGCAGACGACACACTTGCCGTCGTCACCGTACCCGCGCGCATAAGCGGAGACACAAGAGCCAGGAGCGCATCGGGCACGAATAGGCGCATGCCAAGCAACACGACAAGGAATAGCACTACGCCACCAGCTGCGTAGAGCGCGCTTGGCGTCATGACTCGCACTCCTCTACCCCTTAGGAATGATGACCTCTTCATGCATGAATGAATGTATCTTTCCATGGCCCCGGATCCTCAGTGACGATGCCGGTACCGCGCACCACTGCTGTGAGCGGGTCCTGAGCCACATGCACCGGTACGCCAAGCATCTTCGAGAGAAGCTCAGGAAGTCCGCGCAACAGCGCACCTCCACCAAATACGGTCACACCACGCTCCAGCACGTCTGAGAGGAGCTCTGGAGGCGTAGCCTCAATCACTTCCTTCATTGCTTCCATGAGCGAATCAAGTGATGGCGCAAGCGCCTCGCGCACATGTGAGTCCGTCAGAATGATTTCTCGTGGAAGTCCTGTAGCGAGGTCGCGGCCACGCACTGCTTTCTCGAGTTTCTCAGGAAGCGGCAGCACTGCACCGATTTCAACCTTAGTGTCTTCTGCGGTCTTCTCACCAATAGCAAGCTGAAATTCGCTGCGTACGTAGTCGGCAATGTTCTCATTGAAGCGATCTCCTGCGACGTGTGAGCTCTTGCCCGCAACCGAGCCGCCAAGCGCAATCACGGCAATGTCTGTAGTGCCACCACCGATATCAAGCACCATCGTGCCTACTGCCTCCGTAACCGGAAGCTTCGAGCCAATGGCTCCTGCCATAGGTTCTTCGAGGATGTATACCTCACGCGCACCGGCATTCATGGCTGCATCACGTACTGCGCGGCTCTCTACGTTAGTAACACCGGTTGGCACACCAATCACCACACGAGGACCGAGCATGCGTGAACGACCACCCTGTGCCTTATGAATCAAATATGCGAGCAATTCCTCAGTGACCTCGAAGTCTGAAATAACACCGTGATACAACGGACGCACCGCGCGAATATGTGGCGGCGTCTTACCGAGCATGACTTTCGCCTCCTTGCCTACAGCCACCACCTGTCCCGTCTTCTCGTTCACCGTTACCACGGATGGCTCGTTTATCACGAGTCCACGGCCGCGCACGTACACGAGTGTGTTTGCGGTACCAAGATCGATACCGATATCACTCGAGAAAAAAGAGTTCTTTGAAAATTGCTTTGCCATGATTATCCGAGAAGTTCTGCACGACTAACCGTACGCACTTCGCCCGTCTTACGATTCATAAGTTCTAGCTCGCCCGACTCAATCGTGCGCTTGCCGACAACAATGCGCCACGGCATACCCATGAGGTCTGCGTCAGCAAACTTCTCACCCGCGCGCATGTCGCGGTCATCGAAAAGTACTTCTTTGCCAGCGGCAGTCATATCTGCGTAGAGCGCTTCTGCATATGCCGCCACGTCTGCATCATTCCCCGCAAGCGACACAAGGTGATACGTGAATGGTGCAATTTCTTCTGGCCAAACAATGCCCTTATCGTCTGCAAGAAGCTCTACAACGGTACCCATCACGCGGCCAGGACCAATGCCGTAGCTACCCATAAATACGTTGTGTGGCTTGCCGTCTTCGCCCATGTAGGTAAGCCCAAGTGCGCTTGAGTACTTCTCGCCAAGTGTGAAGATATTTCCCACCTCTATTGCCTTTACGGGCTTCATGGCTGCCTTATCAAGACCGTTTGCACTGAAGACCTCTTCGTCGTCGTACACCTCTTCGTTTACGGCAATGCCCTTTGCCTCGTCTACGTAGATAGTGTCTTCACCCGCATCACAGATAGTCTGGAACTCATGCGAGTACTTGCTGAACGAGCCACCCGAAGCGTAGGTGAAGTAGGTCTGCGCACCGATACCGAGACGCTTGAAAATACGCGTGTACGCATCAGCCGCCTCTGTATAAAAAGCTTCATGCTCTTCTCTGTCTTTAGCAAACGAGTAGAGATCCTTCATGATGAACTCGCGACTGCGCATGATGCCTGACTTAGCGCGTAGTTCGTTACGGAACTTTGTCTGGAACTGATACGCAGAGAATGGCAAATCTTTGTACGACGCTACATGATCACGCATGACATTCGTGAGCGCCTCTTCGTGGGTGTTCGCAAGACCAAGTTCACTGCCACTCTTAAGCACCGTCTTAAACCACACATCAACTACCTCATCGTCCCAGCGACCACTCTTCTGCCACACTGCAGGATCTTGTAGTGAGGTAAGGAACAACTCCTGACCCCCAATAGCATTTATCTCTTCGCGAATCACCTGAATGATCTTCTGAAGCGTGCGGTACCCGAGCGGCAGGTAGTCATACACTCCCGCCATTTCTTTGTGAACATACCCAGCGCGAATGAGTAGTTGAGCGTTCTTCGAGACTTCATCCGCTGGAGCCTCGCGCCTGGTCTTCGTGAAGAGCTTAGATTGCCGCATAGTCCCTTCAGTATACGGGGCGCGACGAGGAAGGCAAAAGGGGCCCTAGCCTATGATTTTGAGGACATCGTGGGCGGTCACCACCACCATGAGCAGAATGAGGAGCGCAAACCCTGCCAGATTTACGGTATTTGCGACTACAGGCTTTATCGGGCGGCGGGTAATGGCCTCAATAAGCACAAAGAAGAGACGACCTCCATCGAGCGCTGGAATCGGGAGCACGTTTATGAGCGCCAGGTTGATGGAAATGAGTGCCGTAATGGTGAGAAGTGCAGCGAGTCCCTCGCTTGATGCAGTACCCACAGCTCCGGCAATACCCACGGGTCCTGACACCTGTGAGAGATCAGCGGTGAAGGTAAAGAGCCCCGCAAAGAAGTGCACAAGAGCTACCGCGGTTTCTACGGTCACATTCCAGGTTATCTGAGCTCCTTCTATTGGCGCCTTCCACCACGGCACTGCAACGACACCCACAGAGGCGAGCTTCACACCAAGTGCTGGTCGTGTGGGGTCGTTTGTAATGGTGCCGGTGACCGGGGTTGCCGTGACTGAGAGCGGTTTACCGCCACGCTCTATTTGCAGAGTTATAGGAGCAGTCGCGGTATCACCTGCGACAAATGCCGTGAACGCGTCTGCATCGCTTCCCTCAAAGGAGGCGTCTGCGCGTGTAGCAGCTCTAATATAGTCACCCGGCATGAGACCTGCCTTTGCTGCCGGAGAATCAGGGAGTACTCCTGCCACCACTACCGCCTTGTCGCGCGCAGTGAGCATTTCCTCGTCCGAGAGCGCGCGTGGCGTTCCCATCACCAAGGTCGCGGTGATAAGCACATACGCAAACAGAAGATTCATGGCGATACCTGCAAACAGGGTCAGCGCCTGCAAGATGCGCGGACGCGCGGAGAATGCGCGGGACGCATCCGCGCTTGGCGTGCTTCCTGGAAGCTTCTCTTCCATATCCTCGCCGTAAATCTTTACGAAGCCACCAAACGGAAGCCAATTGAGCGAGTAGAGCGTCTCCCCTTTCTTGAATCCCCATGCACGTGGCGGGTATCCAATACCAAACTCGTCGACACGCATGCCGGACAATTTCGCGACCACGAAGTGACCGAACTCATGCACGACGATAAGCGCGACCAGAACGAGGATGAAAATGACGATGCTCATATATTTCCTGTAGTGTACTACACGAAACGCCCCGGCTACCCGGGGCGTTTTCTTAGGAAGCGATTTCTGCTTCTTTTTTCTTGGTGAGTGCTTCGAGATCTTCTCCTCCCTTATCTATCTTCTTCTGCACATCATCCTTAAGGCGCTTGAGTTCGTCGGCACCCATACCGCCTTCCTTCTCAGCAGCATCAAGGTCCTTAAGTGCATCCGTGCGGTGACCACGCAGCGTCACACGTGCCTGCTCGAATTTCTCACGTGCGAGACGCGCAAGCATAGTGCGGCGCTCTGCGGTGAGTTCCGGGAAGGTCACGCGCAGTCCCTGGTCGTCAGTCGCTACACCCACGCCAAGGTCAGCGTCTATAATTGCTTTCTCAATAGCCTTATTGAGTGACTTGTCCCACGGAATAATGCGTAGTGAGCGAGCGTCCTCGATCATGATGTTTGCCATCTGTGCAACCGGCGTACGACTACCGTACGCATCTGCCTTTACTACATCGAGCAACGTCGGCGTTGCACGGCCGGTACGGATACCGGTGAACTCCTTCTGGAGCCACTCTGCCGTTTCCTTAATCGCCGCATCGAGCTTAGAAAAATCGTATGCCATATAGTCGCAGTCTAGCAGAATATGCTATTAGAGCGAGCGCGGGAGCGTGAGTGCCAGGTGTTCAAACATAAGCTTAAGTGGTGCCGAGCGCTCATGAAAAAGTGGCATGAACGTGGTGATGTCCTCTAAAAACGCATCGATCTCTGCACGCATATCACCCCGCGTCTTTTCTCGCTTGTGGTAGGCCGCACGCATGAGTCCTTCAGCAAGCGCTATCGCGTCCCCGCGTGCAGCCTGCTTCTCTTCGTCCTTATCTGACTTACTGCGGTCTACGAGCTTGGACAGAAATTTCTCACGGTCACTCGCAGCAAGCGCAAGAAACTGTTCTGCTATATCTGGAGATTCTTCCTCTGCCTCCGCCGGAAGCGGGAGCACGCGTGAGAGGAGTGTTGGCAGTAGCATGCCAATAGACGGCACAATAAGCACGAGCGTAGTACCGGCTGCCGGCTCTTCAAACAATTTCAGTAGTGCATTCTGTGCTTCATGGAACACACGCGTTGCTGCAATCGCAATGAGCTTGTGCTCTCCTGCCACGGGCTGATTAGCCGCAAAGCGCGCGACTTCGCGCGCATCATCTACAGAAAAAAGCCCGAACTCAAGTACGACGAGGTCAGGATGCTGCTCACCCGTAAGCCCAAGTGTGTCTGCCGCATAGAGGCGCGTACTTTTGATACCGCGCGCGCGGTCTCCGCCATATACATATGCGTGGTGTGCCATATGTATCAGGATACCGTATCTCTACTTCTTGGTAACAATACTCTTCTTGTAGGTGTCGAGGTGCTTGAGCGCTACACCCGTACCGCGAGCCACACAGTAGTACGCGTCTGGCGCAAGCTTCGCCTGTACACCCGTGCGACGGTATACAAGCTCAGGCAAGTGGCGCAGCTGACTTGTGCCACCCGTGAGCATGATGCCGTTGTCGATAATGTCTGAGGCAAGCTCTGGCGGTGTTTCCTGCAGCACTTTGCGTACGGCATTCATCATGTCGCGCAGCTCGCGGTTAAGTGCCTGCACAACTTCGTTGGTCTTGAGCGTCACAGTGCGTGGAAGTCCTGAGACCAAGTCGCGTCCCTTCACGTCCTTAGCAAGCTCTTCATTTATAGGTACTGCAGCACCAATCTCAATCTTTATCTCCTCCGCCATCTTGTCGCCGATAGCGAGGTTGTACTGCTTCTTCATGTAATCAATGATGGCGCGATCGAGCTTGTTGCCTGCGACCTTCACTGAGGTAGACGCAACAATACCGCCAAGCGAAATCACTGCAACGTCGATAGTGCCGCCACCAATATCAGCGACCATGTGCCCCATAGGCTCATGAATCGCAATACCCGCTCCAATAGCAGCAAGGATAGGCTCCTTCACTACATACGCATCAGCGGCTCCCGCCTTCACCGCGGCCTCCACCACCGCACGCTTCTCCGTTGAGGTAACACCCGCAGGTACAGACACCAGCACGGTTGGCTTAAAGAGGTTCCACTTTCCGAGCGCCTTCTTGATGAAATAACGCAGCATCGCTTCAGTGACGCGATAGTCCGCGATAACGCCATCCTTCATAGGACGGTACGCAATGATGGAGTCTGGCGTGCGTCCCACCATGGCCTTTGCTTCAGCACCAATAGCAAGTACGCGGTTGTTCTCTGTAGAAACAGCCACCACCGAAGGCTCGTTCAGTACCACACCCTTTCCAGGAACAAATACGAGTACATTCGTGGTGCCGAGGTCAATGCCGAGTCGAGGTGAGAAAGATGCCATACGTGGAGCCATAATACCCCAAGCAGCCAAAGAAGCACAAAACGTCCCTACCCACAGGTAGCCCGCACTCTGTTGCTCCTATACAATGGCGACATGTCTGCCGCAGAACGAAATACCTTTGTCGTAGAGGGCGGCCGCCCCCTAAGCGGCACTATTATCACGAACTCTTCCAAGAACGGTGCAGTAGCTCTCATTGCTGCTTCTTTGCTTAATAAGGGCACAACCACCCTTGTAGACACGCCAAAGATTGAAGAGGTGCATCGCTTGATTGAGGTGCTTCGCTCTCTCGGCGTCACGTGTGAGTGGCGCGACCGCGATCTCATCATCACGCCACCCGCAGAACTTTCGCTCGACACCATTGATCGCAGTGCTGCAGTGCGCACCCGCAGCATCCTCATGTTCATCGGTCCGCTTCTGCATCTCTTCCGCGCATTTGATATTCCACAGTCAGGCGGCTGCACCCTTGGTGCGCGCTCAGTACGTGCGCACCTCTGGGCACTGGAGAAGTTTGGTGTATCTATCGACACCCTTACCGACCGCTTCGCCATTACGCACGAAGGACTCGCTCCTGCAGACATCGTGCTCTATGAATCAAGCGACACCGCGACCATCAACGCACTCCTAGCAGCAAGCAAGATTCCGGGCGTCACCACCATTCGGTATGCCTCAGCCAACTACCAGGTGCAGGAAGTGTGCGGATACCTACGCGCGCTTGGTGTGGGTGTTGAAGGCATCGGCACCACGACACTCACTATCACTGGTGTCGAAGAGATACACACCGATATCAGCTACGCCGTAGCAGAGGATCCTATAGACGCGATGTTCTTTATTGCGACAGCAGCGGCTACACACTCAGCGCTCACCATTCGTCGTGCACCGATTGAATTTCTTGAAGTTGAGCTCATGGTGCTTGAGAAGATGGGACTCGTATTCCATCTTACGGACGCAGGACTCGCGAAAAACGGCATCACGAAACTCGTCGATATTCATATCGAGCCTTCTACGCTCACCGCATTCCCTGAGAAGATTCACCCGCGTCCGTACCCAGGCCTCAATATCGACAATCTTCCCTTCTTTGCTGTCATTGCAACCCAAGCAGAGGGAGCGACTCTTATCCATGACTGGGTATTCGAACACCGCGCCATCTACTACACGGAACTCGGGAAGCTTGGCGCTGACGTGCTTCTCTTTGACCCGCACCGCGTACAGATAACGGGACCGCGTCACCTGCGTGGTGCTGAGCTCATGTGCCCCGCTGCACTGCGCCCTGCCACCGTACTCTTGATCGGCATGCTCGCCGCTGAGGGCAAATCTATGCTGCGCAACATCTATATGATCAATCGCGGATACGAGGATCTCGTTGCGCGCCTGCAGTCCATCGGCGCTTCCATAGAAGCTATCTCAGGATAGGAGTACAATACGCGCATATGCAGCGCATTGGTGACATTCTTCCAAAGAACATCCAACTAGAGACCAAAAGCCGCAAAACAGAGCGCGGAGAGCTCATGCGCTATTTCCAAAAGCAGCTGAACTACGCACGTGCAAATGACGGTCTTCCCAAGATAACCATGGGACACCTCGGGAAAATTCTAGAAGGCATCCCTACCAAGGACCTCTATTACCTCCAGAGCGTATGCAGCAAGGCAAAACATTTCAGCAAGCGGTTCTGGTGGGAAGTTGATCCTAAGAAGCACGAAGATCGTGCACCCTTCTAGCCTTGACTTCTTAGTATTTACCTGCTATAGATGTAACTAGACCTGTGCGAGGTGCATAGTGTCTGAGTGGGTAGGGTGTTCCCTCCTCCCCTTCCTTGCTCACTCCTCGTCGGGGATTCCGTGGGTCAGGTATAATCTGCCGAAACCTCTCAAGAGCATAGGCAGTAGACCTACATCGAAGCCTCGATCACCTCCAGCGTGCGGTGCTCCGCACACCCGAAAGCCCACCAGCGTCTCGTCCGGATACTCGCCGGCACCAATAGAGACTTTCCAGCGAGACGCTGGTGGCACCCTCGCACCGACTGACTCGGTGCGATTTTTTGTTATAGTGCAGATACTCATGAAGCCTATTCTCCAGACCACTATTCCTGCAGAAGACTCGATTCTGCGCGCGAACTCTATGCTTGTCCCTGACGAGCTCTTTGGCACACCTGAGCTCGCCCAGATGATTGCGGACATGGAGACATCCCTAGACGCGCAGCTCGATGGCGTGGCGCTTGCGGCTCCCCAGATAGGACTCCTGTATCGCATCTTTATTGTGCGTTACGACCGTATGCGCTCACCACGAGACGAGGAAGACCAGGCACCCGCACAGCCTGAAGTAGGCGTATTCATAAACCCGACTATTACTCGCACCAGCCAGCGTCGCATTTGGATGGATGAGGGCTGCCTTTCGGTCCGCACCATCTACGGAAAGACTCATCGCTTTGAGCGCGCGACCTGTCGCGCGCAGGATGTGAGTGGTGCGTGGTTTGAGCGCGGTGGTGGTGGCATTCTCGCTCAGGCATACCAGCATGAGATAGACCACCTAAACGGCATGCTCTTTATCGATCATGCCCGCGACATGGTCACCGTCAATCGCGACCACGACCACACTCACGATGTCTAAGCCATTCGCATTTTTTGGTACACCATACGTAGCACGCGACACGCTCGCGCTCTTGCTTGATGCTGGGTACCGACCAGAAGTAGTTATCACGTCTCCGGACGCGCCACGCGGACGTGGCATGGAGCTTACTCCATGCGAGACAAAAGTATTTGCACAGGAGCACGGTATTCCGGTACTTACTCCCGAGAAACTCACCGAAGAAGCACGTACAGAAATTGCTGCGTACCACTGCGAGTACGGCATTGTGGTGGCATACGGAAAGATTCTCCCCCAAGCACTCATTGATCAGTTTCCGCTTGGTCTTATCAATGTGCACTACTCACTACTTCCGAAATATCGTGGTGCTTCTCCTGTTGAGACCGCGCTGCGTAACGGAGACACCATCACCGGCGTAGCCATTCAGCAGCTCGTGCACAAACTTGATGCGGGTGACATTCTCGCTATGCGCGAAGTGCCTATCCTCCCTACCGAGACCACAAAGGAATTGCGTCCTCGTCTTATTACTGAGGGTGCAGAGCTACTTCTTTCTATGTTGCCTTCCTTTGAGAACGAAACTATCTCTCGCACCCCTCAAGACGAAGCGCTTGCTACACACTGCGGCAAAATCGAAAAAGCAGAGGGAGAGCTTGATCTTACAGCGGACCCGGTTCACAACTGGAACATCTACCGGGGCCTCAATGAATCCCCGGGTACCTTCTTCTTTATGGAGCGCGCTGGCAAGCGCATCCGCGTAAAGATTAAGTCAGCCACGTTTAGTAATGGGAAGTTTGTCCCTGATCGCGTCGTGCCTGAGGGCAAGAACGAGATGGCCTATCAAGACCTGCTTCGATAACAACACCGGCGCCCTAGGGCGCCGGTGTTGTTATCCGCGAAATCCGCGCAGCATGTTTTTAACCGCTGCGCCGCCGCGCTTAATAAAGCCCTGTCTCTTTGATTTTGCGCTTCGCAGTTCTCGTGCCAGGTCCCCGATAGCGGTGTCTATCGCATTCTCGAGTGTCTCTTCTGTTGCTGTGGAGCGAAACCGCACACCCTCCTTATCGAGATTAAACTCTGCACGCCAGATACGGCCATGGTGATGCGCTTCAGTCTCGCGACCAAGCTCCACATAGATATGATCCGCATCATTAGTGAACTTCCGCAGCGCATTCAATTTCTTCTCAGCAAATGCCTGCATCTGACCTGTTACTTCGTAATTAGTACCCTTGTACGTCGTCTGCATAATTACTCGTCGTTATCGATAGTAAGCATTTTAGTGCGCGAGTGGTGTCCGGTAAGTATACGTACCTTTCCTATAGGAAGCGTGAACCGCTCGGCAATTATTTCCCGCACCCGTTCATTTGCTCGATTGCCCTCCGCAGGCTCTTTCACGCGCAGTATGAGCGAACCATTCTTGCCTTCGGCAACATCTTCCTTTCGACTACCCGGAACCACTTCTACACGCAGATACATGTGAATTATCCGTGCTTGACGTACTTCTGGTGGAGATAGTCCACGATGTCATCTGACTCGTACATCTCTACGCCCGCCTCCTCGTCTACGAGATATGGCATCTGGCGCTTGCCGCCACGGGCAATAAGCTCCTCAGTTACGCCCGGATCCCCGACATTTTTGAGGTTAAATTCAATACCGAGTTCGCGCCCTGCCGCGAGCACCTTGGCGCAATAGGGACAGCCGGTGAGTACATAGAGTGTGAGCATAAGACCTCAAAAATTACCCGCTACTAATACCCTTTTAGTATAGCAATCCGGTCATCCACAGGCGGATTGCTTGAACAGAAAAATGCGCTAAAATACCCAAGTCTCCGCCCTCGGGCGGAAACATTCCGCGGTAGCTCAGCGGTAGAGCGGTCGACTGTTAATCGATTGGTCGCAGGTTCGATCCCTGCCCGCGGAGCATGTTAGTGAAATCGCCCCATTTGGGGCGATTTTGCGTTACATACTCCCAACGTTCACGTGGGGCGCTCGCGGGCAGGGATGATGCAGCGGAATGCCCGGAGGAGTGCGAAGACCTTGTGAGCAGATTCTGCGATTACTGAACCAGAATCTCCACAAGGTGTACCGTTCATGTAGTGAAAGTTCCCTGCCTGTGATTAAAGGCTCCTGACCCCTTTACCACGTGAGAAATCTAAATCTTTGGACTAATTCGTGTAGTGACAAAAGTATTAAATAATGTTATAGTGCTGTCCAGGACTGGTTCTTTGAGAACCGAAACTCTAGCAATTTAGGATCTCAGATGCCCCAGAAATGGAACGCTGAGATCGTCGTCTCAGCAATCAAAGAGCGCCAGGCACAGGGTGCAGCGCTCGACCTTACATCGGTTAACCGCATCAACCGCATTCTGGTTTGGGCAGCTACCAAGTATCACAGTAGTTGGCGTAAGGCCGTCGAGGCCGCTGGCTTCGATTACACGTCCATAGCCAGGATCAACCCTGACCGTCGTTCGTGGAGTAAAGCCAGCATAATTGAAGGGATACAGGAACTGCACAAACAGGACCTTCCCCTCAACTCCAACTATGTGCAAACACAACAGCAGCTCCTGTACGGAGCCGCTTGTAAGTACTTCGGAGGATGGCCCCAAGCCATCGCTGCTGCTGGCTTCGATTATGATCAGGTTCGTGTTCGTGAACTTCGCTCTTGGTCTAAAGAAGCTATCGTGGATGCGATTGTCGCTCGTGTGACGGCTGGAAAGCCCATAAACGGGCCCACAGTCGCTGATGAAGACCGAGGCCTCTACAGTGCTGCGAAACGGCACTTTGGTCGCGGTGGCTGGGCAAAAGCCCGCGAGCTCGCTGGGTTCACTCCGATTGATCCAGATCCACGTATCATCTGGACTGAAGCGTCCGTTCGCGCGGAGATACAACGGTTCTATGAAAACGGAATGCCGCTTAATGTCGGTGCCCTGTACGGAACAGAATACGCGTATCTTCTAGCGGCAGGCCGTAAGGCCTTTGGCACGTGGGCTAAGGCGGTGGAAGCGGCAGGACTTGAGTACAGTAAAGTCCGCAAGAACCATCAGCCCTGGACCAAGAAAGAAGTCATCATGGGTATCAAGACGCTCAATAAGCAAGGCATCCGCCTGAGCTCGAAAGCGATCCAAAATTCCCATGGCGGTCTATTCGCGGCAGCAGTCATTCGATTTGGCTGTTGGAGCCAGGCAGTGGAAGCTGCTGGGATCTCGTATCGGAAGCATTCTCGCACCTGGTCTACTAAGGCCTGGTTGCGCAGAATGCATCCCGAGGAATATCAACGCTTGCTGCATGGCGCAGGACGCCATGCACAAACCCGAAGGAGGGCTACCGGATGAACGTCAGAGCTTTGTTTGAAAACGTCACCCGTGTGCGCGTCGACCTCATCCAAGAGGAAGTCGTGCAGCTTCGCACATCCTATGACGAGGTCACTCTCGAGGAACTCGGTGACTCCTACGAAGGTGGGATGCTCTATCCCATCATCGTGGCGCCGACCGAGACGGAAATGTACGAGCTGATCATCGGCTCGAGACGTCTGCGCGCGGCGAAGCTGAAGCAGGCGGAAGACATTCCAGCCGTCATCATCGAGCCCGACAGCCCACTCAACTACATCCTCATGGCCTTCATGGAGAACATCCATCGCGAAGACCTGAACCCGTTCGAGGAAGCTCGCGTCTTTCTCCGACTGATGAAGGACTACGGGATGGGCGTCCAAGAAGTCGCCCAGAGCACGCGCAAGGGCGAACACTTCGTTCGCAATCGCATCGAGCTCTTGAGCTTGCCCGAGGAGGTGCAGGGCTTCATCGCCGAGAAGAAGATCGGCCTGCAGTACGTTCGTCCGCTCGCGCAGCTCACCGACGGCGAAAGCCAGGTGCACTACGCGAGCAAAGCGATCCACGATCGTCTTTCCGTCGCCGAACTTCAAGCCCTGATCGCGCGTGAAGATGGGCGTCCGCCTTCCTCAAGGCAGACGCGCAAACTCTCGCCCGAGAAGGTCCGAGTGAGGATCGACATGTTCACCCACTGGCTCCAAGGTGTGCCGAGGAAAGCTGTCATCAAACAGCTGAACGCGGAGGAGCGCCAAGCCATCAACGAGGCGCTCAGCAAAGCGGAAGTCGAAATCCGCACTCTGCGGCATCTCTTCACCACGGGCCGTATAACCGCGCCGAAGTCGACGATGCGATCCGAGGGCAACCTCGTGGAGCGTCCTCGCAACAACGGCTCGGAATGGCCTTCTGGTGACCTCACCAAGATCACTGCTAGCGATCGTCCTTCGGACGAAGTGCTAGCTCGCGATCTGGGCAGGACGGTCGGTGCGATCCGCGGAATGCGGCATCGCCTTGAAGGGAAAGCCAAAAAGCGAGCGTAGTTCAACTGCAAGAGTTCCAGTTCAAAGGCCACCTCTCGGGGTGGCCTTTTTATTTCTCTAGTAACTGATGCAAATCCTGTAAGACCATAGTCGGATACGGGTACTCTTCTGCCCAATTTATAGTTCGAAAATCGTCCTGTAGGGCGAGCCAGAAAAAAGCACCCTTGTGGTGCTTTTTCTGGCTCCGCGGAGCAGTCGTGGGACGACTGCGTGCAGGGATGATGCCGCGGAATACCCGGAGGGGTGCGAAGACCTTGTGAGCAGATTCTGCGATTCTAGAAACAGAATCTCCACAAGGTGTACCGTTCATGTAGTGAAAGTTCCCTGCCCGCGGAGCATGTTAGTGAAATCGCCCCTATTTGATTTGGGGCGATTTTGCATGCGTACAATGCAATATTTGACTTATTCATTTTATAGTGTTATATTATACGTGGAATATCCTTCTCATTGAACGGGACGCAAACTCATGCAACTTCATAAGAACCAAAAGGTTCTCGCGTTTCTACGCCAAAAGCTCACTGACGCCGATTTCACTGAGTTTCTCTCAATTGCCTCGACGGAAACACAATCTCCGCCCAGCACACAAATCACACGCGAAGGCCTGAATGATTACCGGACCTGGAATCATCTGGCCAAGGAAGGCATTCACACCATCTACGATGCAGTATCCCTCACCGAGGCAGACCTACTCAGGATCCCTGGCTTCGGCCGCAGGTCGCTCAATATCCTCAAAGACTGGCTTGCCGAACACGGCTGGCGCATCGGTGAGATTCCCAAGCGCACCTAACCGCCCACACAGAAGACCGACCCACCTGGAGTCTATGTCTGGTGGGCGGTTTTCATTTTTGCATCAAGGATTTGCAAATGGTACCTGGCACCATTTCCCTGGAAGACGCCCCATGTGTAACCACCTCAGCCACCCGACTCTGTCGGGTGGCTTTTATTTGTTAGTAATTAATAATTATGGTATAATGTATCCACGTTCTTTCGAGCAACCAGGAGAAGTCACATGACCGCCAAGCGTGTTCTCGTCGTGGACGACAACGATCTGGTGCGCCTCGCTGTGTCCGCCATGGTCAAAGAGTGCGGACACTATGCAGTGGAGGCACGCAACGTAGTCGCGGCACTTGCTGCTGGCCAGGGTGAACCAGTCGACCTCGTCATCACCGACAATTGTATGCCGCGTGCGGGCGACGGCATCGAGGTGATTCAGTACTTCAACCGCCGCCACGGACAGAGGCTTCCCATCATCCTGCACTCTTCCGATGTCCCGCACGACCTCAACACCCTTCTCGATGTGTTTCCGCAGGTCACCTTCGTGATGAAAGCGAACAGCGCGCAGAGTACCCTGATGGATACTATTCGCGAAAAGCTTCCCCTGTAGCACCACGACCCCTCGCACCTGCGAGGGGTTTGTCTATATACACCCGGCCTCACATTTATTTCATTCATGCGGTATACTGGCCGCATGGTAAAGAACAGCCACGGAGTTAGCTCCAAAAACAACCCAAAGAAGACTCGCAAGACCGCAAAGCGTGTCGCAGCGAAAATGGCCCGCAAGGCAGCCCAGACCAAGAAGAAGTAATACAGGTCACACAGAAAACAGCGCTCCCATGGGCGCTGTTTTCTGTTACTTCATATATGATGCAGAACTACTTGGCAGACCCGGGCCAGGTGTCATACTTACTGTATGTTCGGTATCCTCACTAAGATACTCCCGTCCCCTGTGCGCAAGTATTCACGCTTGGTGCTGCCTCTTTCCACACTTCTCGTGGGTGTGGGTATTGGCTGGGGGCTTACCAGCTGGACACAGTCCCACACCAGCATCACGCGCCCACTCAGGCAAAGCAGTATCCCCTCCGCCCTTTCGGAATACCGATACATAGATCCTTTGATTGGCTCAGGCGGTGCGAGCGACTCACTGAATCACGACCGTCTTGAGCACGAGATAACTACGTATCTAACCACACAAAAAAGAAAGGACTCATTACTGCAAGCGTGCTCTTCCGTGACATCAACGACGTGTCCGGCTTTACGGTAAACCCTCTTGAGACGTATACGCCTGCAAGTCTCTTCAAGGTGCCCGTGATGATGGCATATTTCAAGGCAGCCGAAACGGATCCTACTATTTTCGATGACCGTATTACCTACACGGGCACACACGATCGCGCGAGCATACAGCAAATAAAGCCGAGCAGAGAGCTTGAGCAAGGTACCACCTACACCGTAGCGCAGCTCATGGAATATATGATTGCGTACTCCGACAATAATGCTGCTGACCTGTTGCGTACCCACCTCAAAGACAGTGGAAACTTAGAAGCGTACGCGCTTGTGTTTAGCGATCTCGGGATTGATCCCACCACCCTTCTTGAAACATCTGAGAGTGTTACGGTTCAAAAGTACATGATTTTCTTCCGTACACTCTACAACGCCACGTACCTAACCCGCACCGACTCTGAGCGTGCGCTTGAGCTACTCGTACAAAGCGACTTTAGGGACGGACTTGCAAGCACTACACCACGCACAATTGCCATAGCGCATAAATTTGGTGAGGCACGCATGACGGATGAATCAGGAGCATTTGTAGGTAAACAGCTACATGATTGTGGCATTGTGTATTACCCCAAGCATCCCTACCTCCTCTGCGTCATGACCAAGGGCACCGGTGAGAGCACTCCGCTTCTAGCGGAGACTATTGCAACCATATCCCGCATGACATACGACCACATGCATACCCTGTACAAATAGCTTGCGTGCTATGCTTAGCGGCATGATAAGCAAAGAAGAAGCAATCGAACGCGCTCGTGCATTTCTCGAGGCACATCAGACAGGAAGTATCGCAACAGCCTCTCTTGATGCCCGTCCTTATTCTTCGACCGTCTATTTTGCATTTCTCCCTGATTTCACCATCTTCTTTACTACCAGCCATCACACCGCAAAGTTCAAGAATATCGAGGTAAATCCAAGCGTATCGTTCTCGGTTGGTGTTGGTCCTGACTATCGTGAGCTCGTCATCCACGGACACGCGCGCGTAGTCACCGATTCCAAAGAAGTGGATCAAGGACTTGCAGCTATTACCAGCCGCGTCACCTCGCCAAGCGACACCTGGCCAGTCCATGCGGTGAAGCGACTTTCCGACGGAGGCTCAGCGCTATTTCGCATTACTCCTGAAGAGGTGTCATACCTTGATCTCACCGGCGCCGACCAGAGTGACTCAGCCTCAAAGTACTTCTACCGCCTGTATCCGTAGGACATAACAAAACACCCCGCAGGTGCGGGGTGTTTTGTTATGCAGCATGCTTAGGGCATCTGCATCCAAACGGCTTGATGTGCTCGTTGAAATACTCCTTTCCGTAATCGTAGGTAAGTTCCTCCCCTGGCTTAATAGCACGCTTGGCAAGAATAAAGACGCGGTCCTTATGAATCTCCGCCTCAGCATTTGGCTTGCAGGAATGATTGATGTAACCAGCCTTATTCCACTTTGGCTTACCATCGATGGTGTATCCCTTCTTTATCTCAAATAAATACTTACTGCGGCTGGTTTCCTCTTCTTCAGCAGTAATACGCTTACCTACATACTCAATAATGCATGAGCCTGCTGGTATGGCTTCTTCTGCAAACAGTCCCAATCCTGCTGATGAGCGACCTACACGCAGCTTCCAATCTCCCGGTGTAAACTTTCCCTTTTTCATAGATATGTCAGGGCATTGTACCTCAGCCTACGCGCACGTACGAGTGGTTTACTGTTGAGCCATCACCTGCTTGTATGTAAATGCTGAAATATCTTGTACAGCATGCTCAAGTACCGCCTGACTTGTACCGCGCGTCATGACGCAAAGCAAATAGGGTGATTTTGGTGCATAGACTATGCCACAGTCATGCAGCTGATAGTACCCGTCCCCGAGGTCCCGCTCACCGAATTT
>CAYWWP010000009.1:0-6213 GCA_964462415.1 uncultured Candidatus Saccharibacteria bacterium
CAGAAACACTTTTTCCAGGAGTTCCTACTGACTCAGTCTTAGATTTCTTGAAGAGTTTTTTTATTCCTCTATCCAGATACACCGTACTTCCATAACTTCTAGCCAAAGAAAATCCACCCTTTTTAACAAGAGCCCGTAGTTCCCATGGAAAGAAATCTCTCCAAAGATACGGCTTCGGTGTCAGCATATGGTAAAGCCTCCACCCATCCGGTCGCAACGCGTTGCTGGCATTTATCACAAGATATCCCCCGGGCTTCAGTACACGGGCGCATTCACGAATTGCGCGATCAAGATCTGGCACATGCGCTATTACATGGTCCCCAAATACAATATCGAACACATGATCATCAAAAGGCAGCTGTGTTATATCCGCAACGCGAGCATCAATATGAACGTGTGCAGCCTCTGCGAGTGCGTGTGTCTCGGCAATTGCCGAGGCTGCGTAATCAGTTGCTACATATTCCCCATCTGGATGAAAGCGGGCAAGCGCTATACTGTGCTGCCCCGTACCACACCCAATTTCTAGCACCTTGGGATGGTTGCGAGATAGTGAGATGACATGACGCAGCGTGGCCTCTTGAAGCACCTGCGACAACCCTCGCAACCTGTTAGCGAGCTCTTCTGAAGATACAGAATACTTTCCTTCCCACGCATCACTCATACTTGTACGATAAATGGATCGGCCTGAAAATATCTATCCCAATCAGAAGCGCCTAGTTCTAACACCCCGTACTCGAGTGGTAGCCAGCCCCCATTTTCCCCTCGGGTATAATGCGAGATTGAGAGTCGGTATCCCGCACCTGAATCATGGGTAAACAGATGTTCGGTACCATCAATAACTATTGTGAACGGACTTCCAGATCCATATACCGATCTTAACGAGCGTGGCGCAATCCCTTTCACATATCGACTGAGAACTCGCACAAGTCCGGGTGAAGTCTTCTTCGGCAAGACTGGATTATCGTTATCTTTATTCCACGTAATGCCATCTATTGAAGATGCATGACCAAGCATCCAAATTTTTCCTTTACTACGGGCTGTATACAAAAGCTCAAAGCCAGTTTCACTACGCGTCACAAAAGGATAATAGAGTAACTGTCCTTCCCATTCGACTTCTGGACGTACGACTCCTTCGGTAACATCACCCCACGTAAGTCCATCTGAAGATTCGGCATACGAAATATGAGAACGTGCCCCATCCTGGGAAGTAAACCACATACGGTAGATACGTAGTTCTTGGTCAAACAACACATGCGGCTGTTGATATCCTGCGCGATATCCAGATGTCTGTAGAGGAGGAGCAAGAACAGCACCCTTACGCGCGCGCCAAGTAAGTCCATCTGAAGATTCGGCATAACAGATATTCAATCTGCCATCTCTACCCCTCCCCTGATACCACATACGAAACAAACCATCCCGCATCAAAACACACGGATTGCTTGTTTGAAGTACATCGACCTCTCCTGCACTTCCAAGAGGAATGATTGGCTTCTGATGTGGTCTGGTCCAGGTGCGTAAGTCATCAGATACTGCAACCCCTATTTGCTCTATTCCATCCGCAGCATTTAATCCTGCGTAATACAGAAAATACTTAGACATGTTCATGCCACACGTTATTCCGTACAAAGTTGATGTACCCAATGATTGTGGCAACGACTTTTCGCGACACATCTGGCACTCGATAATCAAGAACGGGTTGCGGTGTTTTCCCAGCAGCGTGCCATTTTATACTGAGCGCTACACCTTCAAGTACTCGCTCTGGATCAAGTCCCGTTAGTATGGTCACCGACTCATCACTCGCCTCTGGACGCTCGTGTGATTCACGCACGTTTACTGCTGGAAAGCCAAGAATTGACGCTTCTTCGTTGATAGTTCCGCTATCGGATAACACGCACATCGCATCCTTTTCAAGTTTTACATAGTCAAAGAATCCAAATGGCTTTTCGAGACGAACAAGTTCTGAAAATACAATTCCTTGCTCGTCAAACGCCTTTCTTGTGCGTGGATGCGTAGATACAATGATAGGCAACGAATATGTTTCGGCGAGACTATTCAGAATAGTCGCTACGCGATTGATACCTGCGGGAGAACCCACATTCTCCTCTCTATGAAAGCTTGCAACAAAATACTTACCTGTTTCGAGCCCAAGAGATGCAAGCACTGGCGAAGCATCGATCTCTGCACGGTGCCCCGTAAGCACCTCATACAAGGGAGAACCTGTTTTAATTATCCGATTTGGAGAAAGACCTTCGCGCAAGAGATGGTCGCGAGCTCGGTCACTGTACACTAGGTTGATATCACTTGTGTGATCTACGATGCGACGATTTATCTCCTCAGGCACACGGTCATCGAAGCAACGATTGCCTGCCTCCATATGAAAGACTGGGATATGGCGTCGCTTTGCAGGATACATACCGAGAGCACTGTTGGTGTCTCCAAGAACCAGTACCGCGTCTGGAGTTTCTTTGGCGAGTACTTCGTCTATTTTAGGCAACATGGCCCCAATGGTCTCTATTGCTGAATTTCCAGCTGCACCTAGAAAATAATCCGGAGCGCGCAGGCCCAAATCTTTAAAGAACACTTCGTTCAGTTCGTAGTCATAATTCTGACCCGTGTGCACTAATACATGATGAACCGATGCGTCTAGTTCCTTAATTACCGCAGAAAGCCGAATAATTTCAGGACGAGTACCAAGAATGGTTAACACTTTAGTCTTTGGGTGTGCAGCTGCCATACCTATGAATACTATACTGGTTCCCTAAAAGTGTCTGGCTCGTCAGGATTGAATTGTTCACTTATCCAAAAAACGGCCAACAGATTGGTTTCTCCTGTGTTCTTAAGATTATGTGTACAAAACGTAGGCATGTCTATTACAACTGGCTCAGCACCCGATACCTTGAATGTACGAGTGGTATGTGTCAGGAGCCTGCGGACAGAAATTTCTCCCTCACCACTCACTACGCAAAAACGCTCCATTTTTCGTGTATGGTAGTGTTCTCCGCGCACCTTACCCGGCTTGGTGGTTGAATAAAATACCTGATCCTTCCGACCACTTCGTACTATTTCAAAAAGGTCACCCCTGTCGTCTGAACGCACGATTAGCGGAAGTGGAAAAAGCACATCAAACAGGTAGGAGTGCAAAGTATTAAATAACTGAAGTTCAAGTGCAGAGTGAGTATCTGGGAACGCACCACTTCGATACGTTTGATTAAAGTTTGCTAAAAGCGCATACACATCCGGTATGCTCCAGGTGACACCTTCCACATGAACTTTCCCTGTATGACCTGAAACAAAAGCATCTACCATGCGCGCTATGGCTTCTTGCACATATAGCAATTGTGTACTCCCTTCTGAATTCACTTCAGATTCACGACCCGCGGCGAGATCATCGCAAAACGTAGCGACCGCTGAGTTGTATCGAGGCTTAGCAAATTCACCAAATAAGTTTGGAAGTACGCAAACGGTTACTGGAATATGTTCACTTACGCCGTACGCAAGCAAAATCTCTCCGGCACGTTTCTTTCCTCTACCATACGCAGTATCTCGTTCTTCATGAGTCGAAGAAGCAAATACAATATGTGCTTTGGATCCGGAACGTGCATGTAGTTCTCTAAGTCGCTCAGACAAGAGAATATTTCCCTGCTCAAGCTCCTCATCTGTTCCTCGATTAATGCCCGCAAAATGCAGCACAAGATCTGCGCCAAGAAGAGCTGCCTTGGCGAGGTCATCATCGGCAAAATCCTTACGGGACAGAGCCTGCAAACCCACCGTCCCCTCTTTTATTTTTTCATGAAAAAAGAATTTTGTGTGTGTCCCAAGGAACCCATCTCCGCCAGTAATTACAATCTTCATGCTTGATGCGCAGCGAGTTCTGCGTTGAATTCGGGCAGATTCAACAACACCTCTTTAACCTCGTCCTTGGTGAGCCGAGTCGCGTTCTCTGAGGTAAATCCTTCAGACGCGATATCTGCAGCAGTAAAGCCTTCAAAATAGTACTCACGATAGTCAGCATGTGGAGATTCGGGCACAATTCTAAAGTAACCGCCCTCGTCTGAGGCACGTGGTGTCTCTTCTCGAGCCACAAGCGACTCGTGACTCTTTTCCCCAGGACGAACACCAATAACTTCTATCGGTGTATCTGTTTCAAACAACTCTGATACGGCCTCTGCAAGTACTTGAATTGTGGCTGCAGGTGCTTTGCGCACGTATATTTCTCCCGGGTGCCCACTGGTGAGTGCAAACAATACTAAATCAACAGAATCTGCGAGCGTCATGAAGAAGCGCGTCATGTCCGGATCAGTAACGGTAATGCTTTTACCTTGTTTAATGCGCTCTATGAAGTATGGAATTACTGAGCCACGGGTATACAGCACATTTCCGTATCGTGTTCCGCACAAAATAGTTCCTCCTGTGTCTCGACGTGATGCTGCAACCATGACGCGCTCCATGAGCGACTTGGTCATTCCCATGACATTTATGGGTGCACATGCCTTGTCTGTTGAGAGCACGACAAGTCGCTTCACTCCGTGTGCAATAGCACTTTCAATTACGTTGCTACTCCCTAGTACATTTGTCTTTACTAGCTCGAGAGGAAAGAATTCTCCCGTAGGCACCTGCTTTAAGGCAGCTGCATGAAATACGTAATCAATACCCTTCATGGCACGATCAACAGACTCTCGATCCCGCACGTCCCCAACTACGAACGAGACATTTGCACCGACCAATCTATTACCCATATCAAACTGTTTCTTCTCGTCTCTGGAGAAGATAACGACTCTCTTTGGGTTAAGGGCCAGGAGTGCTTCCGTTACGGCATTGCCAAACGAGCCCGTTCCCCCGGTTACCAAAATTGAAGCCCCTTCTATCATGGGACGATACTTTTCGAGCCGTTCTGGGGTCATATGCTATATGATAACTCACGTCCTGGTCCGTGGGTTACTTCTGTGGAGCGTACCCCCGCAAGATGATTTGTCTGCTGAGCGCCTTAAATAAAGAGATTCTGGCACAGATCTTCTCTATACTGAAGGTAAGCCACTGGAAGAACGGGAGACGATTGGTGAGTTCAATAATCCTTCCCATCTTAGGTCCATCGATGTAGCCTGCACCTCCTACATAGTCTACCGAGAATTCAGCTGATTCGATCAGTGCACGAAATCGTGCAAGGGTGAACTGTACGACATGCGCATCACCTCCATGAGCCTTAATGGCCTCTGCAGAAAAATCCGTGAGCGGTGTAAACGGAGGCTCCTTAAATCCATACAACAATCGTTTCCAGAGAGTGCCTCGAGAATTGAGATTTGGGACCGTAAACACAACAGTACCTCCAGGAACAAGTACACGCTTAATTTCTGCAAGTAATGGATATGGATCAACAAGGTGCTCAACCACTTCCGAACACAAAAGCTTGGTGAAGCTGTGATCTGGAAACGGTATGCTTCCATCAGTTAATTGAAACTCTACATTTTGAGCCTTAATTTCATCTGCGTGACGCTTCGCTACAGCTATGAACTCTTTTCCTACATCAATACCCACCGCTCTCTTAACTTTCTTTGCGGCGACAAACACTTGATGCCCAGAAGCACAACCCACATCAAGAAAAGTGTCGTTCTCTGTAAACGCTAACAGACGAAGTGCCTCATGCTCACGCGCCCTCCCCACTAGACCGACAATGTTATTTAAATCGTACTTATTGTCGAGGTACTGAGAAGCCTTACGTTCGGCAAACTCGTCCCACATTGATATGTATGCTTCGTCGCTTGTGTTTTTCATGGAAATTTTCTCAATTATACCAGGAGTGCGATTGGCCGCACCTATCTCTAGAACCCTGCACTACGCATCAACGTCACGTACACTTATGTCGCCCAAAAATGTGCACAGTTGACTTCCTAGTCGGTTCAAGTCAAATGAAGTCTCTGCCAACTGACGGCTTGCGTGCGCTACCTTGGCGCGAAGTTCCGGGTCTTGCGCTTCTAGAAATGCATTTTCTAATTCGACCACATCACCAGGAGCTACCACTAGTCCATTTTCATGGTTAGTAATGTATCGCTCAATATCACTCACCCGACTAACTACTAGACACTTACCGAGGGCAGCATACTCTGGTAGCTTCGATGGGAATGAATACTCCGTAACAAGATCGAGTGGTCGTACCACAGTGAGCACATCCGCAGCGGAGAGTAGGGCTGGTATGTGATGGTGAGGCTGCGCTGAGAG
>CAYWWP010000009.1:6313-10492 GCA_964462415.1 uncultured Candidatus Saccharibacteria bacterium
ACTGGCAGGACTAAAAAGGTAGGTACTGATGCTGCGTAATAGCGCTTGAGTGTGTGAGATACGCCAGTGCCGAAATCTAAGAAACGAGCGAGTATGTGCTCACCTAATTCTAAACACGCGGTATGTATCCACATGCGGTGTTTATATACGTGCTCTTCTTGATACCGGCGACTATGAAAATCAACGCCGACTTTTGCTTTAGTGACAAGCGAGAGAAAAGCGGCATACATCATGCCGGCGCTTGTCTGAACATACACAATATCTATAGAGTGCTCTCGCACAAATGTAGCTAGCTGCGCAAACCGGCGCAGTGGAGTAGCGAGAGCAAGCACATGATCAGGTGCCAACTGTTCTGGCTGGTCGTACCCTGCGTAGTAAACCTCCACACCTCCCTGCACCAGCTGCTCTATCTGATTGCGTGTACGAATTGGTGTGCCTCGTGGTTCGTTGAGCTTACCAGAGAAATAAATTAGGACTTTCATGCTGCTTTAGTAGTGCTTTCAAGGCGCCTTCGTAGTTCTCCAGCTATGTATTTAGTTGCTACATCATTACGTAGATACGTTTCAAATACAAGCCGGGCCTGGCGCTGCATTACCTCAAACTTCTCTGGTGTAAGAGAGGCATGAAAATCACCCAAAATTTTGTCGATAGATCTTCTTTGGTCAAAAGGCACATGTACGGAGAATGCGCTGTAATCAATGATATCTTCAAACGGCATGACGCGCTCTGAATCAACAAACACAGGAATCCTTCCTAGACTAATGGCTTCATAAAAACGCGTGTCCGCATTAGCATCGCCTCGCACAGATAATGCATAATCTGACGCGAGAAGATTCTCTACAAACTCCTTACGGACATCCGTTATATTTCCCTCGACTGTCTTTTTGTTTGCTGAGTAACTCTTGCGCAGAATGAAATTCGTAGTGATACGCTTTGCATTCGCAAGAGAACGAATTACTTCCATGCGCAGTAGCACCCCCTTAACGTACGTTCCATATCTACTATCGAGTAGACTCAAGAATCGATACGGAAGTGCTTTTATAGATGCGCGTACATATTGCTTGAGCGGCAAACGCGCCCAGCCAGAAAATGCGAGCACAGGACGATTATTCTTAGTGCGTACTGGCAAGGGACCTTTCACTTCAGTCTCAAGCAAGTCCTCCGCTATAACAGGTATCGCGAGTTCGTTTGGAAGTGCCTTGAAACGCCACATACCAATACGAAGAACCACACTATTTGGAACGCGAATTGGAAACTCCTGATCCCCCGAGCCATCAATAAGTACTGGCTTCTGATGGCACACAGCTTCATCAAGCATCTGTCGCAAGCGTTCCGGATACTTACGCTTAAGATGCCAGTACGCGTTTGGAACCATCACATAATCTGCCTCTTCTGGAGTAGCAACCAATTCAAACCCTTCCGATGTGTACCCATATTTTTCGAGAGCAAACGTAACCATAGGGTTTGAGTCCTTTCGAACAAGACCCAGATAGGGATACAACAGCGGCGAATGACTCACATCAGACGGCATGAGGGCCCGATTTATGTATATACGAACTGGATGCTGGTCCATATGTACTTGAGTATACCGCCCGATAGTCTAGATAGTTACAGAAAAGGCCACCCCTTGCGGAGTGGCCTTTAAGGTCAGTTCTCAGTTTACAGCTGAGACGACCGTGATGTACGGAGCAGTCTGGGCGGGAGCCCTGTTTGCCCCATCGAGTGTTCGTACTGAATCGCGGGTGCTCCAGGATTGAATGGAATATTGAGGGCGTTACGGACAGACCGTTCCAGCTCGTCACGTGCACGAACCAGCTCTTCCGAAGAAAGAAAGTCGGTTCGGACGTGAGACACATACCCGTCGTTAGGATCACCTTTGTAATAATCAGCTTCCATCGTGTAGTCGATTTCACGCTGATACAAACGATCACCAGTTCGTCGAGTAGTGTAGACCCATTCACCCACCACACCAGTAGCCACAGCTTCGTCGTAGTACGGCGAGCCAGGATACGGCGTGATGATAGTCACATCGAAATCGTCCGGTTTCGCTGAGAGCAACCACGACTTGGTTTCCTCAACGGTTTCCGGAGATTCTCCTGGGTGCCCAAGGGACATGAGCGCCTTCACCTTAATCCCATGCGTGCGAGCAATCTCGAGGCATCGGGTGTTGTCTTCCAGCGTTGCGCGCTTCTCGATGTTATCGAGGATTCGCGGGGAGCCTGATTCAAACCCGACGAGTAGCCAACGAAAGCCGGCTTCGAACATTACTTGCGCTTGTTCACTAGTGAAGAGCTCTGCCTTAACAAACCCACGCAAACGCCACTCAACTCCGAGTGCCTTTTGCGCAGCAGTGATCTTCTGCATAAGATCCACGAGTTCCTTGTTCACGTTGAGTTCATCATCGTAAAACATGAACCCGTGATACCCGTACGTCCGATAGAGGTGCACCATCTCTTCGACGATGTTCTCTGACGAGCGCGTACGGATATGCCGCAACATGGGTGAAAGACGCCCAGCACAAAACCCACATCCAAATGGACAGCCGAGTTGCGCAATGAGCGACGTTGCAGGCTTTCCATCGATTGCATAGTGGTAGCTTTCCACCTCGACTAGATGCCGAGCCGGGAACGGAAGTGCATCAAGCGAGCCCTTCTGCATGAAGAGCTCCGAATGCCTTCCGTCAGCATCGACTATTTTGGGCGCGCTAGGATCACAAGCAGCAAAAATCGCCTGCTCTCCATCACCCGCAACAATCGAATCGAAGTACTGCTCGAGCTGGGCCATGGCACGGTGTGCCCTTCCCGGCTGAGACAATTTACGTTCCCGTTTCCACGCCGCATGCACAAGCGTTGCGTGCGGACCACCAAGGATTCGTCGATCGTTCGGACGTTCCTTCGCTACAACTTGCGCAATAGCAGCCGCTGCCGGCATTTGTGGCGTCGTCGCAGTAACACCGAAGACGTTCGCTTGCGAGGCCGACATGTGGTCAGTCACTGCTTCGAGATAGTTTTCGACACCGGACAGATCGAGCATTTCGACATGCCATCCGGCTTCTTCGAGAACTGCTGCCACTCGCAAAATACCAAGCGACATGAAGACCCTCTCGTCCAACAGGAACGGCGAGGGCGGATTAATTAGGCAGATGGTTTGCATCTGTATCTCCCTGTGTAGGCCGTGCCAATAAAAGGATCTAGCCAGTCGCAGTATAGACTACACGCTTAAAGAGCTCAATTAACCCATTTCCTGTACGAGTCGTTCTGCAAGTGTGTCGAGTGATTGAGTCCGTGCAATGTCTATCAGATTCACTCCCGAATCAGCAGCTAAGCGGTGCTCTAGCGCATTCGCCAATTCACTAGCCGAGAGGCTAAACCAATGATCGTGTCCCGCAAGCTGTCGCCAATCCTCACTTGCGGCAAGCACATCGGCACCACATGCAGCAGCTTCGAAGATTGTCTTATCAAACATTCCAGACCGAGAACAATTTACAAAAATGCTATGTGTGCGGTAGATTTCTGGCGTCGCGGTATTTGGTATTCCAGGATGAAATCGCACGCGATCCTTAAGACCTAGCTGTCGGGCACGTAGTTGTATTGATTCATAATACCGAGCATCTTGCGGCAGTGGTGAACCGTATATTGATGCCGTGAAGCTTACGTTTCTTTCGAGCAACATTCCCAGGGCTTCAATAAGGATGTCTGGGTGTTTTGAAGGGGCGATTCGTGCAAGAAACAAAATTGATCGTGGGACCCGAACACTGTTCTCGTTCGGGTGAAAGTTTCCTACATCGATACCAACAGGCATGAGTACTGTTTTTGAAAACTTTGCCGTGTACGAGTATGTAGAAGTACAGAACACCTTTGTGCAAAACATTGCCGCGATGTCGGTAAGCAGAGAGCCTGCGTAGTGGTTACGCCACATGTATACGGGTTTACCTAGGAACTTCCACATGAGGCCGCCAATGAGGATATACTCCTGATTCATATGCACAAACACGGCATCGTACTCTCGACGCAACTTCCACGCGAGGAACTTGAATCGCATAGCATATATGAACCCTGGCGCCCTACCCTTCTCTTTCCCGAGAGAGTGAACACGCACATTCTGAGGAAGTGAGTGGCTTCCCTCCTTCAGACATATCACCTCTATTGATTCGTAGTGCGGTGCAAGCGAACGAATCCA
>CAYWWP010000009.1:10592-12665 GCA_964462415.1 uncultured Candidatus Saccharibacteria bacterium
TCAAAATCAAGAAAATACATCATACAAGTAACGGTTTAAGTATTGCACATACACGTTCTGGATCATGGCGCATAAGAGAGCGGCGTATAGGGTCGTTTGGAATGGGCGGTACTACATTAACTGAAGCCAGCGGTGCGTGCACCACCCGAACATCCTCTCCCAAATCATCCTTCATTGGGTGTTCGTCCTCGCGGGCATACCACTCCACAACATCATGAGCAAACAATCCATCATGCACATATATGACATCCATTGGCCTGCCCGCGTACCGCTCTACTTCACCCACACACCGTGCCAAAGTATACCCGTCTGTCTCGCCAGCCTTTGTGAAGAGATTTGCTACATACACCACCCTTGCCCGACTCCCCTGCAAGGCTTCCTGCATACCAGCGCCAAGCAGTGCTGCGATAGTTGAGGAATAGAGATTGCCCGGACCAAGCACAATAAGATCTGCCTCTCTGATTGCCTCTAGTGCTGCTGCGGTAACCGGGAGATGTTCCGCGAGCCGAATATCAGCAATAGGGTTACTTGCGGTGGCGCTTTCGCTAATAGCATTTTGTCCGGTTACTACCGTACCATTTGCAAACGTGGCAACCAGCGTTGCGGGCTTCTCTGTGGCAGGAAGCACCTTTCCTGATACACGCAGAATACGTGAGGCTTCCTGTAGTGCTGATTCATTTGATCCCGTGATATCCGCGAGTGCTGTAATAAACAAGTTCCCCAGATTATGACCAGCCACATCCCCCTTTTCAAATCGATACGAAAAGAGGTCTCGTAATACATTGCCTTCTTCGGCTAGCGCTACTAGTGCCTGACGCGCGTCTCCCGGAGGCAAAATGCCATATGCATCTCGCAACCTACCCGTTGAGCCGCCATCATCTGCTGCAGTGACGATAGCGGTGAGCGACACATCGGTTAGTGCACGTAGCCCCGAGAGCACCACAAAGGTACCGGTTCCTCCTCCTATGGTTACAACACGCTTCATATGAGTCGCGCTAAGTCCTGTGCTATAGCAGCAGCACTTGCATCTGTTTCTGTTAGGTGTTTTTCAACTGCAGTCTTTGCGTGCATAGAAAGCTCGGTGCGCGCACGCATATCCTCTACAAGACCCCGAATATGGAGTGCAAGCGCGGCAGGATCTGCTACCGGAGCTGCGAGCACCTCTTCGTATCCTCGAAATACCTCGCCCACGATACCCACATCAGTCGTGATGATAGGGACCCCCGCAAGTGCCGCTTCTACCAACGTACGACCATATCCTTCGTACGCACTTGCTTGAATGTATGCTTGCGCGCTTGCCATAAGTCCAGGAGCATCCACACGTGCCCCAAGGAATATAACTCGGTCAGTAAGCCTCGCGTCGCGTACCATGCGCTCCAGTCGTGAGCGCTCTCGCCCCTCACCTACAATAAACAGTCCTACAGCAGGATATTGATCTTTAAGAGAGATGAGCGCCGCAATAATATCTTCAATACGCTTTTCCGGCTCTAGTCGTCCGACAGTAATAAGCGCAAACGTAAAGGGATGTTTAGGAAGAGCTACAGGTGTAGCAGGTGTACGCGACGTCTCTATCGGAATGACGACAGGCTCGGTAATACCTGCACCATACCGTGCAATAAGCGAACGCTTAATACGCTCTGAGACCACACGAACACCTTGCGCACACGGAAGCACTTGATCAGCGAGCGCCCGGCGAACACGGTTAATCGCCGGGGTTGGTACTACCGGTGACCTGAAATTTCCAGCACGCACAAACCATGGAGACAGAAAATCTGTATGCACCTGAATGTGGAGCTTAGCAGGTGTGCCTTGTACTGCCCTCAGTGCCGCAATACCTTGTTCAAAGGGATCCTGGGCAGATACTACGTGGATGCCATGCTCAAGAATGAGAGCACGGGCTTGCTTCTCAAGTGCATGCGCACGCCAGAAGCGATGCGTATTAATGCCGTAGATATGCAGCGTACCGTCATGAATTACCTCCGTACGTGGCGCAGGCGTGATGATATGCAACTCTCCTAGTGCGTCACGATACGCGCGCATGCGAGCACGGGTTGGTCCGTCTTCAAGAATAGA
>CAYWWP010000009.1:12765-24998 GCA_964462415.1 uncultured Candidatus Saccharibacteria bacterium
TCGTAAATAATTGCTTGGCACAATCACCATATCTGCACCGCGAGCAACATGCGTTTGTACTGCACGCAATAGCTGCACCACGAACGGTACGCTGCGCCGCTTCACAAAGACATCTAGGGCATCAGTAATACCGAATCGCTGCGTACCTTGTTCCCATGCGTAGTCACCGACAATTTTTACGATATATCTCTTCCCGCTCAATCTGCTGTACCAATATGCGGGCACTCCCACAGACACAGGATCTAAGGCTAGGACCACAGATGCTCCGCGCCCCTTCTTGATGAGTAAGAAAAAGTACGCGATATGTCGGACTATCTTTGGTAAGTTTCGTACAAGGGAAAACACCGCGAGAGAGACCTCAATGTGTTCGTCGGGCAGATACTTTTCCAGAAGTGCTGCATAGGTGGCAGGACCTCCTGGCTCCGGAGGATAGAGCGGTGTTGCTATGAGAACCCGTGTAGCTGCCATATGTCGTTATTGTACCTGACCCACTGCCGCAAAGACGCTCGACATATCTTGAGCCACAAGATCCCAATTATATGTTGTAATTGCTAGGTTTTTTGCCTGTTCGCATACCTTCTGAGTGGTTTGTGCATCCTCAATGATGCGCTCCACCGCGTCCTTGATTTGCACGGGAGCATCGACATCTACTGCCCATCCGGTAGTTGTCTTGTCAGGATTACGCACAGCATCAAACAGGAAGTCAGATATTCCTCCCTCTTGGGTTGCAATGACCGGAATACCAGCAGCCATAGCTTCGATAAACGAATTACCCATTCCTTCAGATCGTGAGGGACGGACAAATATGTCAGACGCGCGTAGGAGCACAGGAAGTTCACCATGCGTTGCTTGACCCATAAATCTGACTCTATGTTCTACACCCAGTTCCTGCGCAAGGGTACGCAGCTTTGCCTCGTCGGGCCCTATACCATACACAAGAAAGATAACGTGTTCTGGAAGCAGTGCGAGAGCACGCACTACCGTATCAATACCATTCTTATGGACCAGCCTAGATGTGGTTATGAGGTACACATCTCCTTCTGTTTTCCCTAACGTTCTACGTGCATGTTCTATATCTGCTTCTGCTATTGGCGCAGCGAAACGCACAACGTCTACCCCATTTGGAATAATGTCTGGTGTTCCTCGAAATCCCATGCGTGTTGCCCACGCACCAAGAAATGTAGAGATTGCCTGCACTCTATCTGCACGCAAAAACCCCTGCACAAACAGTGGCCAGACCGGACGCATAGTTCGCTCTATATGCGCAAGCGGGTCTCCCTCTTGAAGGGTGAGCACGTACGGTACGTGCGGAACTGCTCGCTTAAAGAGTCCTGCGGGTATGCCGGTAGCATGTGCCATCATCGCCCACACAAGCGTGTAGTCATGTATCCGATGTAGTTTCCGTGCTTCCCAGTACGCAAGCATCTGGTACAGGTACTTATTGAGATGTAGTGGCAATCGTCGTAAGTCCCCAATAGCAGGATGCATCGTCGCAAGTCCAATACGATGGACCAGCACCGAGCCCACATACTCCTGCTGCGGCAATGACCGGTCATACCACGCGGTAATCATATGGAACTCATATACCTCACCCAACCGATCTGTTAGTTCCTTAAGTGCAACTTCTGCTCCTCCTACATAGGGGTAGTATTGGAGAGAAAAAATGAGAACTTTCTTTTTCATGCAGGGAGAATGCTCTTGATGTATTCAGGAAGCGAACGCGTACACTGCCACCCAAGCAGACGCGTCTTGCTCGTATCTATATCCGCACTCATACGATTACCTGCTGACTCTGGGAGCATGTGTACAGGACCACCAAACATATGTGCCACTTCAAGCACTGAGTATGATTCCTCATTACCAATACCAAATGAATCCCCCTCCCCCTTTTCACCCACTAGCACTAGACCATCGATAATGTCATCAATGTGTGTAAAATTGCGGCGCTGAGTGCCAGGCGCAGTTACGGTAATAGGTTCTCCGGAAAGACGCTTCTGTCTGAATATTTCAATCACTGTCCCGTACTTACCCGATCGTTCACCTGGTCCGTACACGTTGTAGAAGTAGGTAATGGCATATGGAACGCCATACCACGCTCCGTAGTTTTGAACGAGTTCGGTGTTTGTGGCTTTGGTCCACGCATACGGACTCTGATCTCGTCCAAGACCTCCATCACCAAACTTTGTTGATGAACCCGCATATATCAATTTCGCGCCACATGCACGCACATACTCAAGCACGGCAAACGTACCCACTTTATTGAGATCCCATACCACCGCTGGCTCCTTAAGGCTCTGTTCAACTCGAGAATATTCACCTAAATGGAACACAATATCAGGGGTCTCAGGCACGAGCATGGCGACATCTTTAGTATGCCCTTCTCGATACTCAACACCCGGCACATGATTCTCGCGGCTACCGGTGAAATAGTTATCCAAGCTAATCACTCGATGACCTGCACCCAGAAGACGACGACAAAGCGCCGTTCCTATAAATCCGGCTCCTCCGGTCACGAGTATGGTTTTTGACATGTAGTTAGAGTATGACGAGTGCTGCACCTGCTGCAAGTAGGAGCCCCAAAAAGGAAGCGGTCCAGGGCGAGGTTATGAGTGGGTGCAGCGGACTATCCGACAACGCCCCAGACGCCGCCGGGCGTACCGGAGCGTCTGGGGCTGTAGTCGCATCTGCATAGGTTGGTATTGGTTCTATGACTATCTGAGGCGCAGCTTCCTCTACTGTTTGTATACCAAGCACACGTCCCTCAGGTTGCATGACTGAGGTTTGCGCTAATGGAGCTATTTCCTGAGTAACGACTTCCCTACTACTTGCCTGCGTGACAAGATCTCCATCAGGCATGCGCAGCAGTACTTCCGTAGTAGTTGAGCTAATACCTGTTATATGCGGCATATACGTCACCTCACCACTTCCTGCAAGCACTGAGTACTGAGGAAAGGTAAATGACGTATCTCCCGCAACCAGCTTCCACCCCGAAAGATCGAGTAGTGTGTCTCGGTCGTTGTGTAGTGTTACTCCATCTCTAGCTACACGCACTATGTGCACATCTACAGGATCTACGCGCACCGTAAGCGTTGCGGTACTTTGGCTCGGACCTGAGGTGACATGGATGACCGCAGTATATGTTCCAAGCGCACGATAGGTGTGCTCTACAGTGCGTCCATACGCCACATCACCATCTCCGAAATTCCATGTCACATTTGGATTAGTAAGCACAGTGCCGTACTCGTCGTACACATGCACCTCGTATGGAGTACGCGCACCAAGCGCAACAATATGCCCAGCACCGGTTTGGATACGCAGACGAGGAATAGGATTCCCAAACGATGCAGTATTCACGAGCGGACTCCCTCCTACCGTCGTGGTAGGTGTATCTGCCTGCTCGGTAGTAGTCGCAGATCCTCCAGCTCCAGCGGCACTAGCATTTTCAGCTCTCGGTGTCGCAACTGCAGTTACCCAGCCAGTCTGGGTTCGCTGTGGTGTCTGCTTGCTCGTATTATCTCCCCCGATATTCTTCCAATCCGTACCACCTTCAACGGTATCTTGTGCAACGCCGGCCGCATCCTTAAGCACGAGTGTGAGTCCACCATTCGCCATGGCTCCGCTATACACCTGATCTGCAGAAACTTCAGGTACACTCACGTCACTTGTGCGCTCTAATAAATAGAATCCATTAGCGGCTATTGACCCAGTAAGCCCGATAGAAGGTGTGCCACTTAGCGACGTCAGTGTCCATCCCGCAAGTGATACCGGTGCACTGTCAGTATTCTTAAGCTCAACCCACTCTGCGTTCGCAGATGCGCTTGTACCCATCCATGCCACCTCGTTTATAACAACAGCCGCAAATGCGGCTGTTGGCGCACCAAGCGCTAGTAAACACACCCCCGCTCCGACAAGCGCCTTATACATCCTTAAACAAAGCGCGAAGAGTCTCTTCTGGCACCTCAAACGGCCGCTTGGAATCGGGAGCTCCCGGAGATGGAATGCGGGTATTGTTAAGCGCTTCCTTGCCAACCGCCTCGCGGAGACTCTCCTTGAGAGAACTACCCTGGGCGTTTTGCTGTTGCTTCTTTTCACTTTCAGCCTTTTCTATGGTTGAGCGCAAGATTGCTTTCAAATCTGCAGTGGTTTGTTCCTTTGGTGGAGCGGACTTTTGGGGCTGGTGCGGCCGGCTCTGGGACTGGGGTCGCTCGCCTTTTTGAGTATCTGCCCGACCTCCTCCAGAGTCTGGTGTTCTACGTTCTCGTGGTCGTTCACCCTGAGACGGACGACGATCGCCTCCCTGACTTGTGCGCGGCTTAGGTGCCTCTTCTGCGGCCTCAGCAGCAGCTGCGAGCTCACTGTATATAGCCTCTTCAACCGTTTGTCGTGGTGTACCGAACTGCGTACGTGATGCAGTAATAACCTCGTCATGATATGAGCGCTTCGGAGGCTCTATCGGTGGGATGGTTACTGCAGAAAACGGTCGAGAACCAATGCCATCTATCATGAGCGTAAGGTAAATCTGTGCAAACCCAAGATTTACCAAGTCTTCACTGGTGAATTCAGGACTAAAGACGGTCTCCAGCACCTCTGCATCAAAGGGACCCACGCGGAACGTGACTGTCGTACCGACGTTCCCAAACACTGCGGCACGAACCTGCTCATCCATTTGCTCCACATACTGATGCGCAATGAGTAGATTCAGATTGTACTTGCGCGCCTCAGATAGAATTTCAGCAAATGTTTCATTTGCAAAATTCTGGAATTCGTCCACATAGAAGTAAAACTTTGGAGCTTTCTTGAGCTGCTCTACGGGCAAGTCTGCACGACTCATTGCACCCAAGAATATACGTGTCGTGAGCATGGAGCCCAACAAACGCATGTTCACATCACCCACCAGACCCTTTGAAAGATTAATAAGAAGAATCTTACGCTGATCCATCAGGGTACGAATATCAAATGATGAGTGCGGCTGTCCGATGATGTTTCGAATGAGTGGATTAGACGTAAATTGTCCAATCTTGTTTTGAATAGCAGGGGTCGCTTCTTGGGTGAAGCGGTCAGTGTATCCAGCAAATTCTTTGGTCCAGAAATCCTTCACAACAGGATCTTTGATGTTATCAACTACTTTTTTCCGATAGTTCTTGTCGGTGTACATGCGGTTAACGCCAAGCAATGTTGCGCCAGGGTATTCAAGGAGTGCGAGCAGAGTATTAGTGAGGATGTACTCCATACGCGCAGACCATGCATCCTCCCAGATTTTCTTGAACGTCGCCATGAGACCCGAGGTGACCAAGTGACGCTTGTCATATCCCACATCCTCCATGACGTTAAATGCCATCGGATGTTCAAGATCGAATGGTGCAAAGTAGACCACATCCTTAACGCGATGCTCGGGAATAAAGTCCAGCAGCTTTTCAACTGCACTTCCGTGAGGATCGATGAACGCCATACCCTCGCCATTCTGAATATCCTGAATGGCCATATTTTCAAGAAGCGTGGACTTACCCATGCCGGTCTTTCCTATCACATACATGTGACGTGCCCGGTCTTTCGCCTTAATCCCAAATGGTGTGCGCTTACCGCGACTGTCAGTCGCTGCAAAATACGTAACACGCTCCGGATTATCAATCATGTGAACGTAGTATACCGCGTGTACGAAAAAAGAGGTCCGCGATTAGCGAACCTCTTGTGAAGTACGATGCGTGCTCGCACGAAGAGTCAGGCAGCACGAGTAAGCGCATCACGTTGTTTGCATCTACGTATGAAGCTTCTCAACAGCCACACGATGCGAAGCTTTGGATCGCGCCGTGCAGCCTCACGTGATGGTTTACGAGCAGGTGGCCTTTGAATCAGGTCAATTCGATGACGAGTGACTTCATCCAGTGCAGCTTCTGCTTCTGTAACCGTGCTGATGGTACGTAAATCGAACATACACACCTCCCTTTCTGTGACCGATAGTACGCCCTTTTATGACCCTGTCTACCCAAACTACTGATACTGGATGAAGAGTGGCTGCGGGGTTAGGTTAAGCAATTCTTGCGGCGTAAGGAGTCTCTCTGATGGTGGTTTAAGATCGTTCTTATAAAACAACTTAAACCCAGTGAACTGTACTGGCTCAGGATATATAAAGTGCTTATAGGTACCAATCTTACGCGCAGGACTACCCCACCCATCCATAACCATTACTACCTGGACTTCAGGAAGCGGCGTAATGGCCTCTGCATTCTGTACCATACGCTGCGTGAATCGGTGGACAATCAATACCTTAGGCGGCAGGTCATTCTTCTTAACAAGCTCCGCCAAATAGTTTGCTACGTAGTTAATATCGTTTGCATTAAGAGAACCTATAACCTCACCCGGTTCTTCCCCACCCTTCATAGAAAACTCAGGATCAAGCGCGAGATGTACTTGTGGCATAGACAAGTAGTGCTCAAGCGCGGGAATCTCTGACTCAACTGTTGATAGACCTACCTGTACGTCGAGTATAACGATGCCGTTCACCTCTTTGGCCATTGCAATAGCCTTATCTATCTGATCATCTGGCATGCGTGCTCGATACTTCCCGCTCTTGCCTGGATTATCTTGCGCAACTACCGCAATATACTCAATAGCTGGCACCACCGGAGTCTCCGGGTCTGCTGCCTCCCATTTGGCCGCTTCGCGACGGAGCTTATCGAGCACCACCGGTGACTCGTATTCTCCTAGGACCCCCATATTCTTTGAGTAGAAGTTTCCGTAGTACGCGACTATGCGATTAAACGGGAGGATGGCTCCGTACTTAGGATATGGAGCTTTAGCCGGCCATAGGCGCGGTGTGCTTGTCCCGGTAGTACTTGCGTAGTTTGCATTCTTAAGCAACAACCGGTCGTACTCTTTTGTGTCGAGTACTTTTGGCGTTACGGCTTCAACTGCCTTTGAGAGCACCTCGCTCACCTCTTGACCCCGTACGTAGGTGCTCGAGCGTGCATACGGAATAACCAACACCACGGCGAACACCACAAACCCAAACAGGAATGCTGCAATGACGAGCTTACTCGTGAGTAGATCTGAGAGGTGCTTCTTCATGACGAGATGTGCGACGCAGAACAAGCGTCACCCCGATGATGCCAACGAGTACTCCAAGAACCGGAAGTAGGATAGCGAGCCAGGACAGTGGAAGTCCGAGGAACGGCGCACTTGCTATACCTACTCCGCACACTACAAGGATGTGTTCACGCGACATAGAGCTAAGTATAGCGCAGTCCCTTATGGAGCGACGATAACCACAAATTCTCCACGCACCTGATCAGGATGCTCCTTAAAATAGTCTCGTACTGAAACGGCACTTCCCTCCACAAATGATTCGTGAAGCTTGGTAAGCTCGCGTGCAACAGCCACCACCCTATCTTCGTCCAATACCTCTGCCAGGCTCTCGAGAGCCTTTTCTATGCGATGCGGAGACTCGTAAAAGACCATAGCTCGCTCAGATTCAGCAATTTCCTTAAAAAGGGTTTGGCGCCCCTTCTTATGTGGCAAGAACCCCAAAAACACAAATTCATGCGTGCGTAGCCCAGCTATGGAAATTGCAGCGGTAATGGCAGCAGGACCCGGAATAGATTGAATCCGAACCTCATCACCCAGGCGCTCGCGCACCTCACGCACCAGCTCCGTGCCCGGATCACTAATGCCTGGCGTGCCTGCATCAGTCACCAGGGCCACATGCTTCCCTTCTGCAAGAAGCGAAAGGATGCGATTAGTCGCGACACGTCCGCTCTGTGCGTGGAATATAAGAAGTGACCTCTCTATCTCATAGCGCGCAAGAAGCTTGGCAGTAACGCGTGTGTCTTCGCACGCAATGACATCTGCCTGACGCAGTGTATCGAGCGCGCGAAGCGTAATATCTGCGAGATTTCCTATCGGAGTCCCCACCACTGAAAGTGTTCCTTGTTCCATATTATGCGACCAGATGATTTGCCACCTTATAGATATCTCCTGCTCCCATGGTCATTATCACGTCACCCTCTTTGGGCTCTGTGCGCAGCACCGTCTCAATGTCTTCAAACGAAAGTGCTCGAGCATGGACACCCTCAGCACGCACACGCTCTGCTACTATCTCACTTGAAATAGTGCCGTCGTCGACTTCACGTGCAGGATAGATAGGCGCAATGAGCACCTCATCAGCATCTCCAAACGCACGCGCAAAACCATCAAGCAAATCGCGGGTGCGTGAATAGAGGTGCGGATGGAATGCCACAAACACACGACCCTCAGTTTTCGTACGAAGCGCTCGCAGCGTTTCGCGAATAGCTGTCGGGTGGTGCGCATAATCGTCATACACCGTGACTCCCGTATCAGTCGTACCCTTACGCTCAAAGCGGCGCCAGGTACCATGGAAGTCAGCAAGGGCACGAATGATGTCACCCTGCTGTATATCCGACATCACGGCACGTGCTGCCGCTGCTGCTGCTCGTGCATTCATCTGATTAAACTCACCCGGAGCACGCAACTCGTACGCAGGCTCCTTAGTGTAGTCAACAATCTGTGCCTGAACACCTTCAAGAAGCGGTGCGATGTGTGGGTGCTCTACATCAGTAATGATGGTGCCGTGAAGCGGAACCTTCTTGATGAGCGCACGAAAGGCACTCTGCACATCTGCCAAGTCCTGATAGTAGTCCGTGTGATCGAACTCAATGTTCGTGATAACCAGCACCTCTGGCTGAAGCGTCAGGAAATGCCGCTCATATTCACATGCCTCTACCACAAATAGGTCAGAGGTACCGGGCAGATAGTTGCTCCCAAAATCTTTCACTATAGACCCTACGACAGCTGACGGCTCTGCACCCGCGTCCTTGAGAATGCGTGCGAGCATGCCAGTAGTAGTGGTCTTGCCGTGCGTGCCTGCTATAGCCACCGTACGCTTCTCCTCTGACACACTTCCAAGCGCTTCAAAGTAGGATACCTGAGGTATACCTAGTTCTGTCGCACGCACGCGCTCAGGATTACTCTCTGGCACCGCGGCTGTGTAGATAAGCAAGCTCGTGTCCGGAGCTACATTGTCTTCCTTCTGTCCTATAGCTACATGAATGCCCTTAGATTCAAGCAGTTCCGTCGTTGGACTCTCTTCCCTATCAGAGCCTGAGACCTCTTCTCCGCGTAGAGCAATAAGCTGGGCAAGTGCAGACATGCCAATACCGCCCACACCGGTCATGAAGATTTTTCGCTGATTATCCGCCATAGGAATTAATGATACTCATAAACTGATCTCCGCGGTCATATTCATTCTTAAACATCCCAAATGACGCAAATGCGGGGGAAAGCACCAGCGTATCTCCCGGCTTGCTCTGCGCAAACGCATGCGACACCGCTTCAGCAAGACTTGTGCAGACGACTACATCACTCAGCATAGGTAGCAACCTGTCTGTGCCGGTCCCTGCAAGAAGGACGACTGATTTAAGTGTACGCACACGCTCTGCAAGACGTTCAAGCGGAAGTCCCTTATCAGCACCTCCCATAATGAGTACAGTGCTGTCTCTAGGGAGCGCTTCAAGCGCTGCAAGCGTAGCGTCAGGAGTCGTTGCGGTGGTGTCGTTATATACCGTTACCCCCTGCACCACCCCAACACGTTCAAGACGACCAGGAACCCCCGCAAATGAGGTAAGTGCTCGCTCAAGCACTGCCTCGGTAAGACCAAGCACCTTGCCCACACTATACGCAAGACCCGCATTGTAGCGATTATGCTCGCCCGGTATCTGGAGTGTCCACGTAGCAGGTATCGTGTGTGCATCTGCGTGCATCACTGTGGCAGCAAGCGCACCACCATACGTCTCTTCTATAAGTGGCGCACACTGCGTGCCCAACACAAGCGTGTCCCCTGCCGTTTGATACTTAAAAATCTGCGCCTTATCCTCCAAGTACGCACCCATGTCGTCATGGTAGTAGTTCATGTGGTCACGCATGAATGTCGTAAACACCGCAATATGCGGACTCATGCGTTCTTCCCCAAATCCCTGACACTGCCATGAATCCAGTTCAAAGAGCGCACAGTCTCCTTCTGTAACAGTGTCGAGAAGTGCGAGTGTTGAAACACCTCGCACATTTCCTCCTAGTAGTACTGGTATCTGCGCTTCCTTAAGCACCGCATGGATCATGTGCGTTGTGGTGGACTTGCCGCGCGTACCCGTGATGCCAATTACCGGGATTTGCGCAAGCTCTGCAAACCACGACGCACTCATCTTTATAGGGATTCCGGCAGCACGTGCCTCGGCAATATACGGAGAATCAAGAGGCACACCGGCTGCCTTCAAGATATAGTCACGATTACGAAAATCTTCGAGGCGATGTTCGCCCAGTACATAGGTAATATTTGGAAACGCAGCAAGCTCAGCCAGAGAGGTGGCGAGCTCTTCACGTGATTTGAGGTCGGTCACAATAAGCTCAGCCCCCTGCTGCGCAAGGAATCGAGCATCTCCTACCCCACGTCCCAGGAGCCCGAGCCCCATGACGGTTATCTTTTTTCCCTCAAAATGGCTACGAAAACGCATAGGGTCATCCTACCCCACTTACCCCCTAGCAGGAAATATGCGCTTAGTTACAAGGAACCTCGACCTCTACGTCAGTATGCGCAAGCGATGCGTCACTATTTGGGACACGAATAACCTGATAGGGACTCGTGAGCTCCTCAGAGGTCACACACCCTGCCCCAGGCTTTTCAAGCAATACATGGAATACCCGCGCATCTCCCGCATCCTTGATGCTTGTGACTGATACTGCATGTCCTCCTGTAGACTTATCTCCTGCAAACACGGCCACCACGTATGCCTTGGTGAAGTCTATGGTTGGCATCTTGTCGGTAGAGCCTGTCTGCTTCCACAGTTTTGCGAAGTCTTCCTCAGTAAATACTGCGTAGTTCTTACGCTCATGCACAAGCGACTGCTTACCATGACCAATTACCGTAAAGGTCACATCTTTGGTTTCAGGAGTGCTTGCGCTTGCTGATGCTTGTTGTGTCTCAGGTGCAATCGCGCGTGGTTCGCGCACATCGGTCGGTCCGTAGAAATAGAGCCATGCACCGATGAGTATGGCTGCAGCGCACATCCCCGTGATGATGACGATATCTCTCATATGCTCGTAGTATACCTGGCACCCTCCCTGTATTTCTAACCATTCCTATACCCTGTGCAAAACAACACCACCTCTAGGGTGGTGTTGTTTTGCACAAAAGGGCTACGTACTGTGCGCGCCAAGATTCGAACTTGGTGCTACTCGAGTATCAGTCGAGTTAATGCCTTGAATTATGTTTTTTGTGCACGCGGTAAGATTCGAACTTACGACCGCTCGAGTATCAGTGGAGTTGAATCAGAGCAGATTCCGTAGTGTGTGCATGCGCCAAGATTCGAACTTGGGACCGCTCGAGTATCAGTCGAGTGCTCTACCAACTGAGCTACGCATGCACACATCACGCAAGGGACACATCTGATTCAAGACCAACTGAGCTACGCGTGCGTACTACGCGATAGTACCAGAGAACGAGAATAAATTCCACCCTCCTCCTAAAACGCGCTTGGCGGATGATTCTCCGAAGAAAATCATCCGCCAAGCGCGCTACTTCAACTAAATACGTCTAGGAAAGTAAGGAGAAAATGTTCTCTTGCGTTCCGCCTATTCGAGGCTTCAGAAGTTCAATTGAGACTTCCAAATCCTCACCGGTTCGTTTTTCCGGCGTCCGAATACCATTTAAGGATGAGTATCATTTCCTCTACCAAGTACTAAAAGTACTGGCGATCGACGAAGAGAGTTCTTCCGAACGTCTCGTTCCGATTGGATATGTTCCACGACCAGCTTCCGCTAGCCGTGCCTTGTTACGACTTACTCCTTGTCATTGAGTTTACCGTAGTCCTGGACAAGCCAAGATATCGGGTACCCCCAACTTCCCTGAGTTGACGGGCGGTGAGTACAAGACTCGAGAACGTATTCACCGTGGTGTGCTGACCCACGATTACTAGCGATTCCGGCTTCAAGAGGTCGTTGCAGACCTCTATCCGTACTGGGGCTGGTTTTTGGGATTTGCTCCACCTTGCGGTATTGCTTCCTTCTGTACCAACCATTGTATCACGTGTGCAGCCCAGGGCATCAAGGGACATGCTGATCTGGCGTCATCCCCACCTTCCTCCCCCGTGAGGGGGCAGTCTCGCCTGACAATTAACAGACAACGGGGGTTGCGTTCGTTACCCCACTGAAGGGAACAGCTCAAGCCA
>CAYWWP010000010.1:0-19793 GCA_964462415.1 uncultured Candidatus Saccharibacteria bacterium
TCTCTCAAGGTCCAACCTGTCTATAAGTATACGCCTGCCATCATGCACATCCCACACTGGGTGTGGTATCGTCACCTATATGGCGGATTTCAAACTCCATGTGCCGTTTCCTCCGGCAGGCGACCAGCCAAAGGCTATCAAAACGCTCGCGGAAGGACTTCGTAAAGGTCTGCATCACCAGACCTTGCTTGGTGTAACCGGCTCGGGAAAGACCTACACGATAGCTAATGTCATCGCAGAGGTGGGTATGCCTACCTTAGTGCTTGCGCACAACAAGACGCTTGCTGCACAGCTTGCCTCCGAATATCGAGAGTTCTTTCCGGAGAACGCCGTGCACTATTTCGTGTCGTACTACGATTACTACCAGCCAGAAGCCTATATCGCACACTCAGACACCTACATCGAAAAGGAAGCGCAGATAAATGCGGAGATTGATCGTCTGCGACATGCAGCGACACAAGCGCTTCTTACGCGCAAGGATGTGATCATCGTGGCGTCGGTGTCTGCAATTTATGGACTCGGGTCTCCGGAGTCGTATGAGAAGGTGCATGTGAAGCTCGTGAAAGGAGAACAAGAAGACCGAGCAGCACTTATTCGTAAGCTCGTGCGCATCTATTTTGAACGCACCACTACCGACGTCACTCCAGGCACCATGCGTGCAGTTGGAAATATGGTAGAGCTCATGCCGGTGAATGAACAGGCGCTCTACCGCGTGTCATTCGATGAAGACCGCATTGCATACATCGAGCAGTTTGATCCTGTCTCACGCGCAAAGATTCGTGAGCTTGACTCACTCTTCGTGTTCCCAGCTAAGCACTTCGTGACCGATGAGGATGAGCGCATGCGCGCACTCACGGACATTCGTGCTGAACTCGACGAGCGCCTTGAGCAGTTGAAGCGCGAAGAGAAGCCGCTTGAAGCTGAGCGCCTCAAGCGTCGCACCCTTCACGACATCGCAATGATTCGTGAAGTTGGGTATACGGGCGGTATTGAGAATTACTCCCGCCATTTCGATGGTCGCACGCCTGGCGAGCCACCTCATACGCTCCTCTCATATTTCCCACACAAGAAGGATGGCACTCCTGAGTTTCTTACCGTCATAGACGAATCGCACGTGACCGTCTCACAGATTGGCGGTATGTATGCGGGAGACCGTTCACGCAAGGATGTCCTTATTGAGCATGGGTTCCGTCTGCCAAGTGCTCGTGACAATCGTCCGCTTAAGTTTGATGAGTTTGAGGAGAGAATCGGACAGGTGATCTACGTGTCGGCAACTCCGGGAAATTATGAGCGCGAACACAGCGTTCCACCCGATGGTCAGTTTGCTGAACAGATTATTCGTCCGACCGGACTCATTGATCCAGAGCTGGTAGTACGACCTATTATGGGCTCGGATAGCTACAAGGGTCAGGTAGCGGATTTCATCGATGAAGCGCACGCCACCATCAAGAACGGCGGGCGCGTGCTCGCTACCACACTTACGAAGCAGATGGCTGAAGACCTGGCTACCTTCCTGCGCGAGAAGGGTGTGCGTGCGGAGTATCTTCATAGTGATATTAAGACCATTGAACGCATTGAGATTTTGACTGCCTTTCGTAAGGGTGAGTTCGATATCCTCGTGGGTGTGAATCTGCTTCGCGAAGGTCTTGATCTGCCTGAGGTAGAGCTAGTGGGTATCCTTGATGCTGACAAGGAAGGATTTCTGCGTAGTGAGACCTCTCTCATTCAGACTATTGGCCGCGCCGCACGTAATGTGCTCGGTCGTGTGATTCTGTATGCAGATGTAATGACTGGTTCACTTGACCGCGCCATTACTGAGACCAATCGTCGCCGAGAAATTCAGCTTGCGTACAACAAGGAGCATGGCATCACTCCGCAGACTATTAAGAAGGAGATTCGTGACATTGCAGAAGGTATGCGTTCTGAACACCAGAAGGCTGTAGACACACTTCTTGAACTCGACAAGAAACTCTTTGCAGAAGATCCAGATGCATTTATTGAAGAGAAGCGCAGACAGATGGGTGAAGCGGTAGAAGCGCTTGATTTTGAAACAGCTGCTATTCTTCGCGATGAGATATACAAGCTAGAAGGGAAAGAAGTACCCACAGTAGTTAAAAAGCGCAAAGGACGACGATAGTTGCGTGCTACCATATGCGCATATGAGTTTGCGCGTCTTACTCGCAGTTCTTCTATTGGTGAATCTCATCACGGCGTTCGGCGTGATATTGGCCTCGATATTGTTTATGTCGAGTCAGCTTTCTGTCATCTTCCCTGATGTGGTAGGTACCGGAAGCGATAAAGTGCTCTATACATTACTTGCAGAGCAAGCAATTTTCTCCATCATCATTTCTGCCGGCATCTTGGGCGTTATGTTCTGGATACTCTCTACGCTTATTGCTAAGCCGCTTAAGGGTGTGGTTGTCGCGATGCAGGCATTTGCTGACCGTGGAGAACATGTGCCGCTTCCTGAGGTGCCTCCAGTTCCTTCGGAGTTACGCTCACTTGTTGATGTGTTCACCAAGTTCACGACTCGTGTGGAAGAAGCACACAAGAAGGACGTAGAAGTATCTCGGGTGAAGAGCGACTTTATTTCAACAGCTGCGCACCAATTGCGCACTCCGCTGACCGGTATTCGCTGGGCACTTGAGGCTCTGGAAAAGAGTAATATCACCGAAGAGCAGAAGGCTCTCGTAAAAAGCGCAACCGATAAGAGTCACGAGCTTGTCGCTATTGTCGGTACGCTGCTTGATATTTCATCTATTGAGTCGGGTAAGTACAAATACGATTTCAAGCCACTTGATCTACAGGCACTTGGTGAGGAGGTGGTGCGTGACTTTACGCCATTTGCGCAGAAGTCTCAGGTTGCGCTCTATGTAGAGCGCAGTGGTGGCCATGTATCACGGGTGCGTGCAGATAAGGAGCGCGTGAAGTGGGTGCTCAACAACCTCATAGAGAATGCTATTCGTTACACTCCAGCAAACGGATCGGTGCGTATCATAGCAGAAGAGCGTGGCCCGTTTGTCTTTATGAAAGTGAGAGATACGGGTATTGGTATCTCAACCGAGGATCGCGCGAATATCTTTGAGCGCTTCTATCGTGCACAGAATGCCATTGCTGTGCAGAATGGCGGAAACGGACTTGGGCTCTATATCGCTCGCACGATTGCGACAGATCATGGGGGAGACCTCACCTTTGCAGCAAATGAGGACGGTCCAGGCACCACCTTTACCCTCAGCTTGCCAGTAGCGGAGTAGACGCTGCTTGCTATACTTTCACCATGGCTGACACAAAGTTTATTCTCGTCGTAGAAGATGACCCAATCCTCAAAAACCTCCTAGGGCATACGCTTGCAGGTAAATATCAGACGCTCTATGCCAACGACGGCAATGAGGCAATAGCGCTCTTTGACCAATACAAGCCTGCAATGGTACTCCTCGACCTCATGCTTCCGACCATGGATGGCTTCGCCGTGCTTGAAGCTATTCGCAAGCACACAGGTCCTGAGAAGGATACGCCGGTGGTAATCGTGTCTAACCTCGGTCAGCAGAAGGACATTGAGCGCGCTAAATCGCTCGGTGCAAATGACTACCTCGTGAAGGCTGAAGTGGCTGTCGAGGAGATTGTCGCCAAGATTGAGTCACTTTTGGGAGCGACTCCTCACGCGTAAGCGTTCGTGATACAGTGAGTGGGTACCGGTCCCGCCAAGGACTGGCGCTACCCAATATATAGCTATGGCAAAAGCGAAAAAGACCGCACACGAGCAGCATCAGGGAGCCGATTGGATATCGGTGAAGGGTGCGCGTACCCATAACCTCAAGAACATTTCCGTAGATATTCCTCGCGGGGTTATGACCGTGCTTACCGGCCTATCGGGCTCGGGCAAGTCATCACTTGCGTTCGACACTATTTTTGCCGAGGGTCAGCGCCGCTATGTCGAGTCTCTTTCTGCATACGCTCGCCAGTTCCTCAACCAAATGCAGAAACCTGATGTGGACGAGATTGCGGGTCTCTCTCCAGCCATCTCGATTGATCAAAAGAGTCGTTCAAATAATCCTCGTTCTACCGTTGCTACGGTGACCGAGATTTATGACTACCTTCGTGTGCTATATGCGCGCGCTGGCCAACCGTACTGTACGGAACACGATGTACCTATTTCACGTCTCTCTAAGGAAGAGATGATTCGCATGGTATGGAATCGTGTCGAATCCAAGACCACCCAGAAGTCAGCTAAGGGAGACACCGAGACCGTGATGGGTGTTGAGTTCGATCGTACGCAGGTACTTATCTATGCGCCGGTAGTAGTAGGACGTAAGGGAGAGTATTACCAACTCCTCTACGATCTCCTGGGCAAGGGATATGAAAAGGTGCTTATCGATGGTGCGATGCACTCGCTCCGCGAGAAAGTGGTGCTCGACCGCAATAAGCGTCATGACATAGACGCGGTAGTAGACTCTATCTTTGTGAGCGAGTTTGTGCGCTCACCAAGCGCTGCACGCGAGCGTTTGTCTGAGGCACTTGAGCTTGCACTTAAGGAAAGCGATGGACTCGTGAAGATTAAGCATGCTGACGGCACGGTAGAAACGCTCTCTGCAAAGTTCATCTGTCCTGAAGACGGTATGTCGTTCCCGGAGGTTGAGCCGCGCCTGTTTTCATTCAACAGCCCGTATGGCGCGTGTCCTACCTGTAATGGACTTGGCACCAAATCACTCTTCTCAAGTGACCCATGTCCTACTTGTGAAGGAAAGCGTCTTCGTCCTGAGGCGCTGCGTGTGTACCTCAAGGGTGCCAAGGACAAGAGTCTGGGTAAGAACATCGTTGATTTCACTGATCTCTCTATTAAGGACGCTAAGCATTTCATGGATTCAGTAGAACTCTCTGAGATGCGTGCAGAAATTGCAGCGCCCATAATCCGCGAGATTACGAGTCGCCTCGATTTCATGCTCAATGTGGGGCTCGATTACCTCACGCTTGATCGCTCTGCGGCAACGCTTTCGGGTGGTGAGGCACAGCGTATTCGTCTTGCGTCGCAGCTAGGTACGGGACTTGTCGGAGCGCTCTATGTGCTCGACGAGCCGACAATTGGACTCCATCAGCGTGATAACGACCGCTTGATTGAAACCTTGATCACGCTTAAGAAGCTCGGTAACACCATTCTCGTGGTTGAGCACGACGAAGATACTATCTATGCTGCCGACTATATTGTAGATATTGGTCCGGGAGCGGGTACTCACGGCGGTAACGTCGTAGTATCAGGCTGGCTTGATGAGCTACTTACCGCTCCTAAGAATGAGAGTGGCTCGCTCACCCTCTCGTATCTGCGCGAAGAGACGGCTATCGAGGTACCTGAGGAACGCCGCACGGGTGAGAAGGGCTCTATTAAGGTAAAGGGAGCAACACTCCATAACCTGAAGAATCAGAACGTTGAGATTCCACTCGGTAAGCTCGTCTGTATTACCGGTGTTTCAGGCTCAGGTAAGTCTACCTTCCTCTACGACATTCTTCACAAGAATGTTGCTGCTCGTTTCGCTAAACGCGAAGCAAAGCTTGAGCACATTGCAGGACTTACCGGCACGGAGTATCTCGGACGCACCGTACTTATCGATCAGTCACCGATTGGACGTACACCACGCTCTAATCCGGCAACCTACACCGGTGCTTTTACCCATATACGCGACCTATTTGCATCGACCGCAGAAGCACGTGCGCGTGGCTGGAAGCCAGGACGCTTTTCATTCAATGTGGCTGGCGGTCGCTGTGAAGCGTGTCAGGGTAACGGCATGATCGCGGTTGAAATGCACTTCCTTCCAACAGTGTATGTGACCTGTGATGTGTGTGGTGGTAAGCGCTTTATGAAGGAGACGCTCGAAGTTACGTATCGTGGAAAGAATATCCATGAAATCCTCGAAATGACCGTTGAAGAAGCTGCGAAATTCTTTGAGGATATTCCTGCTATCCATGATCGCCTAGAGACACTGCAAAAGACGGGTCTTGAGTACCTCACGCTTGGTCAGTCAGCAACGACACTCTCTGGTGGCGAGGCGCAGCGTGTAAAGATTGCCTCAGAGCTCTATCGTCCTATTACGATGAAGACGCTGTATCTGCTTGATGAACCTACCGTTGGTCTTCACTACGAGGATGTGCGCAAGCTTATAGAAATTCTCCAGGAGCTCGTGCGTCGCGGGAATACCGTGGTGGTTATCGAGCACAACCTCGACCTCATCAAGTGTGCCGACCATCTCATAGACTTCGGTCCTGAAGGTGGCATCGGTGGTGGCAAAGTTATTGCAAAGGGAACGCCTGAGGAAGTTGCTGAGGTAGAGGCGTCACATACCGGACGATACCTCGCAAAAATACTTGCGAAAGCCAAGAAGCATAAAAAGCATACAGCATAGAGAAACGGCGGGTCATCTGACCCGCCGTTTTTTGGCGAACATACGGAACGCGCCATAGAACTTAGATTGTTCGTAGTCGTCTATCGCGCGGATGAACGCGTTATGTATGCGTGCGTTCGTGAATCGCGGTGACAGAGCGAGTACACGAGGATGCTTCGACCGTAGTAGGTATGAGGTACGCACATACACCCACAGTTCGCGAGCAGCAGCACCACGCAGTAGAAAGAGCGCAAGGAACAAGGGCGCCAGATACATGGCGACGACCATGATGCGTGCGTTGTGTGGCATACCGAGTCGGTCAAGGGTGAGCCACAGGAACCCAAACAGGGTAGTTCCAGACGCGCCTAGGTTCAGCAGCGCATCCTTCGTGACGAAGTAGATATACGCTGCGACAGTACGCATGGTTTCCTCCTATGTTCTAACGGGTACTAAACCATACTGAGACGAGCTGTCAAAGTGTTGTGTGAAGGAGTACACTATACCCTTGGAAGACCATCAACATGGAGGGATGTGGTGAGTCAGGCTCTTTCAATCGCCGAAATTCGAGCGCTCGACTGTCCGACTATTATGGAGCTGTTTCCTGATCATGACGCAGTCATCGAACAGGTACGCAGCTACCTCATGCGATACTCTCCTTCGCTCGACAATGCGAATCTGCAGTATCTCTTCGCGTTTGCGTACGCGCGATACGAGGGCGTGAGTATTCATGCTCCGGTAGTGTTTGAGCGCTCGGACCGAGACTATAAACTCTGGGCCAGGACACAGACTCTGCCGACGTATATCGGATCGTACTTCAAGAAGGCTCGTCGAAGACGAAGTCGCTCGAGCGGCATAGTGTATGGGCCCGTCTTGTGACGGGCCCATAGTCTTTTCCTTTGGGCGCTCCCATGGCAGGCTAGAGGTATGCAGCGCGAGGATCTCAAGAAATATGATCTTCCTGACACCCCAGGTGTATATCTCTTCACGAAGGGCAAGGGTGCTCGGAAAGAAATCCTATACGTAGGGAAGGCTACTTCCTTGCGTGATCGCGTACGTTCCTATTTTGATGATGACCTGATTGCGACGCGCGGGCCGCGCATTGTAGATATGGTTACCGCAGCTGACGGACTCATGCATGAGACGACACCGACGGTACTGGAAGCTCTTGTGCGCGAAGCTGCGCTCATTCGCGAATATCTACCGAAAGCAAATGCGATAGGCAAGGATGACAAGACATTTCTCTATGCGGTCATAACGGACGAGCATATTCCTCGTGTGCTCGCTATTCGTGGAGGTGAGATTGATTTTGATGCTAAGCGTGCGCAGGGTATTAGCCTCAAGGCCATCCATGGTCCATTTCCCTCGGGCTATCAGCTGCGCCAGGCATTGCGTTTGATTCGTCGCATATTTCCATTTTTTGATACCCCTAAACCAGTGGGAGAAGGCAACAAGCATATGCGTGCTCGTGTTGAGTTCAATCGTCAAATAGAACTCTATCCGCGAGATATGGATGGAAGTGACTACGCACGCTCCATACGCAACGTATCGCTCTTTCTCTCGGGCCGTGTGAAGACTCTGCGTGAGACCTTAACTAAAGAAATGAAGAAGGCAGCCCAGGAAGAGCGCTTCGAGGATGCAGCAGAAATACGTAAGCAGCTGTTTGCACTGGATCATGTGCAAGACGTGTCGCTTATACGCGATGAACGCAAAGAAGGGATACCAGGTCCGCGCATCGAAGCGTATGACACTGCTCATCTCTCAGGAACCAATGCTATTGGCGTTATGACGGTAGTAGAAGATGGCATGCCGGACAAGAAGCAGTACCGCACCTTCCGTATTCGTGGAGTAGGCGGGCGCACTCAGAATAATGACATCGCCTCACTTAAGGAAATTCTCTCGCGCCGTTTGGGTCACACGGAGTGGCCACTCCCGAAGGCATTTGTCATAGACGGTGGCAAGACGCACAAAAAGGCTGCAGAATCCGTACTACAGGAGGTGGGTATCGGTATTCCGGTGGTAGCCGTCGTAAAGGACGAGAAACACCGTCCACGCGAGGTAATTGGCGGCATGCGCGCAGGTATTACGGATGCTGATGCGGTGCTTGCTAACAGCGAAGCGCACCGCTTCAGTCTGGCGACACACCGCAAGGCTCGCTCGCGCGATATGCGCAAGAGCGCTTGACGCCGGTGGTCGGTGTAGTAGTCTGTCGAGACGCCAGCAGGTGCGCAAGCATTGCTCGGCGTCGCGTTGTCCGAAGACGGCGCATATCGGCTCAAAAGCCGACACAAGAATATCAACGTTGGTCAACGGGAGGCAGAATGACCACAAAGGATTATTCCTGATCTTTCATTACTCTGCAGTCTGATTGCACTGGTAGGGCGTTACCCCCGACACGCACAGTGTGATCTCATGAATGAGCCCAGGGACCCGGCAGCAAGCGCTGCCGGGTCTTTCTCATTTTTAGTAAAGAGACGGTATACTGCATGCATATGCGTGGCACTGTAGTGGCTGTGTTGCGGGGAGGTCCTTCAAGCGAACATGAAGTATCGCTTCGTTCAGGGCATACGATAGTGCGCAATCTACCTGAAGACCGATTTACGGTTCGAGATATTTACATAGACAAGCAAGGACTCTGGCATGAACGCGGTCGCCCTACTACATCTGAGCGTGTGTTGCGCGGTACCGATGTCGCGCTCCTCGGGCTTCATGGTGAGTACGGAGAAGATGGTCAGGTGCAGCGACTACTTGAGCTGCATGGTGTTCCGTATGCCGGTGCAGACTCATTTGCGTCCTACGTGGCCATGCACAAAGTGCTTGCTAAAGAGAAAGCACGCGAGCAGGGATTCTTAACTCCTAAGTATCGCCTGGTAGAAGAACATGAAGATATTGCGCGGGCAGCCCAGGAAATCAATCGGGGATTCTTGCATCCTGTTATCGTAAAGCCAGTGAAGTGGGGCTCCTCAGTAGGTATTCAGTTCGTGCACGGGTTTGCACCGCTCGAAAGCACCATACGCGAGCTTCTTGAGCGAGGCGCAGGCGGCGTGCTTGTCGAGGAAGTGATAAAGGGAAGCGAAGCTTCTGTGGGAGTGGTAGAGGGTCTTCGTGGCGAGTCGCTCTACGCACTGCCGGTTGTTGAAAGCATTCCACCTACGGATGACTTCCTCTCATACGAAGCAAAGTACTCTGACGCTACCCGACGTCACTGTCCTGCACGCTTTTCTCGCGCCGTAAGTGACGAGCTGGTGCGCCAAGCACGCACGATGCACCAGACTCTTGGATTGCGTCACTACTCACATTCAGATTTCATTATCTCCCCGAAGGGCATCTATTACCTCGAGACGAACTCTCTCCCGGGACTCACAGAAAAGTCCGTATTTCCTCAGTCTTTGGCCGCTGTGGGGGTGTCGTTGCCTGAGTTTTTCACACACCTGGTGGGACTAGCGCTCGGTAAGCGGGGTATGGTATAGTCTTTCCTGTTGGAGCTTCGGCTCCAACACTTGGGCCGTTAGCTCAGTTGGTAGAGCACTGCTTTTGCAAAGCAGGGGTCGCAGGTTCGAATCCTGTACGGTCCACCTTTTGTGCCATATAGCGTATAAAGCTCTTCAAAGGGCGAGGAAAGCGTAGCATTTGCTACGTTTTTTCCGTCTACAGAAAAGTTCAAAAAGATCTTTCTCATGAGGAAGTCCATATCCTTCATGCTACGCAAAGAACGTAGTGTTTGGCCCATATTATCCATAAGTTCAATAAACTCCTGGTAGGTGAGTATTGAGGCCTTACCCTTGGCTATATAAGCCCTTTTCTGCTCTACCAGCCCCTCTAACTCCGCCTTACGCCTTTCAGCGACCTTCATATCTGCCTTGGCCATTTCCTTTAGGTCGGGATCATTGCTGTAAATGGTCTCTCTGATATTCAGGATCTTTTCGTCCTGCTTTCGTAGTTGATGCTGTAGGGACTGCAGTAAACTCCTTTCCTGAATAAGCCTTTCCTCTGAAACTCGCTTCATTTCCGCTTCGTAATGCTTATAGCTCTCCTCATTTGAGAACGGCTTGGTGTCCAGAAAGCCTGCCGCATATTCCATAACCACCTTGGCTCTCGTAGACTTTCCACGGCGTTCGCAATCGTCAGTATCACAACGATAATAGAAGTAGCTTTTTTGCTGCTTCTCCTTTCTCGTAATGCCGGGTGTGGTTTCTTGTCCGCACTTTGCACAAAGAACCATGTCGTTCATCAAGTCCGCAATGCGCTCGTTTGCCCGCCTATGTTTGCGTGCCAGCTTGAAGAGCTGCTGCTTCTTATTCAGCTTATTTATCTGCATGAACTCCTGCACCGAAACCATAGGTTCAAAGCCGTACAGCTCTACCAGATCTAATACACGGTTCCCGTATACAAGTATGCCTACGTATACAGGGTCATTTAGGAAAGCACTTACTTTGTTTTTGTCCATCTTGTGAACGAAGTGCCTCATAACTCCGTCCTTCGGATCACGTCTCATCTTCGTATAGCCACTCTGGTTCAAGTACTCGGCTATTTCTTTCTGTGGCGCACCCTCAAGCCTCATCTTGAACGCCTGGCGTATTAGCAGGTAGTTATTTCCATCTGGACGCAGGTATGCCTCTCGGTCCTTTCTGTAGCCATGCTTTGGCTTGTTTACGTATTTTCCTTCCTCAAGGCTTCGTCGGTTTCCTCGGTCTATATTCTCACTCAACTTATCTGAATACTCCTTTGAAAGCACAAACGTAATGCCGAGGGTCATCTTTCCGCTCACCGTATTATCAAACGTGAAGCTCACGAACTGAAGGTCTTGAATAACGTTCTTATCCAAAAGGTCGATAACCTCACCAGCATCCTTCATATTTCGCGCGAGACGATCAGGATGCCAGGCTATGATGCCATCGTATTTTCCGGTCTTTAGTCCCTCAATCATTCTTCTAAACTCTGTGCGTATGTCAGGCTCCTTTGCACTCTTTGCCTCTTGAATGATCTCGACGCACCGAAGACCCCTACTTTCCGCAAGGTCCTTACATTCCTGTATCTGATCGGCTAGGGAGCGAACCTGCTTTTGAGGGTCATCTGTGGACTTACGCGCATAGATTACATAGCGCAAAGGACGCGCACTCGCCTCACTCTCGCCAGGGGAGTGAAGTCCCTTTAGAAGTTCAAATAGCCCTTTTCTATCAAGCTCCGGCATGCATATATCATACCGTTTTACCTAGTTGTATGCGTCTATCACCCCGTCGTCGTTATTGTCATAGAAGCAACTCGGGCTCTGGCTCCTCCAGCAATACTGGTAGCGGTTCCTGCCTCCGTAGTTCGACGGGTTCATGCTATCCGGCTCTCCAAGCTGGTAAACCAGCATGTCGTAGGTCATGCCTACCCACACCTGCTCGTCAGCCACCATATCGCAGTCCTCTTTCTCCCATGTCGGATGCTTGGCGCAGATCTGTCCAGCTTCGCTTTTCTCCCATGCCGCCAGTTCTTCAGCCGTCATTTGCGGCTCGGTAGCAGTAGGCGTTGAACCGCCCTCGAACTGCCCGATGATGAACGAGAAGGCCATGAAAAGAAAAACGCCCACAAGCACCTTCTTGCCGGTTGATAGTTTCGAGAACGATGAGATCTTGCCCTGACAGTGCGGGCAACGTGTAGCTTTGCGATCCACCTCCTGCTTGCAGTGAGGGCAGACCGCTTTCTTATTTTCTTTAGTTTCCATTTCTTTAGGGAAGTAGCTCTGATAATCCCCTAATGACAGGTAGCACAAAACCCGCCACCAGTAGTCCCGAAGGACCTATAGGAGTTTCCTCCTATAACGCAGAGCACGCCCTGATGACGGGTTTTCTAGTGCTCTGCGGTTTTCGGCCATGCCCGGAGATCACTCTCACAGGTTTAGGCCATTTCTATTCGGTTGTCGCCCAGATATAGCATACCGTAGCCGTTAGGAGCCCGCTACAGCCCCCGTGTGGCTTGCTGTAGTCCCCGTGGTTGAACGATACGTCCTGAAGCCTACTCCTGATTTAGAAGCCAGCCGAGGTCCATTTCTTCCTTGATCCGCACCTTTGACCATAAGCGTCCTATGAGGCTAATCCTGTACCTGCGAGAGTTGCGATCTAGCTCGCTCACACGGCGCTGAAGCTCAATAAGCTGCTCGCTTGTAATACCATCTGGGTTCGCCATGAGGATACGTATTTCCTTGTGGATCTCGAGGTACTTATTCCCAATATCCATGTGCGTCTCGATGGTTCGGTTTGCCCGGTCTCTATTGCTCGCGAGCAGTGAGGTCAACGCCAGGAAAGAGAACAGAAGTCCAAGAAGAGAAAGCGCGCGGTCCCAGATATCAGGAAGGGTAAAGAGTGCCTGAATAAGCGAGGTCGCCATCGGTACTGCGACATAAGAGGCGAGAGACCAGCTGGTCCAGTCAGCTGTCTTGAAATGCCCTTTGGATGAGTAGGCAGTCTCTATCGCCATCCTCTTTAGTTCCTCTGCGTGTGTTGTCATGCTCCAAAGCTATCTCCGAATATCTTTCGCCAGCCTGTAAGGGCAGTGCCCGCCACCACAAGCGAACCGAGCGGGTAGTGCGTGCGTATAATGTCGCAAGTCTGCCGTATTCGTTCCAGAGTAATGCCACGTGCCTCTGGAGTAAGGTACGTATCTACGTGTCCTCCAATGCGGGTCATATCGTCGCAGTTCTGCACGAGATAGGGCTCCGCATTATTGAAGAAGTAGGTGAGTGCTGATGCATGATCGCGAAGCTGATCCGGATGCTGATCGAACACATACATAGCTACAGTCTCTAGGTGATACGACTGCAGACGAGAGTTGTTGTACACCTCGTTCCAGTGCTTGAGTAGCTTTACAACTGGCTTCAGCTTACCGTCGTGCCTGGTATCGAGATCATGATATATTTCAGCATCTATCTTGGGGTTTGTACTCATCCATTCATGACTTTCGCCACCCTTGGGAATGTAGTAGAAGTCCCTGCGTCCATCCTGCGGAATGATATGGAAGCTCGGTACGATATCGAGGCCCAATCCGTAGCTCTCAAGCCATACGTTTACCGCCTGGCCATTCTTACGGATATCTGACGAAGGATACGCTTCCTGTAGAGCGTCCCTGAACTTCTCCAGTATTCGCTTCGAGCTGATTAGCCCCTGCGTTCCATATGTGAGCGTATGTACCGGACTTCCGTGCGCCTCTCCACGAACAATCGCGTTCGTTTGTCGTCCTCCTTCAACCTGGAATAGCCCACTCCCATCGAGGACTATCATTACGTCAATATCATCGAGCGGATGGATCTTCGTTCCTCGTGCGTAGGAACCACTCAAGAAGTCTCCGGTTGCAAGCCATGGGAACGTAGGGTCGGTCTTCCATTTGTTATCAAGAAGTCCCCGCACGTAGGTGTGGCTAGTAGAACCCTGGGAACGCTGTGCCTGACTGACACCGATCTTCTCCAGGAGGCCCTCAAATGCTGGCTGTATCATGCCTTGATGATACTCCTATTCGCGGTCCAGAAATAGTTTACGAAAGAAGGGGGCGGGTCAGTCGCATTGACAATACTGATATTTATGCTACTCTTCTCTAGAACGCCCTTTTCATTTCCACACTAGCTACAGGAGGTGCCTATGGCCTGGGATAAACTCCAGCCGTTCACCCACAATGAGTTTTGCCAGCACGTCTATGACGTTGCTCGCGAAACCATGCGCGGTCTGCGCGTTGACCCCATCGGCGGTACTCGGTACCTGCCGTACTGGTGGCTCAACGGCGAAGTCAGGGTCTTCTGGGAGCCGAGCGTGCCTCGGCATACCGTTGATCTCATCGTGAACGCTGTCGACCAGCGTGCGCGAGAGACCGTCGGGTTGGAGTTCGACTTCCAGCTCTACGGCAACGATCCCAGTTCTGCTAAACAAGTGTCGGCGGCTCTGGTTCGTGGTCAGCTTGATCCCGACAAACTGTTCGCGTCTGCGGTTTCCGAACCATGGCGCGATCACCGTCGTGGTGGTCGGCAACACGCCGACATCTACATCACGACCAAGCAGTTCGTCGGCGACCCTGTGTCGTGGGCGGCTGCCTGCTTCAAGCATGGAGCTATGATGTTCTGCCTTCACGGGCAACGGCATCACGGTTCCGACTTCTTGAGGAAGGTGGCTCTCCACGAGACCAACCACCTTCTTGGCATGTACTGCCACTGCGACGACTACCAAAGGGTCGCAGGACTGCCGTACTCGCCGCAGTGCAACATGCACTACTCCTGCGCTTACGAAGACCTGTGTCCCAAGTGCCGTACTCACATCGAGTATTGGTGGCAAGGGGTTCAGGACGAAGCGCAGCAGGCTGGTGTGCTCATGGCCTCATAAGCCTAAAGCCGCCCGTCGCAGAGATCGCCTTTCCGATCTCTAGGCGAGGCGGTTTTCTGTTTATAAGCTCTTCGGCTCTATTCTTATTCTGCGAGCTACACGTTCTTCACTCATTTCTATGGAGTAGCTCCCGTTAGGTTCAAATGCACCTACAGCCATTTCCGCTTTCATAAAAGCTATGTCTATTTGAGACATAAGACGTATTGCTGCAAGCTGATCCTTCGCAGTAGGACGCTCTATACCGAACTGCTCACGGTACTCCCGTTTCCAATACGCTATACGCTGAAGATAGTTCAGGTGCGCTCGATGCCTTTCCCTGGCTTCAGCTAAACGCTGATTACGTTTTAGGCTATCTGATCTAATAAGTACCTCGCGCTGCACCTTGCCGACTATCTTGGCGAGGTACTTATCGCCCACAGGATAGCCTGTGTTATTGCGAACCATTTCCTGCAGCCTCCTTCCTGAAACGTAAGGATTGACCGAAAGTATGTTCCGGACATTTTCTCTTATCGCATTCTCTCGATAGGGAAGGATCTTCATATTACTTTTTCAATGTCGTCCTATTCCGTCCTAAAAGTTCAAGTGATTTTGTCTATATTCAGCCCATCAAGCTTTTTGAGTGTTTTCTTCCGTACTTCCTTACCAAAATCGTCTATTGCCTGCGCTACAGCCATATTTATTACCGTCTCAAGTTGACCCTTCGTCAGCACTATATGACCCTTACTTATCTGGACCTGAACCGGCTTGCCTTCAAACTGTCCCAATGTGATCAGTTCGCCGTTAGCCGCTATAACCTCCCAGGCATCAGAAACCTGATCTTGCGTACTGTTCTGCGCACCTTCTACAGCATCCGTCAGATTATCCTTCCGCTTCATATCTATATTTTACTCCTTTTATAGGCTCACTGACAGCGTTCCGGCTGTATGATCCTGTGCCAGGAAGGCTAATACCTCCTCATTCCATTTCTGTAGTATTTCGCAGTTCTCTGTGATGGCTTCCCAAAGTTCAAGTGAGGGCCTAAACTGTCCACAAATAAAGAAGCCGGATGCGCAAGCATTCGGCGACTTTTATTTTGTAGGGCCGTACAGGATTCGAATGACGGAGGCCGCGAAGCCCTGAGCAAAGCGAAGGAGGCCGAGTCGGGGTCGCGAGCATTCATGAGTGTAAGCGAATGAATGACTTGTGACCGAATCCTGTACGGTCCCCAAAAAACTCCACACATTTTGATACAATCACCCTATGAAATGCCTCATTATCTCTCCTGGCAAAGCACACGATCACGATATCGGCAGCGCTATTGCTGAATATGAAAAGCGTCTCTCAAAGGCATTGCCGCTTGAATGGGTATTCCCATCTGTTGGTACTAAGGAGTCGGAAGGGATGGCGATACTCAAACTTATCAAAGATGACGACCTTGTCGTTCTCTTTGACGAGCGTGGCAAGGATATAACAAGCGAAGGTCTTGCAGAGCTTCTTGATACCGCACTGCTTGCAGGTACCAAGCGCTTGGTGTGCATCATAGGTGGCGCATACGGTGTCTCGGCTGATGTTGCTGCACGAGCTAATAAGACACTCAAACTTTCCTCGCTCGTGTTTCCGCACATGCTGGTGCGCCTCATTGTGGCAGAGCAGCTCTATCGAGCCTGGAGTATTCGAGAAGGCGGCAAATATCACCACGCATAGCACGTGGGTCTATCAGAGTCTTGGTAGACTAGCTGTATGCACTTCAGGGAGTCCTTTCCAAGCAAAAGGCACGTCGAGGTACCTCAGGATAAGCCATTTGATCCGCGTCTCGAAGGCGTGCCTAAGCTAATGTCTCGTCGTGAGCTGCCGCTGATGGGTGGAGCATTCATCCTCGGTACCACAGGCGTCATTGCGCTTGCGGCATCGCAGTCATCTCATGCCGAAGCGGGTAGTGCGCAACCGCACACAGAAACTGTTGAAGAAAAGCTGGAGCAGCCTCCGGTAAATCCTGAATGGTGGCGCGACCGTGTATATCGCACGCCTGCAGAACTGGTGAATCAAAAGGTGGGTGGTCTTGAAGTGTCGTATCTGCGGCCAGACGGGATGAGCATAGACGATGTACCACTTCCACCAGTACTGCCCGCTATAAATTTCAGTGGAAACCTGAATCGCATGCTTGTGGCGAAGGGAGGGATTATTGAATCAGCACAGCCACGTGATAGAGAAGTGCAGCAGGAGGTATACAAGCGACTGAGCGACGAATACGAGGCACTGTGGGAGCGAGATGCTATTCGCCGTATGGATCTCAAAGGGCTCTATTCGCTCATTGAGCAGGAATGCATATCGGGCCAGCAGTTGATTGCCGACAATAGCGAACGAATTGTCGATATCTATTTTGGAAAGTATCTAGAGGAAGTTTTTCCAAACGAGCAGGCACGCGCAAACATGAACGAATGGTTTGCTAAGTACATCGCGACGATAGCCGGATGCGTCACACCTACTATGATGCTCTCGTACCTCGCTACCGAGCTCATGCCCGTACCAGAGCGTAGTGCGGCCGTACTTGAATTTCTGACACAGAACGCAGGAGTGGAGTACTTGGAGCGCATACCTGCACTTGGAGATTCACTGCTCTCATACGGCCCATTCCAACTCACGAAATTTGTAATAGATGATGCTAATCCAGAGGCACGGGGCAGTGTGACCCAGTTACTGCATGTAATACAGTCAAACGACTTTTTGCCGTCGAAGCTTTCTGAATTCACTTCTTTTGAACAGCATGCGCGTGGAGGGTATCTGTTTGCTGTACACAATCTCATAGCGCTCGCGCAAGAAACGGCGAAGAAGAATGACTATGATGGCTTGTTGGCGCTCGGCGCAGCTGCAAACATGGGTACAGCAGGAGGGCAGTCGACCGTCTTTCTGGAGCAATTATCTGCTGCGCACCATCGTCCTGAAGTGGCACGTGATGCTATGACGCATTGGCTCACCCTCAACAAGCATATTACTGATCCACGAGCGCGTGATCTCACTCTTGCAAACCATTTTCCGCAGACCACAGACGGTACCGAGGTGGCGACGTATGCTCAAAAAGCTCGAGCGAGTTTCGGTGCCATTGCGCCACGTCTTCGAGCATAGACTTGTGCACGGGTAGTGTCTTCAGCGATTCTTTCGGGGTGCTACGCTACTAGTATGAAGATGAAAACTTATACCGCTTTCTTCGTGTTTATTGGAGCATCACTGCTCGCAGGCTACATCGGCAGCATGTCCACCTTCGAAAATATTCCGACATGGTACGCCGCACTTACAAAACCATCATGGACTCCGCCTAACTGGGTATTCGGCCCGGTATGGACGACGCTCTATGTACTTATGGGTAGTGCCGCTGCTCTCGTGTGGAATTCGCGTAAGTCGCGTCGGCGCAACGCGGTAGTATTCTTCCTTGCGCACTTGGTGGTGAATGCTGCATGGAGCATCGTATTCTTTGGTCAACAAGATCCAGGTACTGCTCTTTGGATCATTGCGGTGCTGTGGATCATGATAGCTACGATGATGGTATGGTTCTGGCGCTTCTCACACCTGGCCACGTATCTCTTGGTTCCGTATCTCGCGTGGGTGAGCTACGCCTCTACGCTTAATGCGGGGGTATACTTCCTTAATAAGTAATGCTACGTATGAAAAACTTCGTACTCTTTGCGGTCACTATTGTGTTCATGTTTATCGTGGACATCATCTGGATTGGCGCTATCGCTATGCCGTTCTATCGTGCTCAGCTCGGCACACTGCTTGCAGACACGATTAACTGGCCTGCGGCGCTCCTCTTCTATGTGCTCTACGCTATCGCGCTTCTCGTGCTCGTGATTAAGCCGGCACTCAAGGAAGCATCGCTTAAGCGTGCTCTTATGTACGGGGCGCTTGTAGGATTCACGGCATACATGACGTATGATCTTACCAATCTAGCTACCACCCGCGACTGGCCGCTTGTACTATCTCTTGTAGATATGGCCTGGGGGACCTTCCTCACTATGCTCGTGTCGGTTGTGGTCTATGGTATAGGGCGCAAGCTCCGTCTCGGATAGATCAAACACTCTCATACACAACGAATGTGGGCGGCACCATGTGGTGCCGCCCGTTGTGGTTAGCCGTCCTGGGACTGCTGCCGCTTGCGCGCCTTGCGCTGAGCGGCCTTCGCCTGGCCCGGATGGGACTTGGTCTCGACCTTCTTCACTTGATTGTTCGTGGGTCGGGATCCTTGAAGAACCATGTCCATCTCTCCTTGTTCTGAGGACAAGGACGACTATCGCAATAAATCGACAAAAAAGCAAGCGGCTCTTCGTGAGAAGAGCCGCGGATAGTCGTGAGGTCAGGCAGCCTGGTCGTACTGGTTGCCGTCGTAGAACTGGATGCCGCGCTCGCGCAGAATCGCGAAGAGTGAGGTGGCGAGTTCGTAGTTCTGCGTGGGCGAATAGGACGACGTGCCCGAGCGAATGTGGCCAAGGTCAATGGCAGACAAGGCTCGGAAGTCATGGAAGATCATTTCGTCGTCGATGCCGCAGATACGCAGCAATTCGAGGAGTGCCATGAGTTCGCCCTGGGGGAGTTCAGTTCTATTCTTGAGAAGCTTCGCAGCCTCATCCGCAGCTTGTCGCTGCAGCTTCATGATGACGCCGGTAATCGGCAGTTGCGAGACAAGAGACATCTAGCCCTCCGTATCTATAAATGAACAGGTTCGCCGGTCACTATAGTCCGTGCGTGATTCTCTGGCAAATAGAACGCCCCTCGCATGCGAGGGGCGTTAGGGTCACGCAAGGTGCGTGCCAAGCGTTGCGGAAAAGCGCTGCTTGGCGAACAGAATGCCGTGTCTGCTCAGGTACGTGAAGCCTGCGCGCATGACGTGCAGACGTTCTTCCGGGAGTGGCAGGTGGATGCCGCCCTCCCAGTTAGATGTATGCAGTTCATGGAATCGGCTGTCAGCGCTCAGAGCACTGCCCGGGACGCCCAGGATCTTAAGAAACGTGACTGCCGCCACGAAATCTTCGTCGTTGGGTGCTCTGCTCGGCACGATGAAGGTGCTTTGGAACCAATTCATGGTGATGCGCAGATTGTTGACCAC
>CAYWWP010000010.1:19893-21385 GCA_964462415.1 uncultured Candidatus Saccharibacteria bacterium
TATGTGTTGTACGGAGACTTGATGTACTTGTCCTTAGGTACTACGGGTGGCCACCAGGTCTTTACCTTGGAATCGGTATCCGCCTTTGCGTACTGGAGCGTAGCATCTATCTGGAGGTTCATGCCTTTCCAGAGTCGGTTCCAGATAATACCCGAAATCATGCGCATCTCTGCTGGGTCCTTGGTCTCTTTCTCTAGCATAGAAGCTATAGTGAGTGCGTCATCGAGCGGTACGCGTGCGGCAGTAGAGGTGCTGTAGCGCGCGAGAATCTCGTGGTTGAAGTTCTCATTCAGCATGAGCTGCACGTCGCCTGGGGTCATGAGACCGCGCACCGCATAGGTGTCTGGAACGTACATACCTTCTTTCATGATAGGTGCAGCAACATGCAGTGAGCGCTCAAACACGCGACGTTCTGCATCGCTCCAGCCGAGCTCACGCGCAAATACGTTTATGACTTCCTCCTCACGATACCCGGGGCGAATGGTTACTAGATTGGCGCCTGCAGCACCGGCAAGCATCTTGTATGCAGGGAGTGCTGAGATGAATGACGCGAGCTGACGGATAACAACCCCGACATCACCAAGCGAGGCGGTGAGTCCAGATTCGTGGGACTCGGTGATAAGTGTGTCTATGCTCGGGTCCTCCACGATGACCTGACGCTGCGGATCTACCGTGACGGGGAAGGCAGGCTTTGGCGCACCCTTCGCTGAGAACTTCACGTCTATAGCGATAACGGTAGGTAGGGAAAAGAGCGCAAGCGCAATGACGAGACTCACTCCAAGCGTGGTGCCTGCGTATCCTGCCATCTCACGTATAGAAGAGCGGCGTGATGGACGTCGCGGTGCCGGGTGCGGCATCAGCGACTTGAACGAATAATTCGCCATATATACCTCTTATAGTAACGGATGAATGGAGATGCGTCAGCGCAGGTAATCCCCGGATTTAGATAGTCACAGGGTATTGGTAGACAGGGGTCTTTAAACAGTGGTACGGTGCGTATAGCTATGACTCGTGACAAACAGCCGAAAATCAAACTTCCTCCACCGGCTCCAACCGTAATTGAGCAGATCATTGCGGGTATTGGTTCTATCTGGTCTATCGGTGCGCATACCGTCGTGTTTGCGCTGTGCTTTATTGCGGCTGCGGTAGGGCTTATCGCGTGGGAGCTCATGCTGCTGGTGCTCACTACCGTGGTGTCGCTTGAAGCTATCTACCTCGCACTCTTCATTCAGATCACCGTGAATCGCAACACCGCATCCCTCAAGGACGTGGAGGAAGACATTGAGGAACTCGGCGAGGATCTCGAAGAACTCAGCGAGGATGTGGAGGACATCCAAGAGGACATCGAGGAAATCCAGGAAGACGTGGAAGAAATCAGCGAGGACATCGACGAAATTCAAGAGGACGTCGAGGAGCTCAATGAGGAGGAAGAAGAGGACGCTTCAGCAAAGCCTGCAGCACCTGCGCCCGAGAAGAAGGGTAAGAAGCCTAC
>CAYWWP010000011.1:0-18060 GCA_964462415.1 uncultured Candidatus Saccharibacteria bacterium
CGTAAGAGAGCTGCTTGTCATCTGGAAGAGTTACACCGGCGATACGCATGACACTGATTGATTACAAGATAATAACAGTACTGAAAACTAGCCCTGGCGTGCCTTGCGGCGCGGATTGCGCTTGTTGATGCGGTACAGGCGACCACGACGGCGGACGATGATGTCCCCCGGCTCCTGAACCTTAATCGATGCGCGTACTTTCATGAAAAATAATTAGCTTAGGCGCCTCACGATACGAGCGCGACCCCCGTATGGATCAACGACCAGCTCTACGCGGTCGCCCACCAATACGCGGATGCGATGCAAACGCATCTTGCCCGCGAGGTAAGAAAGCTGGAGATTGCCATCAGCCAAACGAACCCGGAATAGCGAGTTCGGTAGCACCTCTTCTACGGTGCCTATCGTGGCGTCTCCCCCTTTTTCTTCCTCCATGTGAAGCTTCCGTATAGTAGCAGGACTCCCAATAAGCGTCAACTAACCCTTGTGGTTATTTGGCGTCAGTAGGGCCTGAAACGGTGACTTGGATCTTCCCTGGGTCGCTTGGGAAGGCATTTGCCCAGAACGGACGGAGCACAAGGTGGGCTCGGTCTATCTCTGGGAAGCCTGCAAGAGCCACCTGAGCCGATTCTCGGGTCTTTCCGGCCACTGCACCCGCTACTTTCTGAGCATCCACCTGCCAGACCACAGACACATCACCGGACACCTTGAAGGAGAACTCGGTGTCGCTTGCGCTAGGCGCTGCGCCATTTGAGGACGTAAGCATGAGGCCAGATACGTCTCCGAGGGTCACGGACTGCCCTGCATAGGAGCCTACAGACTGGTACGCAATGGACTTTGCGAGCGCATCACTCGGGAATACCACCGCAGTAGCCACTGCCTTAAGCGAGAGGGTTACTGAGCCTCCTGCTGCAGGCTGGTCTGGTACTGGCACATAGGTAATGAAGGTCGCTCCTGGCATGAGTACATAGCCCTGCTCTACCTTCTCCCCAATAGCCTTGGTGATTTCACCAGTGAGGCTCTCCTTTATGGCGGCATACTCCTTGTCCTTGGTTGCCTGAGGCACCACCGGACGAGCACCCACGAATCCGCCCGCCATAGGTGCGTCTGACTTACCTGTCACCTGGTCATAGGCCTTGCTGCCCTTGAGGCCCGGTACCTTGAAGGTAGTAGGTGCGATGTTGAAGCTGTCGCCCGGAGCATCAGCGTACACGGTCACCATGAGGGTGCCTGGAGCACCGCCCTTAGCGGCTGGTACGGTCACCGAGTCATGGATGCGGAAAATGTGCCCATCAGCCGACTCGAAGCGAGTGTTCTTGATGAGTTGCTGTGGTACTGCTTGGGTGTTGGTGAGCGTGACGGTGCCCTGCGCTGCCTCGCTTACGTTCTCGGTGCCCTCGGACTTAGCTTCCTTGGTGCCCTCCTTCTCTACCGTAATAACGACAAACGGAAGATTGCCGCCGCCAGCGTCTGCGGTGAAGTCGGCATTGGTGAGTGTGGCCTTATTTACCACCGGTGTCACATTCACCGTTGCCTTTGAGAAGGCGTAGAGTGCGCCTGCTGACAGCAGCACTACGACCAGTGCCACGAGTGCGGTGCCAAGCGGAAACCGTGCGCGTGTACGTGGTGTACGAGGAGCTCGAGGTTCTGGACGAGGTGACTCGTGACGAGGGGCCTGCGCCTGGGGTGCAAAGCTGTCTGCTCCCCCGCCCTCCATCGCACGGCGGCGCGAAGGCGGAATGATGTCGTTCAGGTTTCTCTCCATACAGCAGTAGTTAAAGACACGCTAACTAGATATAGGGACAGTATACCAGTCTCACCCCTGGCAAGGGGGCGCCCCGTGGATACCCCTATTTTTTAAGGCCTGAAAGTCGGTCGCGGTAAAAGATAGCCAGCATTGCCAAAAAGACATCGTTATCAGCCATACCTCGTGCCTGCACGAGACGTGCTGTGTGCTCATGAGCAAGCGGTATGACGGATAGCGAGTCTCCAGAAAGCCAGAGGGTCCGCAGTCGGCTGCTGTCTATAAACCGCTTGAGGAAGTCGCGAGCATGCGCATCTGCAAGGAGAAATACGGTGCGCGGAAGTGGATGTTCCTCGGCAAAAGACGAGAGGAGTGACTCAAGCTCGGTAAGCCAGTGCTCCTTTGCTTCTGCAACCTTTGGGGCAAATGCGTGATTGCGTGCTGGGTCTATCATGCTCGTGCCCACATCTATGCGAGCAGCAGTACGCCCAGCCGCCATGAGGTCATGTATGCCTGCTTTTACCGAGCGCACTCCCGCTATTACTCCCTGCTTCACTATCATTGCGTCTGTGGCGGTGCCAGATACATCTATCACAACAAAATCCTTCTGGAGCGGATAGAGGTCTGAAATAACCGCAAAGGCTACCGGTGCAAATGCCGTGAGCTCAAAACTATGTCCATGAAATGCACGCTTGATGGCATGGGTGATATCGCGCGCAGCTGCCTTATCGAGGGTGGAGGTGAGCACGGTGAGCTCGGCCTTGGTTACGTGCTTACCGTACGGAGACTCGGTGTGGTAGCCATTCAAAACTGTCGCAATGACTGAGGTATCAGACACAATGCGTCCGGGGAGCGGATTACTTTGCTTAACTGCACGCTCCATGACCGCCCGCGTGAAGGTAAATCCGTGTGGGTCCTGCACCACTACCTCGCGTACGATAGTTTCCTGCCAAGGACCTGCCACTGACGCCACGATACGGTCTACATGTCTTGATTTGCTTATGCGCACCAGCTGCGGCACGCCCTCATGCGCCATACGCTCCGTGACATACGCAAGCGTGCGCAGCATGGCCTCAGTATCTGTCTCGCCTTCTGTTATGCGGATATCTTCGCGCAATGCGTAACACAGCAAGAGCGGCTCGCCCTCCTTAGCATAGACAAATGCGCCGCCGACAGAGGCCGACCCAATATCGAGAAGTGCGGCTGCGCGTACGCTCTTTCCAAAAAGACCCATAGGTAGAAAAAGTATACAAGACATATATAGAAAAATGGGCATGTCATCCGTGTGAATGACATGCCCATGTACCGCTTACGCGGCTTGCTGATACTGAACGAACCCACTCCGCACCATGCGCTTGATGTAGTCGCGCACATGACGCGGCGCCTCGTGCTCGGTGACGTCCTTGGTCAGTTCCCACAAAGGAGCCGTCGGCACGAGCGTGCTGGCCGCGAACTTGTGGTGTAGATCGTCGTAGAGGGTGCGCTGCACGAGCGTAAGCTCTGCGGGCGAGATACTCTCGAACTCCTCCTCGACGTCGAGGAACAAGCACGGGTCGGTGCATTCCCGGTACACCAGCCGCTCAAACGAGACCGGGTTCCGCTGCACCTGCATATCCATGGCGTACACCATGGCGACGTCGTGCAGAATTTCGCGCTCCCCGCCAATGTCAGGCAACGCCCCATGTCCGAGGTCATGCAGGATGACTCGCGCCAAGTAGTTGGTCGCCACCTTCGACGAGACACCGAGCAGTTCCATGTAGTTCGGAAGCCGGTATCCGATGAGGGATCCCGAGCGAATCTGCATGTCGTGCGGATTCTTGGTGATGCCGCGACCGCTCCAGTTTGAGAAGGCGCACCCGGGCTGTATGACCCGAGTCCTCAGTTCCCATGAACCAAGCGTCTCCGGACTGAAGTTCGTGCGCGTATGGAGGTATCTCGCCTGCCAGCAGGGCTCACGCAGCTTGCGGGGTGAGCCTTCATACGCACGACGCTCCTCGCGGGTGTCGATGCTCTGAAAGAAGATGAGCGGCTCGTCACGCAGCGTTAGGCCGCGCACGAGGTGCATGAATTGGCAGTACGCGTTGATACGCTTGCGCAGTTCACGCACATCGAGCCAGTCGTGGGCACCGAGCCGCACCGACATCTTGTGATTGGTGAGTAGCTCGTAGAGCGTCACCGTCCGTCTGGGGTCGAACGTAGCCAGAGCGTCTGCGAGGATGCCCTGGTGAGCAAGCGCTGCCTGTCTCGAAAGGAACTTGCCATACAGTGTCATTGAGTGTTTCCCCTTATGAGCTGTGAATCTTCTGTGGGTCGGTATAGCACAAAACCGGCCACACGACGAGTGTGGCCGGTTTTGGCAAATGGGGTTTATGTTACTTAACGAGTATTGCCTTGATACGACGAATACCTGACGCAACCGCCTCCTCCTTCTGAATCTTGAAGGTACCTCCCTCGCGTATTTCGCGGGTATTGGTAACGTGCGGGCCACCACAGAACTCAAGCGAGAACGCGTTTGGAATATCTGGGTTCTCTGCAGTTGCGTGCACGGGACCTACTGAGTACACGGTCACCATGTCTGGGTACTTCACGCCGAACTCCATTTCAGCACCGAGCTTCTCTGCCTCCTCGCGGGGCATGACGGTGCGCGTAACCGGCAAGTCCTGAGCGATTACCTCGTTTACGATGCGCTCTACCTCTGCCTTCTGTTCATCGGTCATCTTGCCTGGGCTTGAGAAGTCGATGCGGAGGCGCTCGCTCGTGATATTCGAGCCGCGCTGGTGCACGTCAGGGCCAAGCACCATCTGGAGCGCCTTAAGGAGGATGTGATGCGTGGTGTGGTAGCGCACGGTCTGCTCCGCGTGGTCTGCAAGACCGCCGGCAAACTTCTGTGCAGCTCCCGCACGAGACTGGTCCTGGTGCTCCTTCATCTTCAATGCGAAGTCCTTGGTGAGTTCTTCTACCTGACCAAGTGTTAGAGTAGGCATATTCTTCTCGACGCAATATGCCCGATACTGGTCGAGTGTGAGATCTGGTGGAAATCCTTCTGTCGTGAAGTAGTAGTACAGAATCTCGCCACTCATCTTTGAGGCTTCGTCCTTAGATGTGTCATAAAACATTTTCCAGAGATTCCTGACTGCATTTGCCAAGGTCTTTCCGAACTGCTCATTTTCCTTCTCAATCTCAGACCGAATTAAATCAATTTGATTGAGTACATGAGGATAATGGTCCTTGTATGCTTCAGCAAATGTATGTGCCATGTCTGGCAAGATAGACTCTCCTGTGCCAACCTGCCTTGATGCCATGATTGTTCGTCTTAGGAGACGACGAAGCACGTAGCCAGCCTCGGTGTTAGACGGCGTGACTCCTTCTGCGAGGATGAACGACGCTGCGCGCATATGGTCGAGGATAATGCGCATAGCGCGTGTGGTGTCCTCGTCTTCGCCGTACTTCTTGCCCGTGCGCTCCTCAAGGGCAGTGCGTGCGGCATCAAATACATCTATGAGAAATGCGTCTGGAGTGCCGATAGTCGCAAAGGTCATGCGCTCAAGACCGCCACCAAAGTCCACGTTCTGCTTAGGAAGATTCGCGAATGAACCATCCTCCTGCTTCACAAACTGCATGAATACTGAGTTCGCTATTTCTACGAACCTACCACAGTCACAGTTCGGGTGACACTCAGGACCCCATTTAGTATCGTGCGGAAGTCCGAAGTCATAGAAGACCTCTGAGTCTGGACCTCCTGGCTCGCCTGCTGGCATGTTTGCCGGTACGCCTGCGCGGCTCCACCAGTTCTTCTTGGCGTCGTAGCCGAAGATGCGCTCAGCACCATGCATACCCTTTTGGTAGCCGTCTGCCTCCGAGCCAATCTTTGAGTACTCAGCAGTAATACCCTTCGCAGCAAAGAGCTCCTTCCAGATACCTACTGCCTCAAGGTCTTCTGGCATGCCCGTACCTTCGTCTCCGGCAAATACGGTGACATAGAGGCGGTTTGGATCAAGACCAAGACCCTCTTCAGTGCTGGTGAGGAACTCAAAAATCCATGGAAGCTGCTCCTTCTTGAAGTAGTCACCGAGTGACCAGTTTCCGAGCATCTCAAAGAAGGTGGTGTGGCGGTTGTCTCCCACTTCTTCAATATCGCCTGCACGGAAGCTCATCTGGGAGTCGGTCACGCGCACGCCAGCCGGGTGGTTCTCACCGAGGAGATACGGCACCAAGGGCTGCATGCCAGAGGAGGTAAAGAGTGTGGTCGGGTCATTTCCCGGCACAATAGGCGCCGACGGAATAACCGCGTGTCCGCGTGCCTTAAAAAATGCGAGATAACGGCTTCGTACGTCAGATACCTTCATATAGGTAGACAATACCACGCATTATGGCCCTATAAAAGCGAACGCCCGGACCACATGCTGTAGTTCGGGCGGTGCCTCCCTGCGTTCTGCAGGAGGTTGGTTAGTGTGCCGGGGTTGCGAATAACAACACAGCAAGCACTTTATAGGCAGCACTCAAGACCGCGAACGGCTTGATGCTGACCCAGAAATTAAAGATCAAGTTTAGCAGGTACGAGCGCATGAGTTCCCCTTTCTGCGCTTCTCGTTGATGCAGAACATACTGCTTCGCAACTATAGCACAAAAACGGCCAATTTAAAGGATTCTCCACGCTCTTGCTTCATACAGAATGCGGTACACTACTGAATACATATGGCAACACGAAAAGGATGGGGATTTGATATTGAGGAACTTGAGCCGACGATTCGGCCGCAAGATGACTTTTATCGGTATGTGAATGAGCGTTGGATGCTCGCCAATCCGATTCCTAAAGAGGAATCACGCTGGGGTACGTTCATCAAGCTTCGCTTTGATGCAGACAAGAAGCTGCGTGCGATTCTCACCGAGCTTGATAGGGCGCCACGCCTTGCTACTGGTTCTCCAGAAAAGCTGGTGCGCGACTTCTATCGCTCCGGTATGAACATGGAGCTGCGTAATAAGCTCGACCTGAAGCCCCTTGCCGAACTGCGCGATGAAATAGCACGCGCTAAAGATCATGCTGCACTCGAGAAAGTGATTGCCAAGCTCCATCGCCAGGGTGTGGGCGTGCTCTTTGGTGCGGGTATTGATCAGGATGCTAAGCAAAGTGATCGCTATGCGCTCCACCTCTTCCAGGACGGTATCGGTATGCCAGACCGTGAGTACTACCTTAAGGATGATGCAGAGTCAGTGCGGGTGCGCGATGCCTATGTTCGCTATGTAGAAGGACTCTTCCTGCTTATCGGTCGCGACAAGGACCAGGCAGCACGCGACACTATGGCGTTCTTTGCGTTTGAAACTGCTCTTGCACGTGCGTTCATGAAAAAAGAAGATGCACGTGATGCTGAGAAGACCTATCACCCGCACACTATCATTCGCCTCAAGAAACTAGCGTCCAAGTTTGGATGGGATCAGTACCTCACGCGTACCAGTGCTGCACACGTGACGGATCTCATCGTCATGCAGCCTCAGTACATTGAGACGGCTACCAAGCTCTTTGCTGCGCTTCCCCTTGAGGATGCTAAGAACTACTTGGAGTGGCACTTGGTGAATGACTTCTCATCGCTTCTCTCTGAGCGCTTTGTGAAGCATGTGTTCTCCTTCTATGGCACCACCCTTATGGGTACGAAGGTCATGAAGCCGCTATGGCGCAGAGTTACTAGTGTCGTGAATGGTCATGTGGGCGAGCTTTTGGGTCAGATATATGTGAAGAAGCATTTCCCACCTGAAGCAAAGGAGAAGATGAATGCGATTGTGGATGATCTCTTCACCGCGTACGAGGCACGCATCAATTCGCTTGAATGGATGGGGCCAAGTACGAAGAAGAAGGCTCTGGTAAAGCTGCGTGCACTCACGCGCAAGATTGGGTACCCAGATAAGTGGAAGAGCTATAAGGGTCTTGAGGTAGACGCAAAGGACTATGTCGGCAACGTCATGCGCTCAAATGAATTCGAGCACAAGCGCGCTATGAAGAAGCTTAAGGGTCCTATTGATCGCGGTGAGTGGTTTATGTACCCGCAGACCGTGAATGCGTACTTTGCCCCAAACCTAAACGACATCGTGTTCCCTGCTGCTATTTTGCAGCCACCATTCTTCGGGCTCAGCAATGATGCAGCACTTAACTATGGCTGTATTGGTGCGGTGATTGGTCATGAGATCACTCATGGTTTTGATGATCAGGGTGCTAAGTTCGATCACGAAGGTAACCTCAAGACCTGGTGGACCCCAGAAGACAAGAAGCGCTTTGAGGCGAAGGGCAAGCGCGTAGAAGAGCAGTTCAACGAGTACACGGTAGCTGATGGAGTGCATGTAAACGGCAAGCTCACGCTCGGTGAGAATATCGCTGACCTTGGCGGACTCTCTATTGCGTATGACGCATACCAATTGGAGCTTGAGCGTAGTGGCCGCAAGGATATTGATGGCTTCACGCCTGAGCAGCGCTTCTGCATCGGCTTTGCGCTCTTTGAGCGCGAGAACGTTCGTCCTGAGTTTGAAAAGTTCCAGGTGCTGAATGACCCCCATTCTCCAGGAAAGTTCCGTATCAATGGTCCACTCTCAAACTTCGAACCGTTCTACGATGCATTTGGTGTACGCACCGGAGACCAAATGTTCAGAGCACCGAAAGACCGCGAGATGGTGTGGTAACACAAAGGCCCCAAACGGGGCTTTTGTGTTTAGATCCATTCTATTGGTGACTGTCCGTGTTCAGTCAAATACGCATTCGTCTTACTAAAAGGTTTGCTCCCAAAGAAACCATTGTTCGCAGAAAATGGCGACGGATGCGGAGACTCAATCACGTAGTGTTTGGTGCGGTCTATGTGTGCGCCCTTTGCACGTGCGTAGTTGCCCCAGAGTATAAATACGAGGTGCTCTCGCTTGTCAGAAAGTGCCTGTATCACCGCATCAGTAAATTGCTCCCAGCCCTTTCCCTGGTGAGAGCCAGCAGTGTTTGCACGCACGGTGAGTGTAGCGTTGAGTAAGAGCACACCCTGACTGGCCCAGCGCGTGAGATCCCCATTCTCTACCTGCGGCTCAATACCCACGTCGCTACGTATTTCTTTAAAAATATTCTGGAGCGAAGGCGGGTTGCGCACTCCTTCAGTGACTGAGAACGAGAGGCCATGTGCTTGGCGCGGGCCGTGGTACGGATCCTGACCTAGTATGACTACTTTGACTTCATTGAATGGAGTGAGTTCAAACGCGCGAAATATATGCTTCGGGTGCGGGTACACGGTCTGCTTCGCATACTCTGCTTTCACAAAATCAGTGAGCTCCTTGAAGTAGGGCTTCTCAAACTCTTCCTTGAGCACCTCTTTCCAGGATGCTTCCATCTGCACACTCATACGCTAGATGTCGACACCCTCAGCGCGCAGCAGTTCGCGCTTCCTTTCCTCGCCTCCGCGATTGTAGGCACCAGGCTTACCTCCTGCCTTCACTACGCGATGACACGGGACCGTAGGGTCGTAGTTATTCTTCATCACCGTACCCACCGCGCGTGCCGCTCCCGGGCGACCAATAGCTGCAGCTACTTCGCCATAGCTGCGCGTCTCGCCTTTCGGAATTTGGCGCACTGCCTCTCGCACTTGCTCTGCAAAATCTTTCGCAAACATAGCTACTTCTTTGCCTTCTGCTTCTGGTGAATAGCGAGCAGCTTCTTACCTGCTGCTTCGCGGTACGCACAAAACTCGCATCCCTTTCCTGATGCTGGAAATACATCACTCTCAAGTACCTGCTTAATCTGCGGCAATGTGTCCTCTATCCAGTCAGTTTCGCCATCGCAAGGAACCACCGTCACCTCAAATTCAAGCTTTCCGTCAAATGCCTTCTTGTCTGCGTCGGCGTTTGCATACACAAAGTATCCGCGCGTAGAAACGGCAAACCCGTTCTTTCGGAGAAGCCACTGGTACACGCCCATCTGTCGGCGATACTGCGCGTCCCAGCTCGAGTCACCCATCTCCTTGATGGTGCCTGGCTTACTCGTGGATTTGTAATCAACCACAATGAGTTCCTTTTCTGGTGTCATCCAAATATCGTCTACTGCGCCTGAAATAGTGAAGCCAGTCTCAGGATCCTTCCACTCAACACCCTCAAAGTTCTCGCGCCAGGTATCCATTTGAGGGTGTTCAAATGGCACAGCGTCTATCCCGTAGGTAGTCATGAGCGGATGTGCGGTACCGTTTGCGCGATGCACATCAAACTCTTTCTTGAAAAGTTGGTCTACTGCTTTGTTGAGGGTGAACTCAGGACCACGAGGGCGTGCGGTACCGAGCTTGTTATCGAGATAGAAACAGCGCGGACACTCCACAAAGAGTTCAATCTTAGAACGTGAGAGACGCCACTTGCTGCCGCCATAGTTCCAGTCGCGGTTTCTATCAGGATTGTATTTCTTAACAAAATCAGCCATAGCTAGTCTTTCTGGTTAGCACAAAGCGCTCCCGCCTCCGCAAGAATCGCACCCATGCGCTCAGGAGTAATACCTAGCTCACGCAATACCTCACGATGTGCGCGTACCTGCGCACAGGTAACCACACCCTTATCTATAAGTAGACGCTTCTCTGCTTTCTTGAGGAGTGTGAGTGCGGTCACCGGATAGAGTCCGGTTGCTACGATGCGGTCATAGAGATTTCCCTCGTGCGGAAACGTCCATCCCAAAAGTTCAAGTCCTGCACACGTAGCATATTGAATCGCATCCTTCGTGAACTTGGTATTGGTGATGAGCATGCCGCGATCTACAGGGCAGGTCTGCGCCTTAGGATCACACTGCCAAATATCATCAAAACGGCTCTTCACGTAGAGCGCTATTTTCACATCGGTCTTAAATCCTGGATCGTTGTGATACTTAAGTTCTGCTCCCAAGCGCTCGTTTCCGCGAGTCGCAAACACATCTACCTCGTGGGTGACGCATTTACCTGGAATGAGTTTGCGGTCTTCTACCGTCCATCCTTCAGCACGGAAGAGTTCTGCTACGAAATCTTCAAACGGGTGGCCGGTAGGACCGAGTTCAAAGAGTGCGCGGCGCAAGCTGTAGCGCGCTGCCGAAGGACGGCTGTGATGGCGGAGCATCTGAAACGCACGACGATAAATATCATGCGACTGCACCGAGGGACCCATTGAGGCCTGAATGGTGAGGCGAATGCGTTCAGCAGTAGGCTGAGTGGCGCCTGCACGCATGAGCGACTCTTCGAGCTTAGAACCGTCAAAGGGCTCTACCGTACCGTCTGCCTTGATTATTTCGGGTGTCATTTACCCGATGATACCACCTCCAAGGAGTCTGTCGCCCTGGTATAACGCAAGTGACTGTCCGGGAGCGATGGGTTCTGGTAGATCCGCGAGTGGTGTAAACACCCCTTCGCTCGTAAACGATCCAGAAATTATAGGGCCGTGATAGCGGTATTGCGCGTCTATTGGCGCATCAGCCGCAACAGTATCAAGCAGGTTTACCTGGCTTAGGTGAATAGCTCCTGCATGTACTGTAGGGAGCGTGTGGGACACGACAAGCTCATTAGTCTGCATAAGCTTTTTGACCACATACCATGGTCCTGGCGGAGCATCGGTAAGCGATACACGCTCGCCAAGTGTTGCGAGCACCGCGCCCTCGTGAGTGCCAAGCACGACACCATCCTCGGTAAGTGCAGTACCCGGAGTTGCGCCAATTTCTGCTCGCAAGAAATCATCCACCGAAATAGACCCAAGGAAACAGATACCCTGACTATCTTTCTTTGCTGCCAGCGGGATACCGTACTTCTGCGCAAGCGCGCGTGTGGCTGACTTCTCCATACCACCAACAGGAAAGAGTGTGCGCGCTAGTGCTTCCTTGGGTACTGCCCACAGGAAGTAGCTCTGATCCTTGCTTATGTCTATACCTCGGTACACTGCGCCATCTATTGCGCGTGCATAATGCCCTGTGGCGATGTAGTCGGCGCCGTGTGCCTGCGCAAATCGCCAGAACGCACCGAACTTCACCTCGCGATTGCACATGATGTCAGGGTTCGGTGTGCGACCCTCTGCATACTCATGAAGCAAGTAGTCTATGACTCCCTGCTTGTACTCTACTGATGCATCAAGCGTATGAAATGGTATCTGCAGATGCGCAGCCGCTCGCATAGCATCGCGCCTGTCCTCAGCCCAGGTACACGGCATGCCGGGTGGATACCAGCCCTTTATAAACACCCCAATAACCTCAGCACCCGCGTCCTTGAGGAGTGCTGCGGACACCGCAGAATCAACACCGCCTGAGAGACCAACAAATATTCGCTTGCCCCGCAATGAATCCATATGTTTGGTATACCACTAAGCGCACCGTGCTGCACCTTAGACCGGGAGATTTGATGGAGCTTCTCCTGTAGCAGACTGAATACGTGGAAGGGTTGGTGTAGTAACCGACTTGCTTGGTACGTGGTAGATAGAAGCGAGCTCTTCGCTACTCATTACAATCCATGGACCAATGTATGGCTCGTGGTAATACGCACGACGACGGTAGAAGTCAGTCACCGAGTGAATGGCATGGTCATGGTGGTGTCCATGTGGGTCTTCCCATGGGTAGTCATTGAACGCGATTGACCAGCGTGTCCACTTTAGACCGTTGCCGGTCTCTGAATTGAATGGCTTGAATATGTTACCCAGCGAGCCTGGCATCGAGCCATGGAACGCATCTCCTTCTCCCATGTAAATGGCGCGAATACCCACATCAAATGGCACCTTTGATACGTTGCGCTCAATGGCATTGATAAGCTCTTGCTCGCCCTTGGTAGGATTCGGGAACCCATCGGTCTCGATGGTGGCACCGGTGACTGGGTCTACACGCTTTTGCTTGCGCACTGAAGCAGCGCGAATCTTCTCGATCTGTTCCTTTGCTTCATCCTTCCAGGTATATGGCTTTCCAGCTGCATTTACCTTGCCACCATACTTCTCCCCCTTGGAGACGCGAATGATGAACTGCAGCCATAGCTGTTCCTTAGGACCAATAGAGCCGAGAGTCTCGATAATATGTGCCATAGGATCAGTTACTTCTTCTGGCTTTGGCATTGGTTGCTTATCGAGTCCGTAGTCTACATACGTCTTTATAGGATAGACGTCCTCATCCTTAGTGTGCACAAACTCACACGCGAACCCCTTCATCGGCGCATGCGCCGGATCAGTAAGCAAGCTGTAGTCGGTTGCTTCCACTATCTCTACACCCGGATAGTGCGAGTAAAAGGCAGTCTCGATGGTGCGGCGATACACTTCGCGTGTCCACACGAAGAAATGCACACGGCCACCAAGCGACACTATTTCAAATGACCACCATGGGCGCACACCGCCATTCCAGTACTTCTTGTACCAGTTAGATTCGCCCGGAGCTAAGTGGAGGGTCGAGAAAATGGTCTCCATCGCAATCGGAGATTTGCGTGTGTCTCGAGGCATGCGTATCTCTAGGAGAATGTATTTCTGTTTTGCATTGAATACGCGACGACGGAACTGCACCCAGCGCACCCACGCAAACTTAGTGAGCACGAGCGGTATCCAGATAGGACTGATGAAAAAGAGGAACTCGAAATTACGCAGACTCTGCGCTGGAGACATGACGAAGAACGCCACGATAGCGGTGGCCATGCCGATGATAATCGCGCGCGCAGTAATGGCGGTACCGCCATTATCCCAAGATGCATGAATCCAGTGCTCTATCGCATGCAATCCGGGAAGTCCGCCGCCTCCGTGTCCTCCTCCTGACATACCGCAAGTATACCAATGAACGGACAACGCGCGGGGCGTTTGCCCCGCGCGTTGTGTGTAGCCACTATAGCCGCTCGTTAGACTGCCACGTAGGTGCCGTCCTTCTGGCGCTTGAAATAGCGCGTGTCACCAAGGTTTACAAGAATAGTATTGTCCTTTACGTAGCGCACTTTCTTTACAGCATCGATGACCTCGTCACGCGTAAGCGGCTTGTCAGCAAGTGCCTCGCGAATCACATCGCGTACCACTCCTGGCTGGAAGCCCCACTCAGCAAGTGCGTAGAGTCCGCGACCCACGAGTACGAAACGAGAATCCTTGATGAGTTCGTTATGCGTGGTAGCTACATGTGCCTTCTTACCGAAGAGGGTCACAATCTGCTTTGCTACGTCAGCAAAGTGCATTGGCTCGCCCTTCTGCTTGATGACGAGGTATGCGTAATCGCGGATACCCTTCGTGCGGATAGATGGCGCGTGTGACTTACCCCACTCAGAAAGTGGATTCTTAGAAATGGTCTTTGAAATTGAGAGCCAACGCTTAAGAATCTCCTCGTTCTGGTACGCCTCATTCACCTCCTTAAGCTCTTCGAGGAAGCGGTTAATGATGTCGCCTTCAGTGAGTACTTCAGCGTCATCGAGTGATGTGTAGAGGCGGGTAAGTGCCTCGTGCACAAGACCAGCTGTCTTCTGATCTACATGCCAGCGCGCGTAGAAGTCATCAGTCTCGCGCTCACGGAAGAACTGACTGCCTACTACAAGGAGGAAGCGGAAACGGTTCTTACTCTTCTCATCAGACGCAAGACCGTCAAGGAGGACATCCTCTGGGACGATTGAGCCCTGTCCTTCAATGTATGCAGCAAGCTCATCGAAGGCAGCTGTGGAAGCCTTGAATGATGCAGATGCACGAACAGTCTCAATACCTGAAGCCTCAATCTGGCGCACACGCTCGCGGGTGATACCCCAGCGCTCACCAATTGCTTCAAGTGTCTGGCGCTCGCTCGACGTACCAAGACCAAAACGAAGTGAGAGTACCTCGCGTGCGCGCTCAGGAACCTCCGCAAGGAGCTTCTTAATGAGCGCTGAAGAGTCGAACGAGAGCGTTGCGACTGCCTTCTTGGCACCCGTCTTTTTTGTTGATTTTGCCACAGCTTTTGCCATATGTTTGTTGTATTCTTATACCAGATACCTGCAAATGCGTCAAATATGTGTCCTCCCTGGCTACCCCTGGCTCGCCGCCACCAGGTTCAAAATACGGCCTGGGACATAGATGGTTCGCACAGGAGGTATGTGACCGAGCGCAGCTTCAATAGCCGGGATAGCACGAGCGGCAAGAAGTGCATCGGTCTCCGTGGCGTCTGGTGCAATCGTGATTTCACCACGTTTTTTGCCATTAACCTGCACGACTACCGTCACTGACGTCTGCACAATTTCACGGCGCGCTGGCCAGAGTGCTTCATGCACGCTTCCTCCGCCCTGCACTTCCTGCCAGAGATGATCCGCAAGGTGTGGCGCATAGGGTGCCATGAACACGAGGAGCTCCTTGAACGCAGCAAGCGGTACTACGTCCTCTTCCTCGAGTGCACGCACCAGTACCATGAGTCCTGATATCGCCGTATTCATCTTGAAGCGCTCAGTATCCTCTGCGACCTTTGCATTTGCGCGAGCAAGCTCTATCGCGAGAGATTCGCTCACCACCACATCTTCTACGCGCTCTTTGAGGGTATACACGCGATCAAGGAATCGGCGCATTGCCTCTACACCATCAAGATTCCATGGGTAGCTGCCCGGTTCATTGTATGGACCGATGAATGCGAGATACATGCGCACGGCATCTGATCCGTACTTAGCCACAAATTCATCAGGGTTCACTACATTTCCCTTCGACTTGGACATTTTCTGTCCATCCGGACCCATGATGAGTCCACGATTGAAGCGTTCGTAAAATGGTTCTGGTGTCGGTACCAGTGCCATATCAAACAGTGCCTTATGGAAGAAGCGCGCATACAAGAGGTGCATCGTCGTATGCTCACTGCCTCCTGAGTAGCGATTCACGGGAAGCCAACGCTTCATGAGTGCGCTATCTGAAAATGCATGCTCTTCAGTCGGTGCAAGGTAGCGGAGGTAGTACCACGAGGAATCCACAAATGTATCGAGTGTGTCGTACTCAGGAGTCCATCCTTCACCAAAGATGCGCGTCACGCGCTCCTTAAGCTCTTTGGAAGACGAAAGTGGCGAACTACCGTTTGGCGCAAAGTCGACATCGGTCGGCAACTTCCATGGTAAATGCTCTGCTGGAACCAAGTGCGCATTTCCTTCTGGGTCATACACTACCGGAATCGGACAACCCCAGTAGCGCTGGCGCGAGACAAGCCAATCACGCAAGCGGAAATTGGTCGTAAGCTCGCCGCCCGCGAACGCCACAATATCCTTAAGTGCTTCTCGGTTATTGCGGCCAGTAAACGCACCTGAATCTATAAGCACTCCGTCACCGCCGTAACACTCACCATCTGCACCCCCCGCTACCACAACCGTGCGTGGCAGATGCATCTTTTGTGCAAACTCAAAATCTCGCTCGTCATGAGCAGGTACTGCCATAACCGCACCGGTACCGTAGCTTGCGAGTACGTAGTCAGCGATGAAGACAGGAATCTCCTCCTTCGTAGCTGGGTTGATTGCCATGATGCCCTCAAGCTGCACACCCGTCTTCTCCTTGTTCTCAGAACGCTCGCGCTCAGTCTTGAGCGAGGTCTGCTTGCGGTAGGCGTCTACCGCGTCGCCATTGGTGAAGACATCTTTGAGACTGTCGACAAGGGGATGCTCTGGTGCAAGCACGACATAGGTCGCGCCAAATACAGTGTCTGCACGCGTGGTGAATACCGAGATACTCTCCTCTCGACCAGCGAGCGCAAATGTAAGCGTAGCCCCCTCGCTCTCGCCTATCCATGCGCGCTGCGCTTCCTTTATCTCTTCACGCCATGGCAGCGGATCAAGATCCGTGAGCAGGCGCTTGGCGTAATCCGTAATCTTAAGGAACCACTGCGTGAGATGTTTCTCTTCTACTTCTGTACCACAGCGCTCGCAGGTACCATCTATCACCTGCTCGTTAGCGAGCACGGTCTGGTCCTTGGGACACCACTTCACCGCAGCATTGCGGCGCTCTGCGAGGCCCTGCTCAAATAGTTTGGCAAACAGCCACTGGGTCCACTTATAGTACTCAGGATCACAGGTAACTACTTCTTTGCTCCAGTCCACGCTCGTTCCCATAGAGCGAATCTGTGCACGCATACGATCCATGTTCTTGTAGGTCCAGTCAGCAGGATCCACACCATGCTTCATAGCGGCGTTCTCTGCCGGAAGACCAAATGCATCAAAACCTATTGGGAAAAGCACCTGCTTACCCTCAGCACGCTTGAAGCGCGCAAAGATATCGGTAAGTGCAAACGCGTACCAGTGACCTATGTGGAGATCACCTGATGGATACGGAAACTCAAACAGCAAGTAGTACGGGTCCTTGGAGGTGTCTGCTAGATCTACCGCATATAGGTTGCGGTCTTCCCAGATTTTCTGCTGCTCAGTTTCAATTGCGTGATGATCGAATCGTTCGCGGGCCATACTCGTACTACTGAACAGGCTTTCCTACCACATCTGCCTTCATAGGCGGATAGCGATCAGGATCAATGGTGCGCGTGAAGCACACCTCACCAGAAGCGTGATACCAAGAATCTTCGCCAGCTGTGCTTGGGTATGATGTGGCGCGTGCGTATCCGCCCTGTCCGTCAGTCACCGGAGTTGGCTCATTGAAGGTAGCGCAGAGCTTGAACGAGAGTGGACCGGCTACTTCGTAGCGGTATTCAGTACCTGACTGCGGGTCGCGAGGAATCGTGTATCCGCCAAGGCTATCCACCGTAGCTGCAAGCGTTGCCGGAAGTGCGTGCTTTTGCTGCCAGTGCGTGACAACCTGGCTCTGAAGCATCTGAAGATCCTGCACCTTCTGTGCATCGAGCTTGAGCATGCGCACATGTGTTGGAGAACCAAAGACTACAAATCCTGATACGACCGCAGCAATCGACACTACCAGCACCGCGATACCTACCATGTTTGCGCGCTTCGTTTGCGTAAGCCAGTACCCCTTAAGGTCCGCAAGGAAATGCAGGAAGACTCCGAGTGCTACAAGCAGTACCACAGCGACCTTAAGTACAAAACGCATGGTAATCTCGCCCCCGAGGAACGTGTTCACGAGCGTTATCAAATCTATAAGGATAGTGACTGTCGCAATGAATAGCGTCAGTACAAGTGCCCAACGGCGAACCCAAATCTGAGCCTTGCCGGGCTCAGCAGTAATCGTGCCGCGAATGAGACGGAACAGTACCACCGTAGTAGGCACGAGCACGATGAGTGCTGCCATTGAAAAACGCACTGCGCCTCCATATGGGTCTGCGTAGCTCGCGAGCTGATCAGGATACGCGTAATTTATGTAGGCAAAAATAAGTGCGAGGAATGAGGTGACGCTGCCGTAGAGCGCGATAATACCACCGAGCCAGAGGAAGAAATCTTTAGGACTAGTTTTTGAATTCCCAGAAATCTGTGGTG
>CAYWWP010000012.1:0-17138 GCA_964462415.1 uncultured Candidatus Saccharibacteria bacterium
TCTATCGCGATGACGTGCCCTGCGCGCGCAAGCAGTTCCTTAGTGAGCATGCCGGTGCCGGGCCCAATCTCGAGCACGGTGCTCTCTGGCGTAAGTTCTGCAGCGTCAGCAATGCGTGCTGCAGTCTGCGCATGCATGAGGAAATTCTGACCGAGGGATTTCTTGGCAAACATACCTACTCAATTATCCTCTCATGCTCGTCCCCTTCTTCGTACTGCAGTAGGTGCTGATCAATATCATGCAGGAAATTTGATGGCTCTGATAAGTAATCAGTACCATAGATGCGACGCACACGCGCAAGCGTGAGAATCAAGCGCTTGCGTGCACGCGTAACCGCCACGTAGAAGAGACGTCGCTCCTCTTCCTCATCGCGCTTGTCCTCATCTCCCATGCCCTGGTGTGGGAATAGTCCTTCTTCAAGACCGGTGACAAACACCGTATCGAACTCAAGACCCTTTGCTGCGTGCACGGTCATAAGGGTTACGCCAGCCTTTCCGTTTTCACGGTCGAGTTCGTCTTGATCACCCGCGAGCGCTGTGTCAGCAAGGAAATTATTAATACCTTCAACACCGGGTGTGCTGTCGTACCGACTGGCCAGGGTCGCGAGTTCCTTGGCGTTCTCCAGGCGTTCCTGATCCTCTTCCCCGCCCTTTTGGAGCGCAGCTTCAAGTCCACTCTTTTCTATCACCAAGCGCACAAACTCCGAAGCAGGCATAGTTTGAGCTGCCTCGTGTAAGCTAGCAACGATTGCATTAAATGCGTCTACTTTCGCGCGCTCTGCAGGCTTGAACGCTTCTTCTTGACCAGCAGTCATCTTGCCGAGCGTTACCTTGCCAATCCCGCGCGATGGAGACTGAGCTGCGCGAATGCGGTCTGTCTCGCGCGTAGGCTCAAGCGCAAGACGTACCCATGCAAGTACATCCTTTACTTCCTTACGGTCCAAATACCGCGTACCTAGAAGCTTATACGGGATACGAGCGCGCAAAAACGCTTCTTCTATACCACGCGACTGGAAGTTAGTGCGATAGAGCACCGCAATTTCTTCCGGTGGCACACCGTTAATAATTTGGTGCCGAGCTTCCTCAGCTATCCAGCGCGCTTCTCCGTCAGCAGTATTGGATACATGGAGACGAATTGGATCTCCTTCAGGATTATCAGTAACCGCAATCTTTTCTTTGCGATTGCGATTCTTCTCAATGATGCGATTGGCTGCTTCAACAATAGTCTTAGTCGAGCGATAGTTGTGCGCGAGGATAATGGTCCGCGCGCCCGGGTAGGTCTCATCAAAGGCGAGCAGGTTCTCAATAGTCGCGCCACGCCATGTATAGATAGTCTGATCAATGTCTCCCACCACAAAGAGATTCTTGTGCGCTCGTGCAAGCATATTAGCCAAGTCACCCTGCAGACTATTGGTGTCTTGGTACTCATCTACGTGAATGTGTGAGTAGAGTTGCTCGGCGTCAAGGCGAATATCAGCATGCTCGCGCAGCATGCGTGCAGGAAGTGCTATCAAATCATCGAAATCAAGGGACTTTTCGCGCTTGAGTGCGTCCTCATAGCGCACCCACACATCGGCAACAATGCGGGAACGGAAGCTGTCTGTGCCGTGTTTTGCCTTAAACTCGCTTGCGTTCATGCCGTCACCCTTTGCTTTACTGATACGTCCGAGAATTCCCCGAGGTGGCACTTCCTTAGGGTCTACATCGAGTGCCTTAAGCGCTTCTTTGATAGCTCGCTCAGAATCATCGCGATCAAAAATAGCAAAGTGACGCGGAACACCCATACGGTTTCCGTACTTCTCAAGAAGCACACGACCAAGTCCATGGAACGTCACTACTGTCGGCAATTCTCCTCCATGAAGAATGTGACCCAACCGCTCGCGCATTTCGCGGGCGGCCTTGTTGGTGAAGGTAACTGCCAAAATCCTACTTGGTGGCACGCCCTCGCGAATGAGGTGATAAATGCGGGTCGTGAGCACGCGCGTTTTGCCGCTGCCTGCTCCCGCAAGCACAGAAATAGGGCCATCGGTGGCCAGAACGGCCTCCCGCTGAGCATCGTTCAAGCCATCGAGGTACTGCATCTAGCCACTATACCCGATAACCCGCTCTCCACAGGAAATTCACAATGCGATTTGACCTCCCCTTCCTGCGAGCTATACTGTCCCAGTTGACTGTTACGGCTGAATTCAAGAAATGGCGTACATAAGCCATTTTTGTACACGGAAGATCGGTAGATATCCCTCTGTTCCCCTATTTTGTCCCATAACGACCCTTCGAACCCTTCCGCAAAGAAATCAGGTTCGGATGCATACTGGATTCCTGGCGCGTTAATTGCCGCAAGCCTCCTCCTTGGCGTAGGAATCACCGTTTACCCGCAGACCGCAGGGGCATTCTGGCCATTTACCGTACTTAAAGCCGCCGAGCCAGCCGGCGCAGCCCCAATTGTGCATGACAGCAGCATAGATATGCTGGAGTCAGCTACTAACCCTGACCCTTCTCCAGAAGGGGGCATTTCTGATATTTCAACCAGCGAAGGCGCGGCGCTTATCGCAAACGCCGGTGTAGATGGCACTGTCCCGAGTGCTGAGCACGCAGTAACGGGCGGGTCTATCACGAGCTATACCGTACAGCCAGGCGACTCCATCTCAGCAATTGCTGCTGATCATGGGGTTTCAGTCGATACTATTCTCTGGGCAAACAGCCTTACTCGTAAGAGTGCTATCAAGCCAGGTATGACGCTGGTTATTCTTCCCGTGTCAGGCGTACGCCACACCGTGACTAAGGGTGAGACACTCGCCTCTATCGCCAAGAAGTTCGATGCCGATGCTGCAGATATCGCTTCATATAACGGACTTGAGAATAACGAGCAACTCATTATTGGTACTGCACTCATCATTCCAGGAGGCGAAATGACTGCCGCAGCAATTGCAACCACGAAGCCCGCGTCTACAGGAACCAAGACTACCATTAAGACAGGTGGCAGCATGGGAGCTGTTCGTGCAGTGGGTGACACCTCACGCTCAGAGGATCTCATCAACCCACTTCCTGCCGGACACCTTTCTCAGGGTATTCACGGATGGAATGGTGTAGACATAGCTGCACCAAAGGGTACGCCAATCTATGCAGCTGCAGGCGGTACCGTCATCGTGTCTCGTGTTGGTGGATGGAATGGCGGATACGGTAATTACGTAGTTATTGACCATGGCGATGGTACGCAGACACTCTATGGCCACCTCACGTCAGACAGTGTGTCCGTAGGTCAGTCAGTAAGTCAGGGACAACCTATCGGCACTGTGGGTAACACTGGAAAGGCAACCGGCTACCACCTCCACTTTGAGGTACGCGGTGCTCGTAATCCATTCGCAAACTAAAACACCTCGCATGTGCGAGGTGTTTTAAGAAAAGCCAAATAATCCTCGGGGTCGATACTGCAACGCCTCAAATATATGTGCAGGTACGACACTTGTAGCGTCTTCAAGGTCAGCGATGGTGCGTGCGACGCGCAACGTGCGATGGTATGCGCGCGGAGATAAGTCGAGCTTACTTGCAGCCTGCACGAGTGCCGTGCGGGCTTCTTCAGATACAAGGGTGGTGTCCTCAAGTAGTCGTGCGGGTATGCGCGCATTCTCATATCCGCGTTCCTGTGCGCGTGTGCGTGCCTGTGCCACATGACCTCTGACTACTTCCGAAGGTGTTCCTGAATCTAGGGTGAGCAGTGTCTCGTGGGGAATGTGCGGGACTTCTACCCATATATCTAATCGGTCCGCAATTGGGCGCGATATCTTCCGTGCTTGTTTTAGGGCTTGGCGCACCGCCACTTCAGCATCAGCAGTAAGGGTGTCTGCAGGATTCATTGCGGCCACAAGCATGCAGTCTGCAGGAAATGTAATGGAGGCACGAGCGCGTGAGACGGTTACCACCCTATCTTCAAGCGGCTGACGCAGTGCTTCGAGTGTACGTGCTTCAAACTCAGCAAATTCGTCGAGAAACAGCACGCCTTTGTGAGCAAGTGTTACTTCGCCCGCACGCGGATACGCACCACCGCCTACAATCGCTGTGTGCGAAATAGTATGGTGTGGAGCTCGAAATGGCGGATGGTGTACTACTTCTCCGTCTCGTAGCGCGCCTGCGGTTGAGTGAATGGCAGTCACCTCAAGACGCTCCGTATCGGTCAGTGGCGGAAGTATGCCGGCTAGCGCTCGAGCAAGCATGGTCTTTCCTGTTCCGGGAGGACCATAGAACACAATGTTGTGTCGCCCTGCCGCAGCTATAGTAAGGGCGCGCTTTGCGCTCTCCTGTCCGCGAATATCACTCATATCAACGAGTGCAGGAGGTGACGCATACGACACAGACGCCCGTGATACGGGAGTAAGTATGGTCTTACCGGTTACATGATCTACCAGCTCCTGTAGTGTGCGAACGCTGTATACCGTGAGTTCGTGAGCAAGGAGCGCCTCAGGCACATTTCCTTCGGGGACGAATACTGACAGCACCCCTTCCCGCTGTGCTCGAACAAGCTGCGGAAGCACGCCTCGAACCGCGCGTACGGTGCCATCAAGACCAAGCTCTCCTAAATAGAGTGCAGGCTCCTCCGGAAGCGTGAGGTGGCCCGCGGCGGCAAGGTAGCATAGCGCAAGCGGCACGTCATAGTGAGAGCCCTCCTTCTTTAAGTCTGCAGGAGAAAGTGCGAGTACTATGCGCTTGTTTTCTGATTTGGGTGACGTGAATCCGCTGTGTCGTATTGCTGCGGCAATTCTGTCACGAGCTTCCTCTACCGCCTTATCAGGAAGTCCTACGATAGAGAATGAATGCAGTCCGCGTGTGAGATCAGTCTCAATCGTGACTATCTCGGCATGTGCGCCTACAGGCTGTGCGGCAAGCAAGGACGCATACCCACGTATGTGCTCGGGTGTCCCCTCACCTGTCTCTTCTGAGACTATGTGCATACAGGTATACTACGACCTCAAAAACAAAAATCGCTGCATGTACACATGCAGCGATTTTGCGGAGTACGTATGTTACGCGACAGCTTCCGTTGGAAGTGTTGGTGCAGCCTCTTCGGTAGTGCTGCTGTTAGCAGAAGTACCACTAAGCACTCGGTATGCATGAATGAATGCAAGAGCAGTCACTGGAGCAGTTGCGAGCACACCTACGATAAGCGCACAGAGTCCAAGAATATTTACGAGCACAGAAAGGAGCGCAAGACGCAACAACATCCAACGATGACCCTTCGTGAGGCGCATACTCTCCTTCAGGGCCTCAATGGGACCTAGGTCCTTCTCGACCACGAGTGGAGCAGCAAATGAGAACGCAAGCGCAAGAATGATACCCGGAATAATAAGCGCCAAGAAACCAAGAATAAGCGCTACGGTCATCACGATGCTAAGCCCCAAATAGCGCCAGAATGGCTTCGGGTACCAGAGTGTTCCAAGGGTGGTCTGTGCGATTGCATCATGCGCGCTCAAGTAGAGCATGGTGAATCCGATTCCGGCAAAGATGTTCACGGTCCACGATACGAGTGGATCGAGAATGTCTTTTGCATGTTCACCGAGGATGCTACCTACAATGCTACCGGCAATGTTTACTGCAATGCTTGCGAGCATCACTACGGCAAATGCGCCCACAAAAAACCACGGACGCTTCTTAAAGGTCTCCCATCCAAACGAAAGAGCGGCACGAGCAGTAAGGGTTTCGTTCATAGTGTGTGGTTATGCGTGTTCAACACATGTCGTTGCGGCCGGGTTGGCTTCAAGACGTGCCTCGCTGATAGCTTCCCCACCGACTTCACACGTGCCATAGGTTCCCTCTTCAATACGTGCAAGCGCAGCAAGCACTTCGTTATAGCGGATTTCAAGATCCTTCAAAATGGCTGTGTTATCTTCAAATCCTTCAATTTGTTCGGCAGTGTCGAGAACATCTGACTCAAGTCCCGTTGCCTGTGGTACAGGCTCCCAATCATTTGGGTTTGAAGGATTGCGACGGCCAACGGTAGCTAGCTGTGCCTCAAGTGTTGATTTCTCTGCTTCTAATGTTGCTTTAAACGGTGCGGTATCCATGGGGACACTCTAGCACGTCTCTACTGACTCTGGCTGCTCAAGCGGGTGATAAGCGCACTAAAGGCTGCTTCATCTCGGGCAATAATGAGCGTCTCCTTGTCTGCGTAGCCATACAGAATAAGTGAGCGACCGGTGGTGTCGCGCAGTACACGTACGTCTCGGTTAGAGACAATGGCGTCTTCAAAACGAATGCGGGAAGCAGCTGGAATAGGTGTGGCGGGAAGCGTGCTGGTGGCCACTGCCTTCTTTGCAGTGCTTGTAGTGGAGGTGCCGGTGGTGTCGAGCGGAACAGGTGTGCTCTCAACCGTGTCGGCTGGATACAGTGGATAGAGTGCCGCAAGATCGCGTGCCATAAGCGGCTCCCAGGTGAGCATGCCAGCAAAGGTGCGCTCGTATGACGAGACACGCAAGATAAAGAATGCGCGAGTCTCGCTGCCTTGGTGGGTGATGCCTACCGTACTTGCTTCCCCAATATTGCGTAGCAGGATATCTGGCGCCGAAAGAGTAAGCGCCTTAATGAGCGCGCCGCCTGGTGCAGGAGCACCAGCAATAACGCCAGGCTCGCCGGTTGGTTCCTGGGCGATATACGTCACGAGCACATTCCCCGTTACTAGGGGCTCACTCGCAGCGTCTGCCAGTTCCTGCATGAGTGCCGCGCCATTACCGTTCAATTTCTTTGTTTGATCAGCAAACACCAACGAAGGTACCTTTGTGGTGATGGTAGGCACCACATGGCGCGAAGCGATATAGATGTATGTCGCATATGAGCCGCCGGCTGCAGCAAAAAGTAGTACCACGCCAAGTGCGATGGCGAGCACAGGAGTCTTGCGTGGTGCAGACTGCGCTACAGGGCGTGGTGTCGCCCTGTCCTGCTCTGCCGCTATCACGGCAAATGGTGTTGCGGCCTGAGTTGCTACCTGGCTTCCAAAATCAGTAGCATACGAATGAAACCTGTCGTCACCAGGAGTTGCTGGTGCAGGGATTACTGGCTGTGGTCGTGCTGCTGCTGGCACAGCGATGGGTTCAGCAATAGGGGTACGAACATCAGCCTCAGGAATAGGCTCTCGATACTGAGGAGCAGGTATGGGTGTCTCACGTGGTGCAGAAATCTCCGGTGCGGGTACTGGTGTAACGGGCGCAGGTGGCGTGTACGAAACCGGTTCTGGAGCAGGTATAGGTTCAGGAGTTGCTTCAACTGCCGGGGTTGGTTGAGGAGGAGTATAGGTGCCCACCTTGGTGCGCAAGCGCGCAAGGATACTTTCCTTGTCTTCTGTGGGAGCTGCGGGTGCTTGCGGCGGTATCATGCTCGCGCTTTGCATGGTTGCCGGCACTGGCACGTTGCTTGGGCGCGACTGTTCGACAATCGCATCTGCCTCGGCCTTGGTGCCAAGATCAATGGGGCCATAGTTCATTTCAGCAGACTTAGGCTCGGTGCGCTCAAAGAACGGCTGCTCGGTTGCGTCGAATTCAACGCCGTCTGTCACCTCTCTTTGAGGTGCTGCAACGGGCGCGGCGGCAGGTTTTGCTTTCTTGTTCGGTTTTGGTGTAGGAATGGCGCCCACATTTCCCTTTCCAGTAAGCGCTGCGACATCCTTCGCATACGTGCGAATATACTGCGACATGTCTGTCGCTCCCGTAGACGCGTCTGATGCGCTCCCTTTCGGGTTGTTAAGATCATCAGCCATGATGCTCCACTTAGTATACCCGCTCTCTTCCCTGTCTATGTGCGTAGTACACAAACCCCGAGCATATGCTCGGGGTTTGTGTTAGCCACGGGAACCAATGATGAACTTTTTCGGATTGTCACACATATCAGTGAATGCGTGTGCTGCTTCCTTTAGTTTCTGAGAAGAAGATTTGCCAAACGAAATCACTTCCACCTGACAGCCTTCGTTCATGTCCAAATATTCAATAAGTGGCACGAAGTCTCCATCTCCTGTCGCGAGAATGACCGTATCGAGCTTTGGGGCGAGCTTTACAGCATCTATTGCAAGGCCCACGTCCCAGTCTGCCTTTTTGGCACCATCAGAGAATACCTGAAGGTCTTTTACCTTAGTCTCGATGCCGATCTTGGTGAGTGCTTCAAAGAAGTTCTTTTCGTCACCATTTTCGGTGGAGATAACGTATGCGATGGCGCGCACGAGGACACGGTCTCCTACTGCCTCTTGGAGTACGTTTGCGAAGTTTACGCGTGACTTATAAAGGTGTTTGGCGCTGTGGTAGAGATTCTGAGTATCAATAAATACTCCTACGCGCTGCGCCGGGTGTTTGATTACCGGCATAGTATGTACGGCGTTATATAAAAGGTATGTAAAAACGGTACGTCAGAGGACGTATCCTCATGGTACCACTGCTTGCGAGTGTTCTCGTGAAAAACGCACACAACGGAAGACGCGACCCCTGAAGGTCGCGCTATTCCTTACTTCTTGAGACCGAGCTTCTTAACAATTGCCGAGTAGTGGCGCTTGTCATTCTTCTCGAGGTAACGAAGATGTGCACGGCGGTCTGCAACCATCTGGAGAAGACCACGGCGACTGTGGAAGTCCTTCTTGTTCTTCTTGAGGTGATTGGTAAGATCCTCGATCTTGCGAGTGAGGATAGCAACCTGAACCTCGGCTGAGCCGGTGTCCTTCTCGTGGCGAGCCGCATCCTTGATGACGGCCGTCTTTACGCGTTTCGTAAGCATTGAACGTACCTTACCACACCTTGATAAAAAGCGCAAGTGTTTCCTAGTGAGGGGCGGAGGGTCCCACTTCCCCTCCCAGAGACGGTTTATACTACCTATATATGGATGCGCATCAGATGAAACGCGAGTTTCTGGAGTACATCGAAATCGAGCGCGGGCGCGCCGTGAAGACGGTTGAGAACTATGACCACTACCTGACGCGCTACTTCGATCAGATGCACATACAGCAGTTAAGCGACATAACAGAACAAAATGTGCGCGAGTTCAGATTGTGGCTTAATCGTCAGCCAGGCACGGGCCGTGACTCCATGAAGCGCCGTACCCAGAACTACTACCTGATTGCGCTGCGTGCGTTCCTTAAATATTTGCGTAAGCGTGGCGTCGAGGGGTTGTCTCCGGAGCGCATTGAGCTCGCTAAGGTACCTGAGCGCCACCTCGATCTCATCACTAATGCCGAACTGGAGCGCCTCATGAAGGCGCCGCTTGAGGCCTATGCAAAGGAGGAGCACGAGGGCAAGCGCCGCGCGGCACTCCGTGATCACGCCATTTTGGAGCTTCTCTTCTCTACCGGTCTGCGTGTGTCGGAGTTATGTTCACTTAATGTAGATATAGACCTCTCTCGTGATGAGCTCTCTGTGCGCGGAAAGGGCGATAAGGTGCGTGTGGTGTTTCTCTCTGAAGCAAGTAAGGAGGCCGTGCGCCGGTACCTAAAGGAGCGTAAGGACATGAGAGAAGCACTCTTTGTGGACGGGCGTGCCGAGAGTCTCCATCGCATTACCCCGCGCGACATCCAGCGCCATATCAAGAAGTATGCGGCGCGTGCAGGTATTACGAGCAAGGTAACACCCCATACCCTGCGCCACGTATTTGCCACTGACCTGCTTTCAAACGGTGCAGATATTCGTTCGGTGCAGGCTCTGCTGGGACACGCGTCTATTAACACGACACAGATATACACCCACGTTACCGATGCGCATCTGCGAGAAGTACACAAGCGCTTTCATTCCAGAAGCAAGGAAAATTGACATTCATTCCTATATATTGTAAATTTAAGGTATTCAATCGCAGTGCTTGAGCGAGGATGCGCAAGCCTCCACTCTCCCATCCACTCGCTCTTGAGGTTACTAGGGGCACAATAGACATCGTATATGCAGACAGGCATCATTACGGGACTCAACGAAAAGGGTTTCGGCTTTATTAAGGTAGAGGGTTCAAAGGACCTTTTCTTCCACTCAAACGAGCTTACTAACGTTCGCTTTGATGATCTCCGCAAGGGTGATGAGGTTACCTTCGAGGTAGGCCAGAGCCCTAAGGGACCAAACGCGGTAAACGTTAGCCGCGCCTAAGCTACAGAAAGCGCCCTACTGGGCGCTTTCGTATTACTCACACTCACCTGCTCACGTCTATGACCAAAGGAATCATCGCAACGCTCGGGGAACGCAACTCAGGTTTCATACGCATCGAGGCGTCAGGAGAAGATCTCTTCTTTCACGCAGATGCGCTAGCAAACGGGCCGTTTTCGGAGCTGCGCATTGGAGACACGGTGCAGTGTACACGGACAGAGAGCCGTAAAGGACCCTACGCTACGCGCGTAGAACGCATGTAGTACGGTTCCGCTACTGTCTTTAATGTCCGAGACACCCCTCCCCCAACCTGGGAGGGGTGTCTTTTTATTTTTGTGAGTGCTGTTCCACACAAATGTCCTTTACCGACATCGCTATATTTATACGGATACTGATGCGTGCAGGTTCGAGAGGGCTGATAGAATAGAGCTATGAAAATCGTTTCATGGAACGTAAACGGCATTCGTGCAGTGCACCGCAAGGAACTCTTCCTTCCCTTCCTCAACGAAGTGAAGCCAGACATCATTTGTCTTCAGGAAACCAAGGCCGAGCAACACCAGTCCGAGCTTGATTTGCCTGAGTACGAGGAATACTGGTGTTCCGCGAAGAAGAAGGGCTATAGTGGCACGGCAATTTTCACGAAACAGATGCCTGAGGACGTGCGGTTCGGTATTCCAGAGGATATTGCAGAGAAACATGGCCTCACCGATGACGGGTATGGAGACCCAACCGAAGAAGGCCGCGTAATTACTGCAGATATGGGCGAATTCTTTGTGGTGTCGGTATATACCCCAAATGCCAAAGACGACCTCTCTCGCCTAGCGCTCCGCCATAAACACTGGGATCCAGCGTTTCTTGAGTACATGAAACAGCTAGAAAGCGAAAAACCCGTTATTTTCTGCGGCGATTTGAACGTTGCGCATACGGCAGACGATCTTGCGCGCCCTAAGGAAAATGAAGGCGTAAAGGGATTTACCAAGGAAGAACGCGAAGGCATAGACAATATCCTCGCTGCAGGCTTTGTAGACACATTCAGGCACTTCACCAAGGGGAATGGCCACTATAGCTGGTGGAGTCACTGGGGACAGGCCCGAGCACGCAATGTGGGCTGGAGAATCGACTATATCTTCGTGTCTAAAGCACTTATCCCCAAGGTGAAGAAGGCAGAAATCCACATGGATATCATGGGGTCTGACCACTGCCCCATTTCAATTACGCTGTAAGTACGCCATAAAAGACATTTATAAAGGACGTTATCCCCGTTATACCCAGACTTATCCCCAATTTGTCCTTTACATAAAATATCCAGGATATATCATTGCTTTTAGACCGAGGTTGTCCGCCCTACGCCGAATTTAAAGGACACCTTGGAGAAGATTGTTCTTTGATAGTTCCTTCCCATCATTAAGCGTGCATTTCCGCGTATTCCCTGGCCGTCCAACGATCTAGGAGCGTATCTCCTCTACATAAGACTGGGTCCAGCCGTATAGGGAGCCGTTACACGTGAAAAAGACGCAAATTTATACTGAAAAAGCCGCCCGCCATCATCCATGGAGAGTCCCCAAAACAGCCCCCGCTCCTTTTGACTCTTCAATCTAGGGCGGCTTTCTCATGCCTGCCCATTTCACGTGGAACAGGTACAAAAACACGAAAAACGGCCTATATAGGCCGTTTTCCTGATTTTAGGGCTTTGCGAAGCGGTGTTTCGCGTGAAAACTAGCAGACGTGGTGCTTATTGAGGATCTTCTGCAATTCTTCCTCCTCGCGTTCCTCTCGCTTTTTCTTACCCGCATCTCCCAACTCCTTAAGGTCTGCTTCAGGTAGGGTGAGTAGCACCTCGGTACGGAGGTCCAGGTAATCTTCTGTGTTCTTTTTAGGATCCTCGAGCACTTCTTCTAGTAGGGCATTGAGCGTCCAGCCTATGCGAGGACCGGGAGCAATCGCAAACTTCTGCATGATATGTGAGCCATCCGTTTTGAGCATGGCAACTGAGATAGGGTCACGGAGTGCCTCCTCAACCATTGCCTTGTACTTACGGAAGCGAAACGGCTGCTCCTTAGGGCGACCGGTGCCAATACGGTCACAAATGCGCAAATTGAGGAGATCCCAGATGTTTTCTTCGCCTACATTACGGATCATGCGGCGCACCGCCGAAAGGGTAATCTGGTCTGGATCGGAGAAAAACATGTGCCAACGGACCAATTTGGTCACCTTTTCGATTGTTTCCCGTGAAAAGCGGAGGTCCTCGAGGGCCTTTTTGGTCACTTTTCCACCCACAACCTCATGACCATGGAAGGTCCAATCTCGCTTTTCGTCAGACCATCGGCGGGTTTCCGGCTTTGATACGTCGTGGAATAGGGCAGCGAGGCGCACCTCAAAGCTCCAATCTTTGTCTGCAGCGTGCTGTAGGGCGCGTAGGAGATGCCCAAATACGTCATAGCTGTGAGCCTGGTTCTGGTCTACGCCAATACCGCGCGTAAGGTCTGGCGCAATGTAGGTGAGAATGCCGAGCTGCTGAGCGAGCACGATGGCCATCATTGGCTGCTTTGAGTTCAGGATGCGTACAAACTCATCACGAATACGCTCGCGAGAAATATGCTTGAGGTTTCCGGCCTTTTCCTGAATAGCAGCCGCGGCGTCCGCATCGAGGGCAAAATCAAGCTCTGCTACCAATCGGACAGCGCGCATAAGGCGCAGCGCATCCTCTTCGAAGCGCTCGCTTGGAACGCCGACTGTCTTTAATACACGGCGTTCTATGTCCTTTTGTCCTTTATATGGGTCCACAAGTTGTCCCTTAGCGTCATCAAGGGCAATAGCGTTGATGGTGAAGTCGCGGCGCGCCAAATCATCCTCAAGGTTATCCCCAAAGGTAACGGCGTCTGGACGGCGCTTGTCGGTGTATTCGCTTTCAGTGCGGTAGGGAGTTACTTCCACAATCGCGAGACGCGGATCCTCGCTTCCGGTCTTTACGCCTACCGTGCCAAAGTCGTTCTCGTAGAATGAGTCGAGGAAAATGTGCTGAATGGTCTCCGGGGTGGCGTCGGTAGTAACGTCCCAGTCCTTGGGAGTGCGACCCAGCATCAAATCGCGTACACAGCCTCCTACGAGGTATGCTTCATACCCAGCGTCTCGGAGTGCTTTCGTTACTGTGCGAACTTCAAGCGGGATAGGGAATTCCATGCCCAAAATACTAGTATGACGTTCGCCAATCTCCTATAGGTGACGTAGTATTGAGGGGTGCGCTTAGCACAGCTCCTGTACCCCATTGCTCGCTATCGCTCGCAGGGGTACATGAGCTTCGTTCGGTTGAAAAGAATATATGCTTCGCATGCATTCTTTTCACCTCACTTCGCTCCTGTGGTGAAATGGATATCACAACGGTCTTCGGAACCGTCGTTCCAGGTTCGAGTCCTGGCGGGAGCACATGGCAAAGCTCATTCCTGCTGAGAAAAAGCGTCTCTTGGCAATCGCGCGCTCTTTTGGAACGCCCGTATATGCGTATGACGCGGTGCAGATTGAGCGTGCGTGTAAGAGGTTGCGTCGGCATGTTCCGGACGCGGCTATCCACTACGCGATAAAGGCGAATGCAAATCCCGCTATCTTAAAAATCATCAAGGCAGCTGGCTGTGGGGTGGAGGCAGTGAGTATTGGAGAGCTTATGCTCGCACAGTCGCTTGGGTTTGCGTCGGAGCGCATCAGCTTTACCTGTTCTAACCTCACCGAAAAGGAGTTGGTGCGCGCTGCGCGCGCCGGAGTGCGTGTACACCTCGACTCGCTCCACCAGCTGACGGTGTGGGGCACGCGCAAGCTCGGGAAAGAGGTTTCACTACGACTAAATCAGGGTATTGGCGCCGGGCACCACGCGCACGTGATTACCGGGGGGCCAGACAGCAAATTCGGCATTAGTCTGCGCGATATTCCTCAAGCTAAGCGCATTGCACGCAAATACGGCCTCACCATCACCGGATTGCAGCAGCACATCGGGTCAAATGTCCTCGATATTAAGGTGTTTGAGCGTGCCATGACCACACTCCTTGCTACGGCTGATGGGTTTCCCGATCTCATGCACATAGATTTTGGTGGGGGATTTGGTATTCCATACGAGCCGGGACAAAAACCACTTCCGCTTGAAACGCTCGGCAAGCGTGCCACGGCGCTCATGAAGGAGTACTACAAGCGCCGCGGATACCGCGTGGCATTCTCCTTTGAGCCGGGGCGCTATATTGTCGCAGAAGCGGGCACATTGCTCGTAGAGGTCACAGATATCAAGTCCACCGAGAAACACCTCTTTGTGGGGGTAAATTCGGGCTTTAATCAGCTGATACGGCCGGCTATGTACGACGCATACCATCCTATCGAGAACCTTTCTCGTGCGCGCGGTCCGCGCAAATTGCTCACGATTGCTGGCAATGTCTGCGAGTCCGGCGATATTCTCGCGCGAGCCCGCCGTATGGTGACGCCTCAAATAGGGGACATTCTAGCTATTGGTATTGCCGGTGCGTATGGCTTTTCTATGGCCTCGGTCTATAACCTGCGCGCGCTCCCCAAGCAGATTCTCTACGCCGGCAAAACCACCAAGAATATCTCTGTGAATCCCACAGAGTACGCCGTCTAGGACTGGCCTTCTGGGTATGCCTTGTGGTATGCTCGTCTCTGAAGCGGATATGGTTTAGTGGTAAAACGGATCCTTGCCAAGGATCAGTCGGGAGTTCGATTCTCCCTATCCGCACCGAATAATGAACAAATGCCCCGAAAGGGGCTTTGTTCATTTAATGAGGTGCGGATAGAGCATGGCGCGGGGCCGCCATGCGTGGAGAATCGAAGGCCGGAGGCGCGTAGGCGCCGAGGCGGGGTCGCGGAAATTTTCAGCAGAAAATTATCTGTGACCGATTCTCTCATTAGTGACGAAGAGGAGTCGACTCGCGGGCGATTCTCCTTAAAGTCTCGCGTATGCGACGCTGTCCCACACCCATTGGGGACAACTGTGGATAACGTTGGGGGTAGTGGGGATAAGAGACAGCCATAATGACCGTAAGGAAAAGGGACATTCTATAGAAATGGCTTAAAACTTAGGTTTCTTATTTGGGCGACTTATACACACTATCCACAGAGTTATGCCCAATATCTCAAAATGGCCTAAAGAACGGGTGGGGACATGTGGGGAAGATGTGGCCGTTATGTACTTGAAGCGGCAGGGATACCGTATTCGCGCGCGTAATGTGGCTCGAAAGACCGGTGAGCTCGACATTGTGGCGCAAAAGGGCAATGTTCTTCACATTGTGGAAGTGAAGACACGGCTTGTGAATGAGCTTCCAAGGCCCGGAGAAGTGCGCGCATTTGATCCTGGAAGCAACCTGCATAGCGAGAAAATACGGCGTGTAGCCCGCACGGGGGAGTGGTACGTGGCGGAGATTGGATGGGAAGGGGACTGGCAGGTGGACGGGCTCCTAGTATGGCTTCGGGCACGGGATGCGGGCGCCCATGTGGCACACCTCCCACAAATTCTATAAATCTGGTAGGATGCAATACAGCCAGGGTTGAACCAAGTGTCTTGTGCAAAACACAGTCATTTGTAACAATTCTGTCCGTCCGAGGGTGTACCGGTTGCTTGCACCGGTACGTCCCGTTCGTTCGGCGAAACAATGAACATATGCTGCGCATGCGTTCATTGTTTGCCTCACTCACGGGGTGTCGTATACCGGTAGTACGCTACTTTTGGGAAGTAGATGACGGAGTTCAATTCTCCGCACCCCGACCATAATACGAAGTTAGGTTTCATCCAGGAGACCGTCAGTGCGTGTGAGCATAAGCAATTCTCTACCCCAAGGGTACTTGGAACATCTAATCGCTACGCTCAAGATGTTCTCGGCGCGCACCCCGACCATCGTAATAACAAAAGAGCCCCATTCGGGGCTTTTTTGTTATTTGCTTGAGAGTGCCTTGGTAAGCGTGGTGGCGAGAGTGGTCGCTTGGTCCTTAAAGGCAGTTACGAGACCTCCTGGAGTGTTTGAGGTGAGGAAGCTGTCAAAGGTGGTGCCGGTATCTGCAAGGAAGCTGCGACGGATGTGTCCGATAGTAATTGCATGCAGGTCACGGTCTACAAGCGCGCCCTCGGTGGTGCTGGTAGTGATGAGTGCGATAAGCTCGCCCTTTTGGTTTACGGCGCCACCGCCAGAGGAGCCGTGCTGCGCTACTACGCTGCCACCAAGCGAAAGCACATCCACGGTAGTCTGCTCAAAGGTGTAGCGCTCCTTTACCTTTGCAAATACGAGGCTTGGGTAGAGTGCGTTCTTTATCTGGGTTGCAGTGAGTGTCTGCGCGCCATATGAGCCAATAGCTACAGGCTGATTATCGTATGGCTCGTCCTTGGTAAGCGGAACATACGGAAATACGGTAGGAAGTGCGGCATCGGTAGCGCTTGCCGTAATAGCAAGTACGGCGAAGTCATCCTGGCCGGTGCCGGTCGGGTTCTGGAGTACGAGCGTGCGTGGGTTACGCGTCATCCAGCTGTTTGAGATATAGGCAATATCTGCGTAGTAGGCGGTGCGAGCAGGGTTTCCATTGCGCACTACGCAGACGACGTTGTTCTTATTTGGGTAGTTCTTGAGCAAGAAGAGCTGGGCAATGTGGGAATTGGTGAGAATAAGACCATCCTTAGAGATAATCACTCCAGATCCTGAGACTGAGCGCACCGAGCCATCGCGTGCAGCACACACGATATTCACGAGCGAGTCGCGCAAGTCACCGAGCGCAAGGGCGAGCCCGGGTGGGGTAGTGGCGCTTGCGTCTGGGGTGGTGCTGGCCTTGGTGCTGGTGGAGCCGGTGGCTGCAGCAGGGGAGGCGAGCTGTGCCTTGGTGAGACTATCAGCAAACGCACCCGAGCCATCAAAGGAGCCAAGTGGAATATCGCTCGTAGGCGCGCTCGTAGGGCGCGCAAACGGGTCAATCGTGCCGAACAACAGCACAAACGCAATGATTCCTGCCAGTGCACCGAGGGTCACCCAGAGGTCTTTTGACATACGCATATTATACAGTGTAATCACAAAAAAGCCAG
>CAYWWP010000013.1:0-15615 GCA_964462415.1 uncultured Candidatus Saccharibacteria bacterium
AAATACCGAAGTTTATTCGACCCGACGAATCCGAAAAAAGATTCCATGGAGCATTTGCGTCAGTCGTTCCCCAGTTATTCTTTACAAGGTCATACCAGTTAGCATGTGCATTTATTTTTACCCATGCAGATACAGTTACTGCAGATGTTGGTAAATTGTTAGCTGAAGCTTTTGTAATATAGGAAGTGAGTCCATCAAACTGCAAAGCCTTTCCATATTTACCACTCACCCATGTCGGCGTGTTCACCAAAGTAGCATCGTTTCTATTACCACTCTTGTCGAGAGCGCGTGTGCCCGTACCTTCGTCTAGTGGCCAATAGATAGACATGCCAAGACTATTCCCTGGACGATTGAGTGTTGCCGCGACAGATACGTGCGGAAAAAACAGCAGGAGCAACAATAAGAGTGTGACGATACGCATATTTAAAAGAAACTCCACGTACCCATAATAGCCTTTAGTACCTCATCATACTCTGCGTATGTACTAATTTGATACAAGTGGCCCGCAACGATAAACCACGCTTCGCGTGAGTCACCTCCAAAGTCCTCGTTATCACTCTTAAAGGCAACACCCTCCCCTGCTACGCCGAGGTTAACTTGTTGAGCATCATCCACCTGCATATCAGGTATATCGTTCATCACGCGCTCTGCAGTGATAGTAGTGTCTCTGTCCGTGTATGGGGAGACTGCGATTTGAATACCGCGATGTGAATCCGTGGAGTTCTCTATCAAAATAGTTCCCCCTTCTTTTCCACCCACCTCGCGCACGGTATACCCTTCTGGATACGAAAATGAGAGTCGCAGTGATTCGTTACGGTACTTCTGACTCAGAGGTGGCACAGATTGCTCTTGCTCCGCAGGCTTTACAGAGCTAACACCACCACGTGAATGCATGTGGGTGTACCCATACCACCCAGCAATACCTACGAGGATAAGTGCTACTACTAGTCCTGCTATACGTCTTCGTCCCATACTTATGTGACCACACCTACTCTACTCCCTACACGAGGCAGCGAAGCTATATACGAGAGCACGATGTGCGCAATAGCCCACGCGTAGTAATAGCGCACTCTAAAGAGCAACTCGAGTATGTGACTATGGGTATATGCATAGACAGCAAACAACAAACCTATAACTAGCAACCACACCATTACCTCAGTCCAATACCTGACACGACGCACTTTATTTCCGACGAGTCTACTATCGTACCCCACATACCAATTTGCTACGTGCAGCAGCACAATCGCCGCAAGAGCACTGCTTGGGTTACCAGTCACCATCATTACTACACCGACAATTGCCTCCACAAACCAGAGATACCATTCGGTACGGGATGGACTGCCACGATGCACACATAGACGTAACGCAAACGCTGCAAGTGGAATAAGAGGAGCATACGGCGCATAGCTAGCTAATTGCGGAAATGCATATGTTCCTACAAGTACGGCAAAGTAAAGACTAAAGCCTGCTACCGCTATCAGATTCGCAGGTGACCGTTGCTCGCCATGGAGCATAATCTCATCATGAGCAAAGTGTGCAGAAAATAAAATTCCAATTCCCAGCAGTAACGGCAATGCTTCACCACTCGCCATGAAATACACGACTGCTGCCACTGCTAAGATTAGAGCCACAATCACGTATCGAGCGTCCATTTTTCCTCCTCGATACCGATACCAATACGCCATAGCAAAATGTGCATGGCCTGAGACGATAAAAAGTATGACAATGAGCGGGAACGGCACCCACACACTCATAAGAAGCATGAGTAGCGGAAACCCCACATCTCGCAGGTACGTAGTGCTGTAGGGAGCGGCTAATCTGGTCATGCGCTCAAAGTATACCAAGCTTATGTATGTACCTTTGGACCCCGAATAATCCCCGGAAGAAGTGCCGCTATTACCCCTAATGCTATACCCACAAGCAAGATGAGATATGGGGTAATATCTATGCCAAAGAGCAGGATACCGGTTCCTGTAGCAGGCAGCACGGTGATAGGAAACGAATCTTCTACCAGGGTTTCGCCCTTATTCTCAAAGCGCATCGAAATCGTGTATTTACCCTCACGAGGAAACACATAGCTCATACGTGGCCCGCCAAATTCTGCATTGTGAATACCACTTGCAAACACCACACTGCCGTTGTCCGCAGTGACCTTTACCCAGGTATCCGTGAAATCTACATCCTTCCCTTCCTTTCGAAGCCTGAAGTCCATAAGCAGCGATTCGCCTACCGATGGAGCTGGGGCGCCGTATCCTGCATCTATTTGATAGCCGTCTTTCGTTTTTTCATACGACACACCATTCACGTGGGCATAGACTGGTACTGCAAGTAATAGAGACAGAAGAAGACTACTTGCGCCCGCAGAAATGATTGTACGCATAGCTACTCAGTAACGGTAATCGTGCCGGTAAAATACGGCGAAAGATGATCGTGGAACTTCCACTCTCCTGCCTTCTCAAACGTATAGCTCCAGGTATCTGATGGAGATATTGGTTCTTGAGGATCAAACTCTGGATAGATGAGATGCGAGGGATGAAGATTTGAGGCAGGCCAATAGAGGTTGCCGGTAGTGGTTTTAAATAGGATGGTAGTTCCCTTCGTAATACTGACTTCACTTGGCTTAAAGCCATCTTTAGTAAGGGTAATAATAGTCGCGCCTTCTGGAGAACCGTTCACTACTCCGTGCGCCACAGTACCCGTCTTAGGTAACTTGGCGATGTCTTGAGACCGCTTTACATGAAGGCCGTACACTATACCGCCACCCACAAGCGCAAGCGCCAGCAGTGCCACAATCAGTTTCTTTACCATATGCACGTAGTGTACCACTTCGTGTGTGGAGCAAAATACTGCTTATTTGCAGTATTGGCGCATGTCTGCCGGGGCCGCTTCGCAAGCCTGCGCAAACAATCGTGTCCCATATTGGGAGGTTAATTGACCGAGCGCCTCCTGATAGCACTTCGTACGATCTACTGAGCCGAAGTATCCAGAATCACAGTATGCGTACACACGCTCATATTCTTTATTCGGGACACCGTGTTCATATAGTCCGCGTATAGCTCCGCGATGACACGAGACAAGATAGTCTGGACCTGCTGCCTCACACGCCTGAGCAAACTCATACAAACTCTTCGTAGTTGCGTACTGAATACCATATATACCTGCGACGTATTCTACAGACTTCGCTATGTATGCCGTGTCCTTAATCTCTAGTATGTATCGAATTGCCTTTGGCATATCCTCTTTTGCAATATCGCGAGCAATTGCATTCAACTCGCCATAACAGGCTTCCTTATATACGTCTGGCTGCACGCGACATAGTTCACGCACATCAGACTTTGCTAGAGAAAGGCCGTATTGTTCACCAATGAAGAAGTTATCAATGCCATTGTACGCCCCTGATACACAGCGATACCGTTCTTGCTCTCCCGCCGAGGCGGCCTCGCACATATGTACTGCATTCGCGAGCATTTCGTGTATGTCTGCAGTACCAAGCGTCGCGATTGATGTCTCGATAGCACCATGCCCAATACCGTGGAAGCATTGCAAGCGAGCTTCTGGAGAGACTTTTCCTAATTTCTTGCCAATAGCGTCACACATCTTTCCCGCTTCTTGAGGGCTTCCCGAGCCCCCAAGATACCCTTCCATGAACCCATGGTAGAAGCCTGCTGCACAGACAGTCGCCTGTGGCGACAGCAACCGCTTCATGTCATTACGATAGAGCTGAAAACTTGCCAGACCAATGTTATGTGCAATGTAATGACATGTTGCGGGAAAATCCGGCTCGGCGTTATAAAGCTTTGCGACTTCATCATACGCGGCATCCACCCCTCTCTCCGCAAGGATAAGGTAGATTCTCTTCATCCAGCAATTGAATGATCCGTCTTGAGCACAGGTGTCTGGAACTTCACCATTCTCATTCGCGACACGAATAACGCCGAACATATATGCCGCGAGATGATCGTGGAAGGGATATACCCCTGGTTCTGTGAAGGTAAAAGAATACGTTGCCCCACTCTTAAGAGGCTCCTTCGCATCAAAAGATGGATAGAGCGTGTGGGTCGGATGGAAATCTGATGCTGGCCAAAAGAATTTCGTGCGTGCGTTCTTAAAGGTAATGGTCTCTCCCGCAGAGACTGTAAGTACGCGCGGATGAAACCCATCATCCCGCTCGATAATGGTCCGCGGAGGCACATACACAAAGCAGACATACCACGTTACCAGAGCGAGCGCTCCCAGAATGAGTAGTACCCGCACGCCACGCTTAGTGCGCAGATGAGACAAAAGAGATCGGAAGTTACCCATGCTCCCCATATTACGCGTCTATATAATTAGACGGAAGCGACTCACCATCACCACGCTCGCACGCAGTGTTCCATGGCTTTGGGAAAGCCTTACAAAACGAGGCAAATAGATTACTTCCCTTCTGGTATGCGTACGTAGAAAAAAACATGAGCTCCCTGTAGCACCGCTCTCCTGCGCCATGTTTATCAGCTATAGCGCATATGTTCAGGGCCTCTGGATACATGCGGGTGTCGGTATACACAAACGTGCTGGCACTATGCGCAAAGCATTGAGCCATGCGGGTGTCGGAGAATCCTTCACACAGCGAAGTGATGCGCTTGGCATCATAGGCGAGACGTGAAGTAGTTGTATGGAATACCATGTTGTAACACTGCTGGACAAACCACGGGTCAGACGACGTCTCACAAAAGTCTCTAATGCCCGATGCTGTGGTAAGACTCTCTACTATAAGTGGCCAACTTTCTCTATGACATGCGGCACTACGCTCGCCCGCAAAGGTAGAACAAAACGAATCTGCTTGCTCGGGAGTGGTCGGCGCATATGATCGCACCAATGCTTGTTCCTCTGGCGTAAGCGACTGATAGACCTGCATGAATGCTCCCTCGTAGCAGAATTTACGAACTTGGTTACGAGCATCTGTCTTTAGTGCTTCATCAGCAAGTGCGTCACATGCATTGAGTGCGTCATGAATATCTCCGCCTGCAGCAAACATCATGAGGTGCCCCACTCCATGCACGCAGATATCCTGTGCCAAACGCGTATACGTACCACCTACCCCACTACGACAGACCGAGAGTAGCTTCGGAAGCAGTGCTGGCACTTCTACCTTAGGGAGTGTTGTCGACGCAAACCGACCCTCAACAACACCATGGAAGCATCCGTATGCACAAATATCAGTAGGACACCTACCACTCACTTCTATCCATCGTTCTGGATCTTTTGCGGTCTCCTTTGTACCGAGTGCATGCGCGACCACATGACAGTAGGCATATGATGGAACCCGTGCCACGAGCGCACGAGTCACACTGAAAGCATCTTCCATACTGAGTCCCGCATCCATCAACTTCGGTATTTCCTGGTCGTAACACAGATTTGGATATTTCGCGTTCGCACATAGGACACTGATGCGCATTGCTTCAGCATGTGCAGCATAGGGAGCAATCATGGGAATCTTAAAAGCTCCGAGCAAAAAGATCTGACCCCACAGCAGTGACACGGCGATCAGAACGAGAGCACCTGTAGCAAGCCCACCAACGACATAGACCAATCGACGCGTCATTTTGTAGCAGTACCCTGATTCATGCGAATAGTTTTACCCTCTCCGCGCAAGCACTTACCTTGCCATGGCTCTGGCAGATCCTTACAGAGACTTACAAATTCCTTGCTGCCCTCATGATAGTTGTAGGACGAATAGAATAGAAGCTCACCATAACAGCGATCACCTACCCCTTTCTCTTCAGCGATGGCACAGAGTCCTGCTGCCTTCGGAGCGAGACGATAGTCAGTTTCTACAAACCGCGAAGCTGCATTCGCAAAACATTGTGCTTCACGATCTGTCGGCAATCCCTGGCACAGCCCCACAACCCGTGTGGTGTCAAAGTTCATTTGAGCAACCAGAATGTAGAACATGGCGTTGTAGCATCGTCCTTCGGCTACTGGGTCTTGCTGCATCGCACAGAAGGCCTGCAGGCCGGCAGGCTGCATAAGCGCCTCACGCGAGAGCGGCCAGCTTTCGCGATGACACGCATTCCTGCGTTCCCCGCTAAATGTATTGCAAAAACCTACTGCCGCTTTTGCAGTGGTAGGCGCTATATCCTTTACGAGCCCAAAGTCCTCAGGCTCAAGAGGCTGGAAAATTTGCATATATGCCCCCTCGTAACACGTCTGCGTATAGTCCCGCTCACCCTTTTTTGCAATCCGGTCACAAATATTTGTAGATGCACGAATATCTGCATTGGTGATGTACATAGTGAGATGCCCGAGCGCGTGGTAGCAGCTCGCTGATTCAAGCCCCGTGAACGAACGACCATGTCCTGATTCACAAATATTGGCCAGTTGCGGCAAGATACTTTCTATTTGTGCAGGCGTGAGCGACTCGGCACGGAATCGCTCTTGAGCTGCCCCATGAAGACATCCGTTAGAACACATACCCGTGGGACAGCGCGCAATGACTTCCGTCCACTTTGAAGGATCTTTGGCAGCTTCCTTTGCGGAGAGATTGTGCCCAAGTACGTGACAGAAGAAGTACCCATTGGTCTTCTGTTGTATATGACTGGTTACCGTAAACGCATCCTCCATGGAGAGGCCCTTATCCATGAGCTTAGGTATTTCCCGGTCGTAACACGCTGGCGGGTAGGACTCTTTCTTACACGTTTCTATGACCTGGTTAGCGTAGCGCTCAAATTCCCCGCCCTTGGTAGGAAGGTACGACGAAATATCTATGCGCCATGCGCCACGCATAAGCATGTCCACACCAGCACACAGGACTAATAGGCCCACGAGCACAAGCGCTAATGCAAAATACTGCTTTATCTCTGGACGCATACGTATAACCATACCTTATTGATTCGCTTGGCCAAGGGTTAAGTCTGCGAGGCGTTTACACTCTACAGTGTCTTGAGGAGAATTGAGTGTACATATGTCGGTTCCTTGTGAGCGATATGCAGGGTTCGCAAAGAAGCTCCATGCAACACCTGCTCGACACGCCACACGCCCCACACCTGAAAAAGCATCGCAAAACGCGATCGCTTGCTCTACCCGATAATGAGAGCTTGGGCCCGCCAAATCACCAAGTCCTAGGTAACAATAGGACCTGTAGGGCGCTGGTACCGATTCACATAACTGAGTGAGTCTCTTTTGATCAGCAGCAAATCGGGTGTAATACGAGTGTCCGAGCTCAAAGAAGCATGATTCCTTGAACGGCGCAGTAACCACATCACAAGGCGCCTGCGGACGCGCTTCATCGAAGGCACGCTGCCCCTGAGACAGGAGCTCGCCTGTTTGGACAAGAGGTGTAAAGTACTCCATGAACACACCAGAGGTGCACCCAAGGAGCGGTACACGCTGCGTCGTATCCCCACACAAGCGAAGCGCATCCTGCACTCGCTCATATCCTACATATTCCAAAATACCGTGACCTATACCATGCTGGCATCCCGTGCCAAATGGCCCATACACCTTCACACATGCATCGTCCAATTTTTTTATGTATGTCTCTCCTCCTTCTGAAATTATTTTTGAAAAGAAGCCGTGGTAGCACCCGAATCCAAATGACGAGTCGCATGAGGTAATTCCCTCTACACCATCATGCTCTGCAAGCACCGAGCCAAAGACATGCGCACTAAAATGTTGCCGTTGTGAAGGGGCTGATTCGTTCTTTTGCTTAAAGAGTGCGAATGCCTTGGCTGAACCCTGTGCAGCAATTTGAGACTTCCAATATCCTGCATTGAATGCAGGATCAGCATCAGAGTAACGAGCGCCTATCGTGCCACTATCGTAGAGTACATACGCACATACGCCTGTCACTACAATAAGTAATAGACGAATATAAGGCTGCTTCAAAATGGATAGTATCTTTATGCGATTCATATCTAGATTGGACATTGGTGACGCACCCCTGCTGAAGCGGTCTTACATACCTGTGTGCCCGCTTCATTCAAATGAAAGTTCTTTACTAGACCCCACGCAGCTCCCACGAGACACTCGTCGATACTTTTGGGCGTAGGCATCTCGTTACACATAGAAATAATGGTCTGAGCGTCGTATGCTGCCTGACTCGGAATAATATTCGACACTCCCATAAGACACGCATTCTTAAGCTGTTCTTCTTCGACTGTTGCACATAATCTTCCCATATCACCCATATCGGTAGTCAGAACCTGTGTCCACCACTGGGGCAACTCGTGATAGCAGGATTGTTTAAACTGGGCAGGCATAGACGGACACACATCAAATGGTTTATGTGCATCAGCGAGTGATCGCGACTCGACACCTATTGAGCCATCTTCACGAGTCACTAGTGGTACGTTGTATTCCATAAAGACTCCTGAGGTGCACCCGGCAATAGGGTCCTCCTGGTTAGTGAGTTTGCACGCGTCGAGCGCTTCAAGAAGCTTTGTATGCCCAAGGAATTCCAAGATTCCATGACCGATACCATGCTGACACGCCATGGGTGCAAGGGTGTCGGATTTACATACCCCATCAAGCTTATGAATGACCGGCAGACCTTCACGGGCAATGGCTCTGGACATAAATCCGTGGTAACACCCAAAGTTGAACGTCTGATCACAGATAGCGAGGCCCCCTAGATGCTCTACATCGTACAGCGCCTCTCCAAACAAGTGAGCTGCATTATGCTGGATCTCAAACCCTTGTGGTCTGTATGTTTCCACAAAAGCAGCGTAGGCGCGCACTCCGCCTTCCTTCTGGATCTGATGTATGAATTCGTTACGTGCTCGCGAAGGCGTGTCGAGTGATTCAGACGCGCGGATGTGTAGTACTATCACCACCGCCAGTGTGAGCAACACAACAATGGCAAATATGCCGAGTATGGCTATACGAAATCGCACTATGGCGTACCAGAACTTCGACATGCTGGTTGATATGCTACAGGCATACGATTACAAAGTTCCTCTCCCTTTCGAGAACCTCCCAAGTAATACCTGATATTACCTATAAGATCCATATAACACTGGTTCGCCGCATCACCCGTTGCTATCGAACAGTAGTTGAAAGCTGCGTCTGGATTGTTTTCCCCGCCCCAGAAGAGCGAGTTGAGCGCATTCACATTACACAGCGCTTCTCCACGATCATCCTGTGCCAGTGCACAGGCGGCACGAACAGGCTTCAGAGCCTCTGCAGAAGCCGAGCCTATGTCGCGGATATCCCGGTCTCGTGCCAGCACCACAAATTCTTTGCCGAACCCCCCGAAACATGCATCCCTATCTTCTACGCGAGCCTTAGGTATAGCACTGCAATAATGCATTGCTGGCCCAAAAATTTCTTTGGTAAGCTTGCCCAAATCTCCTCCTGCTACCTCAAATAGGTGCGGAGTAAGGTGCATATAGCAAATAGGTTTTACCTCATCCGGAACAATGTCACCATCGCACGGATAGAGCGGGTCTGCATCCTTAAAATATTTTGGCTTCTGCAGCTCCCACGCACCGCGGTCGTGCACACCTGCCATGAGCTCCATGGTAGCTCCACCAACACACTCAATATATTCACGGTAGTGATATTCCGCTGAGCCGGTGAGCTTACACATCTTGATTGCCTTCTCAAAGTCATAGCCAGTGAACGCAAGCACGCCATGACCAAGCCCATGAAAACACATGGTGTATGCCCCTTTTCCTCCAGGAGCTTCACGACACGTCTTCACTATTTCGGGCAAAGCTCCTTCGCCATGCTCTCGCAGATAGCCAATCACCACTGAGTGCGAGCACGCATTACGAAAATCTTGTGTGCAGTCCCTGATACCCGCCAACCCCTTCTGCTTGTAGAGCATGTCTCCTATCACGTGTCCGAGTAGGTGCAAATCTACGTTGGGCGGGAAGGGTGCATACAGGAGTACCTTATAGGCGTAAACTGCACCACGCTTTTCTGCCAGCTTCCTAAAGTAATCTGAGTATTGTTGAAACGACCACTTCGTCTCCGCAAGCTGCTTGACCTCGGGAAGCGCTCTACCGTCAGGACTGGTGAGGCTGGTGTACCACTGACCCCCAAACCCTATACCGAGCAGAATTACCACCAGTACCAGTACAGGAACGATGTCACGAACAAACGCAGACTTGAGGCGAGCAAACATAGGTCTATTTTACGCCCGGAACGCTCCTGGTACCACCCCCACCACTTCAACTGGTAAAATGACTAGGTATGAAATCCGTACTGAGCATCCCATGGATTAGCACGCTGTATCGCCTGATACTTAGTCTTGGGGCTGCGGGAGCTGCCGCTTGCGCCATTACCTACCCTACGTGCTGGTTTCTTGCACCGCTCGCACTTGGTGTATGGGTATACCTCGTATGGTCCGCTCGTTCATGGAAAACGGCACTTGGCCACGGTCTTGTGTTTGGACTTACAACCGCGTGTGCTGGAATCTGGTGGTTTTGGGACACACTTCCTCTGGACTGGATAGGACTTTCGCACGGTCCAAACCAAACCTATTTCGTATTCGCGAGTGTCTGGCCGGTGGCGCTTGTGCTCGGGCTCGCTATAGTACCGGCCACCCTCTTACTATGGCTTATTCGTGCACACCCACTTCGTGCATTGGCACTCGTGCCTCTATGGGTTATGACCGAGGAGCTGCGCATGTGGAATTTTTCATTTCTTACCTATGCGGAGCGTTCTCTACTTGGTCCGCACTTTTCTACGGTGTCTCTCGGATATGCACTCGCCGAGAATCATTACGTACTCCAATTAGCAGCTTTTGGAGGAGTCGCTGCCTTAAACGCCGCAGTAGCAGTTGGCGCTGGGTTCACTGCACTACTACTTGCACGCAAGGAACGCACTGCCGCAATGACCTTCGCCCTATGTCTTGTACTAGTGTGTCTTACACTACCACTTGTTGCCCCACGCCCACTCTTAAAAGGTGCACCTATGTCCGTAGTGTTGATTCAAACCGACATTGCAGTAGGTCAGACGGAGGCTGTAGGACTTTCATTCACCGAACTTGTACGCAAGGCACATGACACATACCCAAAGGCGAGCCTCATTGTGCTTCCTGAGGAACGATTGCTTGAGCCCACATTTACCTCACTTGAAGCAAAGAAACGCTTTTTTAAAGACACGTTTGGTCGAGATGATGTGGTGGTAGTACATAGCGAGCACGAAGTATTTGGTAAGGGCATGCAAAACGCTCTTATTTATGTAAGTGCGCAGGGAGGTCAGCTCGGCAAGTATCGCAAAATGTTCCTCATGCCTGGGGGTGAGTATATGCCCTATCTCATGACCGCAGTATTCTCGCTCCGTCCAGATCATGGCCTTGGCAACTACATGGACCGGCTGCCATCTATGCGCATCGAACCTTCTGGCCTTGTTACTGTTCCATTTAAAGGTCACGTGCTTGGCGGGTTGATATGTTCTGATGTGCTTTCTCCGCAACTCTACCGTTTCCTTGTACGCGAACATGGCGCAACACTTCTTATTAATAGTGCGAATCCTGCATGGTTCCATCACTCGCGCGCGCTATTCGACAAGACCATTCAAATGGCAAAAGTACATGCAGTAGAGAACAGGACGTATTATCTACAATCTTCAAATGGCTCTCCAGCATTTGCAGTTGATCCATACGGGTCTGTTAGAGCGATGACCACAGGTCCTGACACTCAACTGCTTGAAGTTGCAATTCCGGGCACAAATGTACATGCAGCGCCATAAAGTTATTACGGTAACCGGTGCGTTTATAATCATCCTCTGCTCAGGTGGCATATGGTTGACACACAGTGCAGATGTTGAGCGTCGTACCCGTGGTACGTTCACCGTAACTCGAGAAGCAGTGACTATCATGAGTGCTCCTATACCGGTCCTTACCCCACACACTCATGAGGTAAGCGACACTCGCATAGATACGGTTAATTCTCCTGGTCACGGAGTGAACGTAAACTCTGGAACCTTCATTATTCCGTTCGACATGTGGGTGACTGATATTACGACAATTGTGGATAATGCTCCTACTTCGGTCATTCACCATATTGTTCTCTTCCGTCAGGATCGCATGGATCCTATTTGTCCAAATCGACACGAACAGTTGATGGTTGTGGGTGCAGATACTGCCACTGAATTAAATCTACCGAAACCCTACGGATTCTTCTTGAAGAAAGGGACTCGCATATATTTGCGCAATATGGCCCATAATCCTGACGCACCTCGAGGATCTGGAGAGACGTACCGTAATGTGTCTCTCGGTCTTAAGCTGACATATGAACGCGCGTCACAGAGCGACCGCACCCAACCGGTTGCCCTCTACCGCATCTTCATAGATGATCATCCGGAGTACTGCTCTGGACCCCTTACAGATCTATCACTCATTACTGACTCTTTCACTGTCCCCCCATCCTCTTTTTCGTATGTGCGCAGTACACCAAGCGGTAATCGTGGTGCTACTGGTCGTTTCATCTTCCCAACCTCAGGCACGCTCGTATACATAGGAGCTCACACGCACCCTGCTGACGGAGGCGGCACTGTACGTCTGCAACTCAATAGTAAAGTCATAGGTTCATTCACCCCGCAGCATATCGGTCCAGAGGCATGGACATGGCGCACACCAAATGCGCGCACCGATATTGCTATTTCAAAAGGAGACGTGATGACGGTGCAGTCTGAATACAACAACCCTCACCCACTCCCAGTACCAGGAGCAATGGGTATGGGAGTGTTTGTATTTGCTCCTCAGAATCCTGATTCTCTTCTTAAGTAACGCTTTTAGTCATGCAAAAGAGATGCGTTCTGTCGCATCTCTTTTGTGACCCATCGTTACTTGATGTAACAACCGCCATAACACGCCTCGGCGTAGTAGTAGGCCTGGTAGGATCCTTCGCCATAGTAATACCCCTCACCGTAGTAGTAGCCCTGATAATACCCTTCGCCATAGTAGTAGCTTTGATAGTATCCTTGGCCATAGTAGTAGCTTTGGTAATAGCCCTGGTAATAGCCCTGACCGTAGTAGTATCCCTCACCGTAGTAGTAGCCTTCGTAGTAGCCCTGAGAGTAGTACGATGACTGTGCGTACGTATTCACGCGCACATACCCTGTCTGAGTAGAGTTGGTCGAAAAATACTTCGTACCCGTGCTTGCCGTAGCATTCGTTGAACCTGAGTAGAACAGATACCCCTTCTTAATCGTAGCTCCTGCCGCCTTGGTAATGCTTCCTCCCTTAGTGATAGTAATGCTCGTACCCGGGTTGAATGCCCATGTAGCACCGCTGTTAAGAGTAAGCGTTTTACCAGATGGGATGGTAAGGTTTCCTCCGTCAAGTCCGTCTACCACTGACACTGAGCAGCTTGCAGAAAGTGTTGAATTACTACCATCCGTGAGACCTGAGCACGGGTCAGACCACGCCATAGTGACTGAAGCAGAGGCTCCGCTCCTGGTGGTTGCGGTAAATTCAGTGTTATACACCTGAGTGTGCGTGTCATACACCACCCATGACGCAGTGTAGGTACTGCCATCTCCTGTCGGCTTAAGGTCAAGTGTATGGGTGATAGTATCGAGCTTTGTGACTGCTTGCACGGTATCGATTGGGTTTGCCGAGGAGACCACCACCGTCATGGTCTGCGTGTCACCCACGTACACGTGCAGTGGCTTTATATCAACCGACGTGATGCGCACATCTCCACCACCGTCAGACACAGTATAGGCAACCTCCTGCCCCGCGCTTGCAAGCTGGTACCGAGGGGTCTGCTGACTGATGGGAATTGATGGCGGTGGAGTTACGGTTACTGTACGCGTGACACGCGTAGCTGCCTTACCTGCCGAGTCTTTTACATCGTAAGTAATAGTGTAGGTACCCGGCACATCATAGCGGACAGTATCTCCTGCAATCACGATACGTGAGCTAATCGTGCCATCTTCTGCATCGGTTGCAGTGGCCCCCGAGTCGGCATATACCGTGCCTATAGGAATAGATACTGAGGCACTACCAAGCAAGGTAATTACAGGTGCAGCATTTGTCTTTGGGCTTGGTGAGCCACCGCCTCCACCACTTCCTCTGGTACTCGTGGTTGTGGTTGTAGATTTACTGGTAGTAGCTTCAGCTATTCCAGTTGTTGTGCCAACGGATTCTAGAATTACTGGCGGGGTTGTGGTTGTAGTAGTAAGTGCCGGCACAATACTTGGCAGTTTTGGGAAGATAGAAGGCGTCTGTACTGAAATCTTCGCCGGTGCAACTTTCGGAGCGTCTACGACCTTAGTAGACCTTGCAGCAGGAAGTGTAGGTTGTGCCGCCGGCTTTGCTGTCTCTACAGGAACTTCTGCTGGTGACTCTGCTTCTTGCAGAACAGGCATTGTTCGCACTACATGCGGGGTGATTCTAAACGCTAATTCAGCCACTGGCTCAACTAACGTGTCTGCCACAAACCCAACCACCTTACTCCAGACACTAGGTCGTGTCACCACGGTAGTGGGTGTTGCTCCTGTTTCTACCGTCAAGACTGCCGAAGAGGTGCCGGCATACTGCAAAAATAGGAATGGCGAGAATACGCTTTCAAAAGGAGTCGCTACACTTGCGAGTAAGTTATCAAAGATGCTCACACGGGGAGCAGTGAGTGTAACCGTCTCTACAATTTTATTGTCGACTATAAATACTGCATACTTTTTAGTGAACACTACAGACACATGGCGCCAAACATCTTTCTCGAGATACGCTCCGGTCGTGTCTCCTCGAAGCTTTGGGCCCCGCGCATAGAGCTTTCCTCCTGCGGCCATACCTACTCCATATCCATTCCCGAGTGTAAAGAGTACGGTATCTCGATCCACGATTGCAGAAGGATTTACCCACGCATCAATTTTTGCAACGACCGGCTGGTTTGCAGCGTATGCTGTCTCTACAAGTGGCACGAAGGTGGATCCGTTATACTGCAACGCATCTCCGTAGGCAGCCTCAACCACTGCTATGCCACCACGCTGCTTTCCGAATTCGCGGTTAAGGTTTGCGCGCGTGATGGCGCCTACCACTCCCGGCCCTCCCCCATGCGCCCTTGAGGTAATAAGTTTCTTCTGTTGCTGGTAGCGGATGACCGCATCGCGCGTTGCGGCGTCATACGTGCCCGTCACCTTTTGCTCTGGATAGAGCTTCTTATTGGTAGACAGCCAAGATTGCAGCAGACGAACCTCCTCTCCCGTTGAACCCAGAGAAAGAGTACTGCTGAGGTATAGCGGTGCTGTTGTGTCTGCCGCATGCGCAGTATACGGAACCCCCCACCCTGCCACGAGAGCGAGCCCTAGAGTGAGTGTTGCTACGTACCTATATATGGTATGAGGTGTGCCGGACATATCCCTACGTGCCCTTATGATAGCAAATCTATCGGTTGGATACTCCACCCGCTGTAGAGAATAGCTCTATATATGAATGCCGGCTTAAGGGCTCGAGGTTTCTGGGGCTGGAGCGGGAGCGGGAGCTGAGACCGGAGCTTCAGTAGCTGCAGGAGTCTCGGTGATATCGCTCGTGAGCGGCGCTTCTGGATCTTGCGCTGGATTCTCTTCCGGGGTAGTCACTTCCCCACCTGTTGAAGCATCTCCCGTGTTTCCTCCATCAGCAGGCGCTGCAGGAACTGATGGTGTGGTTGTGGCGGTCGGTGTTGCGCTCTGCTGTGAGGCATT
>CAYWWP010000014.1:0-15562 GCA_964462415.1 uncultured Candidatus Saccharibacteria bacterium
CGGTTAGCTCAGTTGGTAGAGCATTCCCTTGACGTGGGAAGGGTCACAGGTTCGAGTCCTGTATCGCGCACAAAACGGAGGAGCCTCAAGCGAATGCTTGGGGCTCTGTGCATGTGTGTCATTCACACACCACTTCATGCTAGGCTTTTCTGAGAGGGAGAAACGCCATGAATCAAGAGCCTGTCCTCTCGTTTCAAGCATCCGATCCGAACACACTGCTGTATATTTCCCTTTTCTGCGTAGGTGTGGCCATAGTGGCCATCTGCCTGAAAGGCTTATGGAGGCGACCCTAGTGGCCGCCTCTTGTGCTTTTATGTGGACTCTAAGTGCGTTATAACCAATATATGGAACACCCTATTGTTGTGCTCTACCATGGCGGCTGCTCAGACGGCTTCAGCGGCGCCTATGCCGCATGGAAGAAGTTTGGCGACTCTGCCACCTATGTACCGCTTGCGCGCGGCGAGGAGCCACCGTACCAGGAAGTAACCGGAAAGCACGCCTACTTTATCGACTTCTGCTACCCGCAAGACATCATGGATAGGTTTGTGGCGGAAGCGGCAGCAGTCACCGTACTTGATCACCATGAAGGCGTCTCAGATGTAATCACCAGCATGCCGGAGTATGTGTACCAACCAGAACACTCAGGGGCAGTAATTGCATGGCAGTACTTCCACCCAGACACCCCTGTTCCTCAACTTCTTCTTCACGTCGAGGATATAGATCTCTATCGTCTCTCCCTTCCCGACACGCGCCCGCTCATCACCTATCTTGAGGTACAGCCAATGACCTTTGAGACATGGGATCACATGGCCACCATGCTCGATGATGCAACTGCACGCGAACAGATGCTTGAGACTGCGCGCATGTATACCGAATACTTCGAGAAGCTGTCTGCATATTCGATAGAACATGCAAAGCTTGTGTCCTTTGAGGGTCATGAGATCTTCTTTGCAACCACGCACCCCATTAAATCGATGAAGTCGTACGTGGGCAACCAGCTCGTACAGAAGCACGGACCGTTTGCACTCATCGTGACCGCACATCCAAACGGATACGGGGTCTCTATTCGCGGCGATGGCTCCGTGAATGTCGCTGATATTGCACAGAAGTACGGTGGCAACGGACACCCAAACGCTGCCGGATTCTTGATTCCGCGCGAAGGCCCGTTCCCATGGACCGCTATAGAGCATGAAGATTCTCGCGATTGAAACCAGCTGCGACGAAACCGCAGTAGCCATACTGAAGTGTAGTGGTGACGAGCACGGTGCTTCGTTTACCGTACTTGGTAATGCACTTATTTCGCAGATAGATATTCACCGCGAGTTTGGTGGTGTGTTCCCTGCAGTCGCGAAGCGTGAACACGCCAAAAATCTCGTGCCCCTTCTTTCTGCAGCACTTGAAGAAGCAGAACTACTCCACGAGGACACACAAGCGAGAGACGAGACGCGCGACACCATGCTGCGCGAGCTCCTTACGCGTGAGCCGGAGCTTGCTGATGCGCTTCTTGCGTTCCTTGGCCAGACTGAGCGACCCTCGATTGATGCAATCGCGGTTACCGCAGGCCCTGGCCTTGAGCCTGCACTCTGGGTAGGTGTGAATTTTGCGCGTGCGCTCGCGCACGCATGGTCGCTCCCCATTGTGGCAAGTGATCACATGGAAGGACACATTCTCTCGTCTCTCCTACAGACCACCGACGACCACACCTACTCGCTTCCCGCACCCACACTTCCCCTTACCGCACTCCTTATTTCTGGCGGACATACCGAAATTCTCTCCATGGACTCGTGGCTTTCCTATCGCCTCATAGGTCGCACGCGAGACGACGCAGTGGGTGAAGCATTTGATAAGGTCGCGCGCATGCTTGCACTTCCGTACCCGGGAGGTCCTGAAGTATCAAAGCTCGCTGAGCGCGATCGCGAGGACGTGCGCACGAACCCGTTCACCCTCCCGCGCCCTATGATGCATGACCCGCACTGTGACTTTTCGTTCAGCGGACTTAAAACGGCAGTGCTCTACCTTGTGAAGGACAAAGAACTGTCAGCAATTGAGAAGGAGCAGCTCGCTCGCGCCTTTGAAGACGCAGCTGCAGACGTGCTGTATGCCAAAACGCTACGCGCCATAGAAGAAACCAATGCGCAGATGCTCGCTATTGGTGGGGGCGTTTCTGCAAACATTCACATACGTCGCGTATTCCGCGAACGCCTCGCACAAGACGCGCCTCATGTGACACTCTCCATTCCTTCAGTCGCACTCACGGGAGACAACGCCATCATGATAGGTGTTGCTGGCTACTTCCATGCACTGAAAGAACAGTTCACCAGCCCCGATACTCTCAAAGCAAACGGAAATCAGTCTCTTGCCTAAACCGCGCAAAATAGCGCGGTTTTTGCTATATTCCTTATATATGGACGACAAATTTAAGAAGCCATACGAGCCTACAGAGACCGAAGGCCGTATATACGAGATGTGGGAAAAGAGTGGCTATTTTAGCCCTGATGTCTGCGTCGAGAAGGGTGTCGTCACCCCTGACGCGCCCACCTACTCCATCGTCCTCCCTCCTCCAAACGTCACCGGGCGCCTCCATATGGGCCATGCGCTTATGCTTGCGGTCGAGGACACCTTTGTGCGCTTTAAGCGCATGCGCGGCTTCCGCACGCTGTGGGTACCCGGTACTGACCACGCCGCTATCGCCACACAGTCAGTGGTAGAAAAAGAGATAAGCAAAAAGGAGGGTAAGAGTCGCCACGACCTTGGTCGTGAGGAATTGCTCCGTCGTGTGGGCGAGTTTGCCGAACAGAGCCACGACACCATCGTGAGTCAGCTTAAGACCATGGGCGCTTCGCTTGATTGGTCTCGCGAGGCATTCACGCTCGACGAGACCCGCACACGTGCGGTACGCACCGTATTCAAGCAGATGTATGACGCAGGACTCATCTATCGCGGCAATCGCATCGTGAACTGGGACCCGAAGGGACAAACCACCATCTCTGATGATGAAATCGTGTATGAAGAGCGTGCATCAAAGCTCTACACCTTCCGCTACAGCAAGGACTTCCCTATTCCTGTAGCCACCACCCGCCTTGAGACTAAGGTGGGCGATACCGCGGTAGCAGTGCACCCAGACGATGCTCGCTACAAGCACCTCATTGGTACTGAGTACGACGTCACCTTCTGTGACGTACCGCTCCACCTCAGAATTGTGGGCGACGAATCCGTTGATCCGGCATTTGGCACCGGCGCGCTTGGTGTCACCCCTGCACACAGCGTGATTGACTGGGAGATTGCCGACCGTCACAACCTCCCTCGCCCACAAGTGATAAACGAGTACGCAAAGATGATTGCACCCGGCAGTCGTATTGACGGCATGAAAGTTACTGACGCGCGCGAGGCAGTAGTGACCTGGCTACGCGAGGAAGGTCTACTTGAAGCAGAGGAGGATATTCGCCAGAACGTAGCAACCGCAGAGCGCACTGGTGGCATTATTGAACCGCTTCCTAAGCTTCAGTGGTTTATCGACGTGACCAAGGAGATTCCTGGCCGCGGTAAATCACTCAAGCAGCTCATGCTCGAGCCGGTCAAAAACGGCGATATTACCTTTGTGCCTGAGCACTTCGATAAGACCTATTTCCACTGGATTGAGAACCTCCGTGATTGGTGTATCAGTCGCCAGATTTGGTACGGCCATCGTGTTCCCGTGTGGTACCGCGGCGAAGAAATTGCCGTTGGTGAGGCGCCGGAGGGAGATGGATGGGTGCAGGACGAAGACACGCTCGATACCTGGTTCTCCTCAGGACTCTGGACCTTCTCTACTCTTGGGTGGCCAGAGCAGACTAAGGACCTCATGGAGTACCACCCTACAGCGCTTATTGAGACGGGGTACGACATTCTCTTCTTCTGGGTAGCGCGCATGATACTTATGACCGGGTTTGCGCTCGAGACTATTCCGTTCCGCACTATTTACCTCCATGGCCTCGTGCGCGACGCGCAAGGACGCAAGATGTCAAAGTCTCTCGGCAACAACATGGATCCGCTCGACATAGCCGCTAAGTACGGTGCGGACGCCGCTCGTATGGCGCTCATTGTCGGCAACACACCAGGAACTGACATGCGCATCAGCGAGGATAAGATCAAAGGCTACAAGCACTTCGGCAACAAGCTCTGGAACATCACCCGCTTCATTCTTGAGAATGCGAGCGACGCTGATGCAAGTGCAACGATTGTAGACCGTGACCATGAGCTCTTTGCGAATCTCGCTGCACTTAGCGCTGAAGTAACCAAAGACATTGAAGAGTTCCGCATCTACATGGCAGCAGAAAAGCTCTACCACTACACCTGGCATGAACTTGCAGACGTTATCCTCGAGGAATCGAAGACCGTCTTTGCAGGCGAGGACGCTACTCTAATTGCCTCACGCAAACTCTTCCTCATGAACACCCTCGGAAGCCTCCTCAAGATGCTTCACCCATTCATGCCATTCATTACGGAGGAGATCTACCAGTCCCTCCCCCAGAAGGATGCCGAGTGCTTGATGATTGCCGAGTGGCCTTCTGCCAACTAACCCAGAACTACACCACACGACCCGGAGGCTATCCGGGTCGTGTGGCATAATACGTACGTGACCTTTTCCTATTCTCTACTTGGCTACGCATTTGTGGGTGGTGTGCTTCCTGCCCTTGTGTGGCTGTATTTCCTTCTCAAGGAGGACGAACGCTGTCCTGAGCCACGCCCTCTCATCATTATTGCGTTCCTGGCAGGCATGCTCGCGGTGGCGTTCGCACTCCCTATTGAACAGCTAAGTAAGGTATTGCTTACGAGCCAGCTTGGAGTGGTAATTGCATGGGCAACCACTGAAGAAGTACTCAAATACGCGCTTGCCTCGCTCACCGTGCTCTGGCGTCGCGCAGTAGATGAGTCAGTGGACTTGGTGATTTACATGATCACTACAGCACTAGGATTTGCCGCACTTGAGAATGTCTTATTCTTCTTCCAGGCACTCACTACCCACGGTCTCTGGGGTACGGACGGCGCCTTCTTGACCGGCAATCTGCGCTTCATCGGGTCCTCACTGCTGCATGTTGTGGCCTCTGCAGCTATTGGTTTTGCGTTAGCTATTGGGTTCCGCAAGCATCGCGTCCTTCGTGCGCTCTATGCTGCGGTCGGACTTATCCTCGCCATCGCATTGCATGCGGTCTTTAATTTCCTTATCATTACAGGTGACGAATCGCATACGCTCTTCGCATTCTTTGTTGTGTGGGTTGGAGCAGTCGCGTTCTTTGCGGCATTTGAGATTCTGAAATACTTCCGATACCGTAACTTACCTAAGAACACCTGCTGATTATGAAAAAGCGATCATTTTTCGAACGTCTCTCTGCATCGTCTCAACACGACGACTTCGATGCGTTTGATGATGACTTCCCTATTCAGCACCCAGGCATGCCAGCGCAGCAGGCACCTCAGCGAAGCGTACCGGTGTCCGGCATGCCTCAGACACAGCCACAGATTCAACAGATGCCCGCTCCCCAGCCAACACATGAAGAAGAAGTGGTTGAGGGCCAGCTTCCCGTAGATGTCTATCAGACTAATACAGACATCATTATTCGTACCTTTATCGCTGGCGTGCGCCCAGATGAGATGAACGTCTCAATTAGTCGCGATATGGTGGTTATTGAGGGTTCACGCGAAGAGCGTGACACCGTATCAGACGGCGACTATTTTGCACGCGAGCTCTTCTGGGGTCGCTTCTCAAAGACTATTCTCCTTCCTCAGGAAGTAGATGTAGATGCATGTACGGCAAGCGCTAAAGATGGCTTGCTCACTCTCGTACTTCCTAAGCTTGATAAGACGCGTCAGACGAAGCTCCGCGTTAAGGCAGGCTAAATAGTCGCACCTCGTATACACAAACGGCGCTCATACTGAGCGCCGTTTGTGGTATTAGTGGGTTTCTTCAATTAGAGGTACCGGGGTATCCACGAATGAGAGCGTAAATGGTATTCGTCCGATAACCTGACCCTCGGGAGTTTCTACAGCGACACGCCACTGCCCATCTTTCTTAGGCGTGTATTCAGAATAACCACGATACCCACCAGGTCGCCCACCTGAAATAGCAAAGGATATGTACGACTCGGTTACCCAGCTGCGTGACGACGTATCATAGTGTTCCCAGCGGTGTACCACACGCGCAGAAAATTTGATGGGAGCAGCAATTGCTGCGTACGCAACGAGCGGGCTCCCTGACACTATGTGCTGCGTGCGCGGCTTCCAGATTTCGTACCACTGCGGGGCAACTTCGCCCATGGTTACGTAATTACCATTCCGATGCACGAGTGTGTGTGCAATGCCTGCGTCAGACATGGTAAGCGGAATAGGAGGTAGCGCTCCGGTAAAGTACGCTGCCTGGATGAGTATAAGCACTCCAAGCGTGCTTGGGAGCGCAAATCTAAGTGCACGACGTATGTCTGCTGAGCGGAAACGAGAAATACCTATGAGGTAGAGGGCATATATGCCCACCGCCGCTCCGGTGCTTGCAAAGAAGATAGGCATTCCCAATCGGTTAAGTGCAAGCGGTATCGCGAAAATGAGGTAGGCATAGAGCGCGAAGAACAACAACGCGAGCTGAAACGCCAAGTACTTGTAGTAGGTGCGGAAGTATTCGTTACCGACAAACACGAGCGCCAGCAGGGCGAGAAATGGCCAAGAAGCCGATATGTCAGCACTCTTAGTGTAGAAAATCATGAAGCCTGAGAGCAGGCTACCAATCGCGTACTGTGCTCCAAGTGGCGCCACAACCGACACCATACGTGCTGCTACATGCGTGTGCGCAGTCAAACGCGGGAATATATGACTAAGCGCGACCGTTAGCGCAGCAAGCCCGAGGTAGCCAAGGAACGCAAGGTTCGCAAAAGAAACCGAGAGAACGGTAAACGTAACAAGATCGACCCCGAAGCCGAATATAAAGGCGATAGCGCCCAGGTGACGCTCATTTTTGGCCGCCCAGCCCAATATGCGGGACACGGCGTTTTTCATGTGCTTGGGGGCGGGCTCGAACCGCCGACCCTTCCCTCTTCAGGGGAATGCTCTACCAACTGAGCTACCCAAGCAGTAGGCGCATCATAGCATATAACGCGCCAGGATTCATCTCCCTACTGGCTCTGTTGCCCCTTAAACGATTCTATGGCCTTTTGAAGGGCCTCAGGTGGGAGTCCCACCATAGCAGCGTGTTCTACGAGGTATTGTTGCACGAAATTCATGAGCGGCTGAAAGAAAATGACCGGGAGACCAAGAATAAGTGCCCAGATAATGACCTTCGTCCAGAGCCCAATGCGATCCATGAACTGCATGCGCTTGAGTATGCGGTTATTCTCTTCTTCAAGCTCAAGCGTGCGCTCGAGCATCTGCGTGAGTCCACCTGCGCCCGGCATAATCTGCATCGGTGGCGCCTGTATGTGCGGCTCAGCTGGACGTGGCGCATCAGCAATGATGGTTGGTTCCTGCTTCTTAAATAAATCCATATGCAGAGTATATCATCACACAACTGGTGCCCCCGGCAGGAATCGAATCTTACAGATTCAGTACATCTTGTGGATACCTTCGCGTGCGCTCAGGTATGCTCACAAAATTTTCGATACCTGCACGCACGCGCCCCGCGCGTGCTCGTGTGCACTCTGGTGCCCCCGGCAGGAATCGAACCTACATTATCTCGTTAGGAGTGAGATGTTCTATCCATTGAACTACAGGGGCTGTGGTACGAGAATAGCACAAAAGCCGGAATCCTCACGGATGCCGGCTTTTGCAGTGACTCCTTGATATTACGCAGCAGGCGCAAGACCGAGCTCGCTCTCAAACTTCTTCTTATCGAAGCCGATGATCATCTCGTCGCCAATGAAGATAACCGGTACGCCCATCTGGCCGCTCTTCTCAATCATTTCCTGACGCTTCTCCATGTCAGCAGCCACGTTGTACTCGGTGTACTGTACGTTGTTTGCCTTGAAGAACTCTTTGCTCATCTGGCAGAAGTGACAGGTAGGGGTGGTGTAAATGGTTACGGTCTTATCCATATAGATTCGTTACTGTGGCGTGAGTATACCATGGCCCATGTAGAGCAATAGTGGATTACGTGGTGCGGAATACGAGAATCGAACTCGTACTTATTGCTTGGGAAGCAATCGTTCTGCCACTAAACTAATTCCGCGAAACTACCAGAACCCGAACCAATTAAAGGCTTTTTTCCACCACGGAAGCTTTGGAGTGGTGGTTGCCTCCTTTGGGGGTACCACGATAATAACCTCCTCTCCGGGCTTGGCAACGCCATAAGTATCCCGGAGTGTTGCCTCCTTTCCGCGCTCGGTAGCAAGCTCCGCCAAGTTACCCTCGAGCACCTGCTGACGTTCCTTGAGCGTCGTAAGCTCTGCGCGTGTATCGCGCACCGCACGTCGGGCAATCTCTTCCTTGCGTGCAATACCCCACACGAGCCACAGGAGCCACACAATCGCGAGACTCAGGAGTCCTGCGGTTACATACTCACCTATGCGCTTACGAGAGGGCTTTCTCGGCATCCCCCTATTTTACCCCACTCACTACCGCTCTGAGTCCTGAACCATCTTCATAAACACCTCCTGCGGAATATCCATCTTCGCGTGCTCGCCGCGACGCTTCTTTCCCTTCTTCTGCTTCTCAAGCAGCTTCATCTTACGGGTAATATCTCCACCGTATAGGTAGCCGGTCACATCCTTGCGAAGTGCTGAAATACTGCGAGACGCGATGATGCGTCCGAGCGCATGCGCCTGAATCTTAAGCACGAACATCTGGCGTGGGAGAATGTCGTGCAGCTTCTCCACCATGCGCTCTCCTTCTTCCTCTACGCGACGACGAGACACCACACGTGCAAACGCAGGCACCGGCTCTTCTGCCACAAAAATCTCGAGCTTTACTACATCAGCAGCGCGCATATCAAGAAACTCGTATGAGAGCGACGCGTAGCCAGATGACACATTCTTCACACGATCAAAGAAACCGCGCATGAGCTCACGCAGTGGCATCTCCGCCACCAGCTCGATGCGTCCATCGAGGTGGGTTTCCGTATTCATAATCACCCCTTCATGATCCTGGAAGAGTTGGATCATGCCCGAGAGCGACTCGCTTGGAGTAATAAGCACCACCTTCACCCATGGCTCTTCAATAGCAACGATGTCGCCGTACGCGGGGAATTTAGATGCAGTGTAGATGGTCTCGGTGTGCCCCTTCTTATCCGTCACCACGTACGCAATGGTTGGAATAGTGACAATGAGCTCGAGATTGAACTCACGCTTGAGTCGCTCCGTCACAATCTCAAGATGGAGCATGCCCAGAAAGCCACAGCGGAACCCGCGCCCAAGCACGCCAGATGATTCCTCTTCAAAGGATAGTGAGGAGTCTGAAAGACGTAGGCGCTCAAGTGCCTGACGCAACTCGGTCAGATCGTCCTGACTCTCTGGGTATACCGATGCCCATACCACGGGGCGTGGGAGCTCGAACCCTGCGAGCGGCTGCGCCCCTCTACGGTCGGTAATCACGGTATCACCCACTGCCACCACACCGGCTTCTTTTACGCCGGTTACGATATAGCCAATTTCACCTGCACTAAGCTTATCCGTTTGTACCTCGTCCGGCATGAAGATACCGGTCTCAAGCACGGTGAAGCGCTGCTCTGCCGCCGCGAACCGGAGCACGTCTCCCTTCTTAAACTCACCATCAAAGATACGTGCAAACACGGTGATGCCGCGATGCGTAGAGTAGGAGAAGTCAAAGATGAGCGCACGGGCGTCTGCTCCTTCGCTTGGGCGTGGTGCAGGCACGCGGTCCACAATAGCCTGTAGTAGCATCTCTACTCCCTCTCCAGTGCGTCCTGACACGGCAAGGATGGTATCTGGGTCAATAGTAAGCAGTTCAGCAAGTTCAAGAGATACTTCCTCCACACGTGATGCAGGTGAATCAATCTTAGAGAGCACGGGGATGATCACACACCCTGCCTTCTGCGCCATACCAAGTGTGGTAAGCGTCTGTGCTTGCACACCCTGGGTGGAGTCCACAAGCAGAATCACTCCCTCTACTGCTGAGAGTGCACGAGACACTTCGTACGCAAAGTCGATGTGACCCGGCGTGTCGATGAGGTTCAAAATATAATCCTCGCCATCAGCAGCACGGAACTTCATGCGCGCCGGCTGCATCTTAATGGTGATGCCACGCTCGCGCTCGAGATCCATCTTGTCGAGCACCTGATCACGCATCTTACGCGCCTCAATCGTACCGGTGCGTTCAAGAAGTCGGTCCGCAAGGGTCGACTTTCCATGGTCAATATGGGCAATGATGCTGAAGTTGCGGATGTTCATATACGAGAGCGGAAGACTCCCTCAAACGACTAGCCGTCGGTGAGATCGCTTCCTGAAGGCTGGAGCGCCTTCCCAGAGAGACGGCGGAGCGCATCTATCAAATCACGGAACTCCTGGTTCCGGAGACTCGCGAGCACGCCCACAGCCACCATAAGTCCCACCATACCAGCAGCCACGCCTTGCGTGAAGACCGCGTGCAGGGTCGTGAGTGGCTCTAGGTTACCCATATAGGAAAGAACCCCATAGGCAGCAGCTCCACCCAATATAGCGGCTCCCAGGGCCTCTAGGAGGGGTCGTATGAGGCTTCGGGCTACACCAGGCGCTACCTGACGCAATGTAGCAAGCGCCACAGCGGCCACGAGAAGCTGGCCAATGGTAGCGCCGAGCGCCACAAACAGTACGCTTGAGCCTGACACATCCCCCACACGGAAGAGGTCCTCTATGAAGTACCGCACCACCGGATAGGCGGTCGCACTATACATGAGACCCCACGCTACCAGCACTGACACTCCCGCGTCTCCCAGTTGCATAAAGAGCGGATTCCATGACTTCTGGGCGGCATAAAATGCACGCGCACACAGGAGAATGAGTCCTTGCGCCGCAAGCGCTAGCACGAGTATGCCGAGGACTGCCGCAGTAAGACGCGTATCATTCCAGTCGAAGGCACCCGTTCCAAGGATGATGCGTACGATATGTGCGCGCAGCACAATCGCGAGCACCATGATAATGGACGACCAGAAGATGATGTGTCGCGCCGCCGCTGCAATAGTGTCGCGATACTCGTCCGTGCGATTCTCACGGTGATGCTCAGCGAGTACCGGGAACGCTGCAGTTGCGTACGTCGCACCGATAAGCGAGAGCGGCACTGCAGCTAGGTTACCCGCAAGCGTAAACACTGACACCGCTCCTTCCCCCGTGCGCGCAGCAAGCGAGGTGAGTGCCAGCGTAATGAACGCACCCATACCCAGAGCCATAGAGCGTGGCATTGAGTCCTTCGCAACAGACCATATGACGCCTGCCTCCGGCAGTACAAAGTGCGGTACGAGCTTTGCTTCTATCAGCACTGGAATATGGATGAGCACATGAGCGAGAGCACCAAGTACCACACCAATACCCACACCCGACAATCCAAAGTACGGATAGAGAAGGAGTGCACCACTGATAATGCCCAAGTTGTAGAGCACTGGTGAGAGCGCAAACAAGGTGAATTTGCGCTTCACCTGCGTGACGCTCGTGATGATGCCCGAGAGGCCAAGCAAGATAGGTTGCATCAAGAGTATGCGCGTGAGTAGCACAAACTCCTCTGCGTGCGCTCCGTGCATCAGCGACGGATACACAAAGCGCAATATGTCTGGTGCAAAGAGTGCAATAAGTCCGCACAACCCTCCACCAGTTACCAGAAGAAACGAGGTGGTCTGACTCAAGAGTGCCCGTGCATCCTCTTCGCGTGCGCCTGCAATGCGCGGAATGAGTACATACGCAGATACGAGTGATGCGACCAGGGCGAATACTAGGTCTGGCACCTTGAATGCAGCGTAGTAGAGATCGAGCATCTCGCTTGCACCGAACTGATGCGCGAACAGGCGATCGCGCAAGAGCGCGAGCGCCTGAGACGCGAGTGTGAGGCCTGCAAGCAAGTACGCGGCCTGATGCAGGCCGCGTACTGGCGCGGTGATGGTCGAGATGATATTACGGACCATCGTATTCCCTTATAACTACTATTTCGCTGGAGCAGTTGCACCCTGCTTCGCTGCTGGCTCAGTCACCGTCTGTGGGATGCCGAGTGCACCGAGGCGAGAGGCTGGGAATGGATTCTTACCATTCTTGAGCGCTGCAAGATCGCTTGCGACTGCCTGCGCATTCTCAGGTGAGAGCTGCGCTACTGCCTCAAGCTGTGCTGCTGCGTTGGTGTAGTCGCCTGCAATTGCGTACATCACACCGAGGAAGAAGCGAGCATTCGCGTACTGCGGATTGAGTTCCACTGCACGAGCAAGTGCCTGGATAGCTCCCTGCGTGTTTCCATTCGCTGAGCGAAGGATACCTACCTGGAATACTACCGTTGGGTCATTTGGTGCGAAGTATGCCGCTGCCTCTGCTGCCTGAAGTGCCTCCTTTGCCTTACCGAGCTGTACCTCAAGCTGCGAGAGCAAGAAGATAGCCTGAGTGAAGTCGTGCTTCAAGGTAATTGCCTGTACGAGCGCCTCCTCTGCTGCTGGGCCATTACCCTGCGCAATTTCAAGCTGCGCAATGATGAATGGAAGCGTTGGGTTGGTTGGGTTGAGTGCAGCTGCACGGGTGTACGCCGTCTTTGCATTCTGGTATGCACCCTCAATCTTGAGTGGTACTACGATGCCGTAGACGTTACCGAGCATTACCCAGTTTTGGTAGTTATCCTTGTTGATGCGCGTTGCGGTCATCGCAGCTTCGATGGTGCGTGAGAGTACGCCCTGGAACTGCTGCTGTGCATCAGTTGCTGAGAGGTTTGCGTCAGATGCGATGATGCGCATGCGAGCAATACCTACTGCTGCTGCAAGTTGGTACGCACGGTCGCTTGGCGAGAAGAGTATTGAGCGGTTTACTGCTGCATCTGCTGCATCAAGCTTGTTCTGTGAGAGTGCAATGCTTGCCTCGTTGTATGCGACTGCTGAGAGATAGCGTTCTACCACCACATATGCAGCAAGAATTGACGCAAGGAGGAGGAGCGTAAGCACGAACACAATCACGAAGCCAACGCGTGGGCTGCGAGCGAAGATAATACCCCACTCACGTGCATTCTCGTTGTAGCGAAGCGTCGACACAAAGATACCCGCAAAGAGGAATCCGGTGAGGAGCACAATCGGACCTGGCACCGAGAAGATAGCGAGGCCCATCACATAGAGGAATCCAGTGAATGACGCCACGCTGGTGTAGCGCACAAATGGATCCTGCTGTGAGCGCAGAAGGAGCGCACGAAGACCGATGATGAGGAAGAGTGCGAAGAACGCAATCCATGCAAGTGCACCAAGCGCACCGGTCGTTACGAACGAGGTAGGAATGTATCCGATACCTGAGCTGAAGTCGATGCTCCAGAAGATGGTGTCGTTCAGAGTACGATCGCGGAACTTGAGCCACTGCGCTCCGAAGGTTCCAGGGCCTGAACCGAATACCGGAGAAGACGCGTAGGTGTGGCTACCAACATTGAAGGTAGACTGCCATGATGGACGAACGTCAATCACGTTTGCACCAAAGGCATTCACGAGTGCGTTGCCGATGGTAGAGCCTCCAATAAGGAAGAAGAGTGACACTGCGAGTACTGCAAGTGGTGCTACGAGTGAGCGACTTGCGTGTTCTGGAGCGTCAGACTCGTTTTCAGCGAGCATGAGTGCTACACCATCAAGGTCCTCGTCATGAGCAGGAGCACGATGCTTCATGATTGCCTCGATGAAGAGACCAAATGCTACGAGTGCTACGAGTGCCCACACCACCGTTGAGTTCACGATAGCGAGGACGAGAAGACCAAGTCCTCCACCGATCATGAGCGCCATGCGGGTGCGTGACTCAAGCTTGAGGAAGCGCATTGCAAGAAGTGCAAGCGTGATACCAAGACCAATGAACATGCCAAGGTCTGAGAACGAGCCAATGAGGTTGGTCGTTGCAGATACCTTGTCAGGCATTATGCGTGAGAGCGTCAGGAAGATTACCTGAATCGCAATCACGAAACCAAGGGTCGCTGCACTCACCTTAAAGAATGAGCGGTAGGTTACGGTACGGCGGAACGCAAGCGCGGTGAGCGTTGCGATAGCCGCGAGGATAAGTACAAATCCAAGCGTGTCTGACTCAAGGTCAGTACCGAAGAATGCTGCACGAAGTCCAATACCTGAGAAGAGACCCGAGAGCACGTACGCAAGCGGCACGAGCCAGAGCGCTCCGAGAAGCGGAAGGGGTGGCACGATTGCGTTGCCGCGGGTAAGGCGAGCAAGGATGTAGCACGCGAGGGTGACGAGTACGCCAATCGCCAGGATAGAAACCTTAGTAAAGATGAACGGAATAGTCGCTACCGGTATGAACGCAATAGCTGCAAGTACTGACGTAACCAGTACTGCACCTACCGCAGCGGTATCGAACGAGAATCGGCGCGAGCGTGGTGCAGGCGCAGATACGACAGTTTGATTGTCTTGCTGCATGTATATCTATTAGTGGCCCTGATAATACCGATAAGTATAGCGCCCGACTGCTCACAGATTTGCTATAGGCATGGGGAAAAGCAAACACCGCCCGTGAGGGCGGTGTTTGCATGTATGTAGACTCACTCGATAAGCCGAATTCTGTCGAGGCAAAGCCTCGGACGAACATCTATCTGGGATGCGTGTTACCACACACCTCAAGCGGCGCTCCCCGTGGGATAGCGAATTTCGAGACAATAGCGGTACGGAAGTCTGATGACTCTCGTACACGCACTGCACCTCAAAACCCAGTATCCCACGGGGCACGGCCTTGCACAGGGGTAAGGATTTAGCCGTTTCAGCTTGCGATCGCTCGCAAGACGCTCTACGAGAGAGCCCGTAGTCTTTCGACATCCGGCGTTTCTGTTCGCACCTCGCACCTCACGGTGGACGGGCGTTACCCGCTACCTTGCTGCAATCACTAGGACTGCCTGAGTTCGGACTTTCCTCTAGCACCAAAAGGTACCAGCGTTCGTCTGAGTGAGTCCTTTTCTATTATACCACAAACCGCTACTTCTGTGAACTAGGTAGTTTTATATGTGTTCCTGGCTTCCAGCCCTGGCGTGCTGCCTCCCCTGCCCTCGTTTCAAGCACGTAGCGCACAGGTGCGGGTGGATAGAACACTTTGGGGTACGAGCTTGGGTCTATATTGGCGTCGATGTTCAAAATAAGTCCATTGTCGCCAAGCCAAATAATATCTATCGGCACGCGCATGTCTTTCATCCAAAACCCGGGCGTGCTTGGTTCCCTAAATACAAACAGCATGCCGTAGTTCTCAGGAATACTGGTGCGTCCACCAAGTCCCTTCTCTTGCGCTGCAGCATCGGTGACCACTTCGTAGGAAAAGCCAGATATGACCGGTGTGGGTTTCGGTGCTGGCGCATGTGCGCGTTCTATATATAGGAGTGTTCCTCCTACAAGCACGAGCACAATGAGGGTGCTAAAGAATGCAGTGCGCGGGGGCATGAGTACAGTATATAGGAGCGGAGGCGGCGA
>CAYWWP010000015.1:0-14847 GCA_964462415.1 uncultured Candidatus Saccharibacteria bacterium
AGTGACACAGGTGGGTGTGATTGCGGCTGCCAATTTTGATTCGTTTGCATCAACGACTGATCAGTCAGTAGTGTGGAAGCAGGCATATTCGAATAACCTCGGACGCGGTGGGTTTACACTGCGTGCACAATCTGAAGACACGAGTGTCTCAAGTTCTGCTGGTGCAAAGAAGGGGTATTTGTTCCAGGTGTACGAGTCAAACGCTGTCTATATTTGGCGTGTTGGAGATGCTTCATATACCGCGCTTTGGTCTGGAACACTTGCAAAGGCGCAACCGCGCTGGTTTAAAGCGCTTGCTATGGGTAACTCGCTTGGATTCTATTACTCAGATGATGGCGTTACCTATACTCGCCTCGCATCCACCACTGATAGCGCATACACTGCGGGTAAGGTGCAGTACACCGCTGGGTATGGTGCGTCGGTGAATTATGACTATGTCGATGACATTGTGATTACCGACCTTGCTGTGCCAAGCACGCCGACATCTTCTAGTGGTGTTTCGTATGTAGTAACCACTCCGGCGGAACCTCGTGGTATGGCGAACCGTACGCAAGAGGGTATAGATGTGCAAGGTTCATATGTATCGCCAAATATTCAGATAGATGAAATTGGCGTTCAATACACCACGAGTGAGCGGGCAACGCCAGTTGTCGTCCCGATTACGCGCGGCATGTTCACCAATGTCTCGTTCACGCACACCATACGAAATCTAGGGTGTGGTACTACGTACACAATCAAAACGTATGTACACAATGCGGTCGCTACCACCTATAGCGCTCCACAGCAGATAGTGACTTCAGCCTGTCCGGTGCAGGTTACCACGCCTGATTTTACAGAAACTGTCTCGAGCACGACAGCATCAAGTCCCGTGCTCAGCGCGTCATATCCGCGTGACTTGAAGCTCGGTATGCAGGGCGAGGATGTGCGCGCACTGCAGATGTTTCTTATGAGTCACGGGTACGCGATTCGTTCAGGTGCTACCGGGTATTTCGGTACTCAGACGCAGAGTGCACTGCGTGCATATCAGAAGTCTGAGAGCATAGCGCCTGCAGTGGGCTATTTTGGAAAGGTAACTCGTGCTGCAGTTGAAGCCGTAACGCGAAAATAGCCTGGTGTCATATGCAAGGCATCATCCCTCATCTGTGGTTCGACAAAGAAGCTAAAGAAGCTGCAGAGTTCTATGTGCGCGTATTCCCAAGCTCAAGCATTACGCATCACCAGGTGCTTACTGGTACGCCCTCGGGTGACACTGACCTGCTCTCGTTTACGCTCAATGGATACGCGTTCATGGCGATAAGTGCAGGTCCATACTTCACGCTCAATCCCGCCATATCGTTCATGGTTAATTTCGACCCTTCAACTGATGCTGATGCGCGTGCGCACTTAGATACGCTATGGCAAGAGCTCAGTGCCGGCGGCAAGATACTCATGCCGCTTCAGGAGTACCCGTTCAGTAAGTACTATGGGTGGGTACAGGATCGCTTTGGTGTTTCGTGGCAGCTCATACTCACGAATCCTGAAGGAGAGCCACGACCATTCATCATGCCTACGATGCTGTTTACTCAAGCAGTAGATGGTAAGTGCGAAGAGGCAACCGAATACTACCTGTCAGTATTTCCTGAGAGCGCACGTGGAGCACTGACGCGGTATCCTGCAGGCATGCCAGGTATGAAAGATGGTGCTGTTATGTTTACTGACTTTAGACTTGCGGATCAGTGGTTTGTTGCTATGGACGGTGGACCTCAGCACGATTTTTCTTTTAGTGAGGCAGTGTCACTGGTTGTGCAGTGTGAGACCCAGGAGGATATCACTCGGTACTCTGATGCGCTTTCTGCCTATCCAGAGTCCGAGCAGTGCGGCTGGGTAAAAGACAAGTACGGAGTGTCATGGCAGATTACCCCGCGCCGTATGCAGGAAATGATGAGTGCTGGTACGCCAGAACAGATTGCGCGCGTTACTCAGGCATTTCTTACCATGAAGCGCTTTGATATCGCGGCGCTTGAGGCGGCGTACGCAGGGAACTAGTTTTCCCCACAGTAGGTGTCTTGGACCCGATGGTACCATCGGTATATATGAATCCATTGTACGAATTTACCGTTCCGGTGTTTATCAAGGCGCTCGGTGGCCTGAGGAATATCCTTGAAAAAGCCAAGGAACACGGGATAGCTGATGCTGCACTCCTGCAGGATAGAATCGCCCCGGATATGTTTCCGTTTGTGAAGCAGGTCCAGATGGCAACAGATAATGCAAAGGGAACTACTGGGCGTCTTGCTGGCATCGAGGTGCCTTCCTACGAAGATAAGGAGACGACGATAGATGAGCTCTTCGTACGCATAGACAAGACTATCGAATTTCTCAAGACCGTTTCAGAAGAAGATTTTACTGAAGCTGCGTCTCGTCGTATTACGCTTCCATACTTCCCAGGAAAATTCATGGCAGGAGCGGAGTACGCTCGAGAGTATGGTATCCCTAACTTCTTCTTCCATGTTGCGATGGCGTATGCACTCATACGCAAGAACGGTGTTGCTATTGGTAAGACGGATTACCTAAACGGTCTCCCGCTTCAGGACATATAGCGCGCATTCGCGCCATACCTCAGACGTCGTATACTTCTGGATATGAGCACCATACAGGAAGTAGTACATACTGGCGAAGCGCATGTGACCGGTGCTGATTCGAAACTCAATTGGCTACGTGCCGCAGTGCTGGGCGCAAACGACGGTATTGTGTCTTTGGCGGCACTTGTAGTCGGTGTAGCAGCTGCTACGAGCTCGACGCATACAATTCTTCTCACAGGTATTGCAGGATTACTTGCGGGAGCACTGTCTATGGCAGTAGGTGAATATGTGTCTGTCAGTAGTCAGCGCGATACGGAGCGCGCGCTTCTTGCTAAGGAGCAGAACGAGCTGTCAGAGAGTCCAGAGCGTGAACTAGAAGAGCTAACGTTCCTTTATGAGCAGAAAGGACTCGACAGAGCGACAGCTGAAGACGTTGCTCGAAAGCTTACGGCGCATGATGCATTTGCAGCACATGTCGACATTGAGCTTGGTATAGATCCTCATAATCTAACCAGTCCGCTTGAGGCCGCGATTGCTTCAGCGCTTGCGTTCTCTGTTGGTGCTATCATTCCGCTTCTTGCTGTTGTCCTACCACCGGAATCAATGCGCATAGGAATCACGTTCGCAGCGGTATTTCTCGCGCTTATTGCTACAGGAATAGTGAGTGCTATAGCAAGTGGGTCGCGCATCGTTCCTGTGACTACGCGCATGGTTGTGGGTGGTTCGCTTGCAATGGCTATCACGTTCGGTATTGGGCGTTTGTTTTAGTTTGCTGACGAAAAGCTAAGTTTTTGCTACACTCGCTTCATGACGCAGATACTGCTGTTCTATAAGTACGTCACTATCGAAGACCCCCAGGCACTCCGCGACACCGTGGAGACGCTTGCTCGTGGATACGAGCTTACTGGTCGTGTGCTTATAGCAGAGGAGGGTATCAATGGTACGCTCGAGGGTTCTATTGAGCATACTGAGGCATTTGCTGCTGAACTGCTTCAGGATACGCGCCTTGCCGACATGAATGTAAAACGCAGTGAGGGAACCGGGGATGCGTTTCCAAAACTTTCTGTAAAAGTACGCAGCGAGATTGTGGGTACGCGCTTTCCATCACACATTGATCCACGCGTGCGCACCGCACCGCATCTTCCTGCCGATACGCTGCGCGAGTGGTATGAGAAGGGAGAGGATTTTGTGGTGGTTGATATGCGTAATGACTACGAGTACCGCTCGGGTCACTTTAAGAACTCAGTGAATCCAGGTCTTGAGGCTTCACGCGATTTGCCGGAGGCACTACCGAAACTCGAACCCCTTAAGGATAAGAAAGTGGTAACGGTCTGTACGGGTGGTGTGCGCTGCGAGAAGATGTCCGCGTTTTTGCTTGAGCATGGCTTCGAGAACGTGTACCAGCTTGAAAACGGCATGCACGCCTACATGGAGAAGTATCCGGGTAAGGACTTCCTCGGTACGCTCTACACCTTTGATAATCGCAAAACCATGCACTTTGGTGGTGAGCGCGAGATTGTAGGTCGCTGTCACCACTGCGAAGCACCGACGGAGCTCTATGCGAACTGCGGCAATGATTTCTGTCACCTGCACTTCCTGGTGTGCGAGAACTGTAAGGGTGAAGAGCTCACGTTTTGCAGTGATGCGTGTAGGGAAAAAGTAGCTTCCATGACAGAATCACGTCATGGCTAAGTCTCTCGACTGGGACGTTATTGTAATTGGTGGGGGCGCAGCGGGTATGATGGCTGCGGGTGTTGCTGCGCATCAGGGTAAGCGCGTGTTAGTGCTAGAAAAAAATACAGAGGTCGGCAAAAAACTCGCTATTACGGGTGGAGGCCGCTGCAACATCTTGAATGATGAGCCGAACACACGCGAACTTCTTTCCCATTTTGGTGATGCGGCGCCATACCTCTTTTCTGCGTTCTCTGAATTCGGTGTTCCAGAGACAAAAGAATTCTTCAAGCAGATTGATATCGACATAGTCACCGAAGCGCGCAAGCGTGCGTTTCCAAAGTCTATGCGTGCTACTGATGTAGTGCGCGAGCTTGATCGCTATCTAGCAGAAGGTCGAGTAGAAGTCATGCTCGATGCGCCCGTGCTCAAAATTAATGCGACCAATGGCTCTATAGAGTCAGTGCACACTCAGGGGTATACGCACACCGCAGCAAGTTACATTTTTGCAACCGGGGGTGTGTCGCACCCAGAGACGGGGTCAACGGGTGATGGCTTCACGTTCCTTAAGGAACTCGGGCATGGCGTGGTAGACCCAACACCTACTATTGTGCCACTACGCGTGAAGGAGGCTTGGGTGAAGCGGCTTAAGGGTACGACCCTTAAGGACGCAAAGATTACCTTCTTCTGTGAAGACAGGCGTGCATTTAGCAAGAAGGGTGACATCTTGCTTACACACTTTGGATTATCTGGTCCTACTATTTTAAATAGTGCAGGGCAGGTTGCTGATCTGTTGTATGAGGGCGCAGTTACCGCTGAAATAGACCTCTTCCCAAGTACGGACATGGGTATTCTCGATAAGCAGCTCGTTGCACTCTTTGACGAGCATAAGAACAAGCAGCTCAATACCGCGCTTGCGCTCATGCTTCCTGTACAGCTTGCAGAAGAAGTTATACAGCTCGTGCCTGGGCTTTCACTTACGGAGAAAGTGCATAGTGTAAGCAAGGAGCATCGTCGTGTGCTTGCACATCGTTTGAAAGCACTCCCAGTGACTATTGAAGGACTCATGGGTATGAGTAAGGCAGTGGTAGCTGACGGTGGCGTTCCGCTTGATGAGGTAGATATGCGTACCATGCGCTCAAAGAAGTGCAGCAATGTATTTGTGGTGGGTGACCTGCTTCACATCAACCGCCCAACCGGAGGTTATTCCCTGCAGCTGTGCTGGACCACCGGCTATCTGGCCGGAAAGAACGCGTAGCTTATCAAAACCCTGAAAACGTGTTAGAATATAGCTAACGTGGCAGGATCAGCAGCACGACAGGAACACGGGGCTCCTCGCGAGTCCGTTATTCGTTTCGAGGAAGTCTCGTTCGGATATGGTCATAACCACCCCATTTTGAAGGAGGTGGATTTCAACGTACGTAAGGGCATGAAGGTGACTCTTATGGGCCAAAATGGCGCAGGAAAGTCCACCATTTTCAAACTCATTACTGGAGCGCTTGAGCCTGTAGAAGGCACGATTCAGCGCGCGCCACGCATGACCATTGCGCTCGCGCACCAGGTAGTGACTCCTGAGGAGCGCGAGGGTACGGTGCGCGAATTTTTCCAGAGCCGGTTTACGGAAAAGATTTACGATATTGATCCACGCATAGATAAAGTGCTCAAGGTGGTAAACCTCGTGGCTGATCACGACAAGAAGATGAAAGAGTTTTCCGGAGGTCAGCAGGCACGCATGCTGCTTGCGTCTGCACTCATTCAGGACCCTGACCTGCTCCTCCTTGATGAGCCTACCAACAACCTCGACACCGAGGGTATCCATCACCTCACTCAGTTCCTCAAGAATTATGAGAAGAGTTGTCTCGTTATCTCCCATGACGCTGAGTTCCTCAACTCATTTACCGATGGTGTGCTCTACCTCGATGTGCACACGCAGAAAGTAGAGCAGTACGTAGGAACCTACTTTGATCTTCTTAAGGAAATTACGGCACGTATTGAGCGTGAGAATCGCAAGAACGCACAGCTTGCGAAAAAGATTCAGGACAATAAGGACAAGGCAAACTTCTTTGCACAGAAGGGAGGTAAGATGCGCGTTGTCGCTAAGAAGATGCGTGATGAGATTGAAGAGATGGAAGAAGACGTAGTGGATGTGCGTCGTGAAGACAAGACCATTCGTCCATTCACTATTCCGGCACAGGAGGACTTGCTTGGAGAGATTCTGGGCATTGAGTCATACACGACGATGGACCAGAAGACTGGAAAGATTAAGGAGCATAAAGCTGCCATCAGTCTTAAACGCGGACACCATCTGCTTCTTAAGGGACCAAACGGTATTGGTAAGTCCACACTGCTTGAAGCTATTGCACGCGGCACCGCGCCTGGCGCCAAGATTGGTCGTGGGGTGAAGGTGGGCTACTACCGCCAGGACTTCTCAACGCTTAACTTCGATGAGACGGTGCGCGAGTCGCTTCTGTCTGCTATGAAGCGCCCAGACGAGGAGAAGATGCGTCGTGTGGCAGCAGGATTCCTCATAGACAGCATGATCATCGGTAAGAAAATCGGCATGCTATCAGAAGGACAGAAGGGACTGGTGGCGTTTGCACGCCTCGTACTTGAAGAGCCAGGACTTTTGTTCCTCGATGAGCCGACCAACCACATTAACTTCCGTCACCTACCGGTGATTGCGAAAGCGCTTCATGATTACCAGGGCGCTATGGTGCTCGTCTCGCACGTGCCCGAGTTCGTAGAACAGGTGCGCATAGACGAAGTGCTCGACCTGCTTAAGAAATAGTACGCATGTGGTACGTCTACATGCTTCGCTGTGCAGACGATACTCTCTACACCGGCATCACTACCGATATTGCGCGACGTGTCGAGGAGCATAACACCTCGCCGCGCGCTGCTAAGTACACGCGTGTGCGTCGTCCGGTCACGCTTGCGTATAGCGAAAAGTGCTCAGACCGCAGTACTGCTGCTAAGCGTGAGTGGGAGCTGAAGCAGCTATCTAAGCATGAGAAAGAAGCACTATGCGGCTCAGGACACGGTGCCCAGAAACGGAATCGGTAGGCGCTTCCATCCTTCGTGCGTGCGAATGAGTGCGTCCTCGTGCATCTTTGATACAAACGGACGCGCCTTGTCGCGCACGATAGCGTCTGCGCTCGTGCCCAGATAGAGCACATGCTCGCCGTACTTGTGCTCAAGTCTATCGAGCGCACGCATGAGGAGGGTGTGCTTCTGACGCACCTCGCCACTACCGAAAAGATCATCCTGCACACTTGCGGGAGTGCATAGTCCATAGAACGTGATGCCGGTAGAACGGTACAGTACGTCCTTTGTAAATACCGAAAGAAACTCAGTGCGAAGTGTGGGGAGTACCACTGCTGGTGCGTTTGTGGCCTGGGGAAGCGCGAAGTCAGTTGCGCAGTAGCGGAAGGCTTGGGTCTTTATAAATATACGTGCGTGTGTTGCTACAAACCCAAGCTTGCGGAGGCGTCTGCAGCCGGTTTCGGTGTGACGCGAAAGTTCCGCAAAGAGAAATCGAGGGTCAGTAGTGGCGGGGAACGAGCGCGTGCGCTGGATGGACTTCTGTGCCTCAGCATTGCCGTGCGCTACCTCAAGCACTGATATGCTGCGAAGCTCCTGCCATAGGTCGTGTACGGGGCGGGTGAATTCCCGAGTGACTAGTGATTCAGGAAGAGACACAAAATCGTATGCCGAATGCACGCCCATGCCCGCAAGTCTCTGTGCGGTGCGTGGGCCAATACCCCAGACATACTTTGCAGGAGTATTCCGCAGGCACTCCTCACGCACGGCTTCGCTCACGACAAAGAATCCATCAGGCTTACGGTACTTAGAGCCAAGCTTTGCGAGCACCTTGGTGGGACCAATGCCAAGTGAGAAGGTCATATTGAGTTCTCGCTGAAGATCCTCTTTGATGCGACGACATGCGGCAACAGGGTCGGCAATATGAGTAAGGTCGGCGAAGCACTCGTCTACGCCATACTCCTCTACGAGTGGCGCATGTCTGCGCACTATGGCGTACATGCGCTTTGAGACCATGGCATAGAGCTCAAAGTCCGAATAGAGTACGGTCACCTGCGGGTACGTACGGCGCACTTCGTGAATAGGCATGGCACGCGTGATGCCGAGTGCCTTGGCCTCATAACTTGCGGCGGACACGATGCCACGCTCGTGTCCGGTGACTACGGGCGTACCGCGCAGGTCAGGGCGTCGGGCTACTTCACAGCCTACGAAGAATGCATCACCATCTACATGCAGTATGGTGCTTTTCATAACGAAAGACGTGGAATGGGCGCATTACATTGTTGCTCACTCCGTTCTTCGCTCACCGTACTATCTAGTACGGCTCGCTCAGTACTCGTTCGCGCCGCGTACTGCACACCATTCCACGCCTTAGAAACAGTAGCGTGCATGGCAGATTAGTACTTACGCACTACAGCGGTGACTACGGCTTCAATGTTGAGCGCGCCCTTGGGATATATAGGTTTGTAGTTACGGTTTGCTGGCTCGAGGAAATAGCGCTCGCCCTGCTTGCGCAAATACTTCATGGTGTAGTCGCCATCAACTGACGCAATCACAATCTGTCCGGGTTTAAAGGTGAGGCGACGCTCCACGATAACGAGGTCGCCCGGATTGATGCCTGCTTCTATCATGGAGTCGCCCTTTACTTTAAGTACGTAGCTTGATTCTTTTTGGGGGACGAGATATTCATCGAAGTCCATCACATCAAGCATTTCTTCCTCAGCAGGAGTAGGGAATCCTGCCTCTACGAGTCCTAGGAGAGGGACACCGCGCAGCTCGCGCCCGGGAGATAGTCTACCCTGTAGGTCCTTCTCGAGTACGCCGTCCTCGACCAGTTTGGTCACAAAGCGGTGTACGGAGTTTTTAGACTTAACGCCAAGCAACTTCATAAATTCTTGGTAGCCCGGCATGCGGCGATGCTCGCGCCAAAAGGCCATAACTGCGCGCTTTCGTGAGTGGTAATCCATGTCTCTAGTATGAGAGAACTAGGGTTCACCAGTCAAGATGTGGCTGTGTATTAAGAAGCCCCGACATGCGTCGGGGCTTTTACTTATCGAGCGAGACCCAAGTCACGCATGAAGGTGGCGAGCTCTTCGCCATCTATGGGGCGCCATGAGCCTACCTTGAGATTGCCGAGTTCAATATTCATGATGCGCGTGCGCTTGAGGTCCGCCACCTCATTATGAAGCGCTACTACCATGCGACGAATCTGGTGAGTCTTACCCTCGGTAATAGTTGCGCGGAATCGGTTCTCTCCAAGAATCTGCACCTGCGCAGGACGAGTCTCGTATCCTTCAATGGTCACGCCGCGCTCCATAGCTTCCTTGAATGACTCGCGAAGTGGCATCTTGGTTTTTACTTCGTAGGTCTTTTCGTGCGCGTGCTGCGGATTAAGTAGGCGGTCGGTGATACGGCCATCGTTGGTGAGGATAATAAGTCCGCGCGATGCTTTGTCGAGACGCCCAACAGGAAATAGCTTCATGCGCTTAAGGTCACTCGGGAGTGAGTCAACAATATTCTGAGACCCCGTATCCTCGCGGTGTGTATCCATGCCCGCAGGCTTGTTGAAGGCAATGTATGCGTAAGTGGTAGGGCGAACATGCTTGCGTAGTTCTACGTGATCACGCTCAGTAACGCGGTCGCCCACCTGCGCTATCTGGCCGTTAATAAGCACGGTCTTCTTTGCAATTAGTTCATCTGCATCGCGACGGGTGGCGATGCCCTGGTGCGCGAGGTACTTATTAATGCGCATAGGGAAGAGCGGAGCAGCTTCTTCCTTAGTCTTTGGAGTGCGCGCATCAAGCGCTTTGGTTGGGCGACGAGTAGCGCGAGATGTTGTCTTAGAAGCAATCTCTTCACGCTGTGTACGGGTGCCACGCATACGTGCAGCAGCACGCTCAGATGCACCAAATAGCGGACGACGACTAGTCGCATTCTGTTTCTTCTTTGCGGTGGTGTTTCGAGCGGATCGCGCCATAGTGCATTAATTATACCATACTTTTTATTATTGGTATACTTCTTCTATGAACCCACAACCAGGCGAGATATATGTGCATTTTAAGGACCCTGCAAAGCAGTACCGCATAGAGGGTATAGCCATGCATACGGAGACTGAAGAGCAGATGGTTCTATATCGACCGCTCTATGAGGGAGCGATTGCCGAGCTCTTTGTGCGCCCGCTGTCCATGTTCGCAGGAGTGGTGGACAAGCCCGAGATTCCCTACAGCGGTCCCCGGTTTGTGCGCGTGGATGCGTAATACACACCCTTTTCTTGCGTCTTTTTAGAGGAGGCGAGATACGATAGAAGTACGGATGGATGCATTTCTGAAAATGGACATATTCTTCGTGGTGACGACCTGTGCCGTCATCGTGATCTCCGTGCTCCTTATCTTGGTGCTCGTCCGGGTGCTCTCGATATTGAGGAAGATAGATGAGGTGGCCGAATTAGTTCGTGACGAAGGTGCACAGATTCGGGAAGACATTCAAATGGTACGCGAACGTGTCATTGAGGGAGGTCTTCGCGTAGGACACTTGTTCGGATTCCTGAGTGGCATCAGAAAGAAGCGCACGACCCGCGCTAAGCGGTCATCATAATCAGATTTATTTTTTCATCATGGCAACGAAGAAGTCAGCGAAGAAGGGAAATGGTGCACTTGCAGCCGCAGAAATCGGCGCAGGAGTACTCGCCGCAGCAGCAGCTGGTGCAGCGTACTATTTCTATGGAACGAAGAAGGCAGAGCAGCATCGGGACGCAGCGAGCAAATGGGCAAAGGGACTCAAGCGCGACACCCTCAAGAAAATGAAAAAGCTTGAGAAGGTAAGCGGTAAGTCTGTTGCTGCTATCGTAGACGAGGTGTCTGCCACCTATCGAGGCATGGAGGGTGTCTCAAAGAAGGATATCGACAACGCCGTAGAGGAGCTCAAGAAGCACTGGAGCAAGCTCAAGAAGGAGCTTGAGCCATCAGCTGAAATGACTGCCCCTGTAAAGAAGGCAGTAAAGACAGTAAAGAAGGCAGTTGCTCCGGCTAAGAAGGGTAAGAAGTAGCCACACGGCATGCCGTTGCAAAAACCCGCGCTACCCGCGGGTTTTTGTTTTTCCTCGTTAGGGTGGTGGCTCGGGGGGCGCTTCTATGGCACCATGAAGAAGATACCGCACGTCATATTCATGAAAGATATGGCCTGTACGTACGTCATACCTAATGGATCAGGACGAAGCAAAAGACTATTTTCTGCAGATTTATGACACCTATGCGGATGCCATATTTCGCTTCGCACTCATGAAAGTGAGTGATCGTGACCTGGCAGCCGACCTTTCCCAGGAAGTCTTTATGCGTTTCTGGCAGGCATTGCGTGAGGGCACTACGCTGCGTAATGACCGAGCGCTGCTCTATACGATTGCGCGCAATCTCATCATCGACTGGTACCGTAAGAAAAAGAACCAGTCACTCGATGCGCTCCAAGAAGCAGGCTTTGATCCAGAAGGTACGAATGAAGTGCCGATTCTCGAGCACGCGCAGACGCAGGAAGTGTTGAAGGCACTCCATGTGCTCGATGAGGCCTCTCGTGAGGCAGTGCTGCTTCGGTACGTTGAGGGATTCACTCCTGCCGAAATTGGTGCGCTTCGAGGAGAAACGGCAAACGCAATTTCAGTACGTATTAGCCGAGCACTCGGTAAGGTGCGCAGTCATTTACACGTCTATGATAACTAACGACAAAGAGCTCATCCAAGCGATGAAAACGGTCCGTCTATCGGAGAGTGCACGTGCACGTATGCGCGAGCAGCTCTCGGCATATGCCGACCTACATAGTATGCCGTCACAAGCGGGAGGATCGTTCCAGATTCTGCCGTTCATGATGATGGCGCTCACTCGCTCACGCCCGGTTCTCGCCGGTGTGCTTATGGTCGTGCTTATTGCAGGTGTGGGTGGGACTGCTACCTTTGCTGCTGAGAGTGCAGTGCCAGGTGATGTACTCTATCCTGTTAAGGTAGGAGTCAACGAACCAGTAGCATCAGTCTTTGCGGGTTCTGGAGAAAGCCAGGCTCGATTTCATGCAAAGCTTGCGGTGCGCCGTGTAGAAGAGGCAGCAAAGCTCGATGCAAAGGGTAAGCTCACACCAGAAGTAGAAGCACACCTCGCGGATACGTTTGAAAAGGAAACGGCACGCGCTCTTGAGGCAGCAGATAAACTCGCTGCTGGAGGAGACATGTCTGCGCCGCTTGCGATTCGTGCCGAACTTGCAGATAACCCTGTGGTGCAGGAATTTGCACTTGCTACACCTTCTGCGACTGCGTCAGCTGATACTGCCATACTTGCTGTCGCTGACCAGACGAATTCTACAGATGCAGCGGGTGATGCTCATGGCGCGGTGGCAACTACCATGATGGTAGCTACTGAGGTGGTGCCTACTTCTAGCGCAGATGCTTCTGTACGGACAATGATGGCAGTAGAGCAGTCACCCGCGCCGCGCGCCAAGGAAGTGGCAACAACCACGGAAACCTCACAACCACAGCAAACCAAGAAGGCACAGACTCGCAAAGCAGTGGTGGTGCAGGCAAAGCTTCCCGACTCGATTCGTGCACGTATCGCGCGCACAGTAGCCATGATTGAGCAGCGCACTCAACAGGCAACATCTACAAACGAAGGAGCAATTGAATCAGTAGCTGCTGTACAGATTGCACGTCCTCAGCAACAAGAGGGCTCACAGGCATTGCTCGCAGGCACCTCGGTTGTTCGTTCGCAGCGGGCTAAGACAGCCGCACAGCAGAACGCATCTACAACCGTTCAGACTTCGGGTGCTGAAGGTTCTGCTACTGCCTCAGTCACTACTGAAGTGGCACCTGCGGCTCCTGCATTTAACCCTGACCTCATTCGCGAAGTGGGCAAATCAAGCAATGTGATAGACGCGGCAAACTCCGTGCTCCCTATACGCCTCAATAGTCACTAAATGTGGTAGGATGCCCATATGTTTTGGGCAGACAGAATAGCTGAAGAAATCCGTGCTACTCGTACTCCACGAGACGGGAAGACATTCCGTATTCGTGACGAGAAGACCCTTTCAGGACGCGTGCATGTGGGAAGCATGCGTGGTGTTGCTATTCATGGCCTGGTAGGTGAGGCGCTTTCAGAGTTAGGAGTTCCTAACACCTATACCTACGAGTTGAATGATTTTGATGATTTTGATTCAGTGCCGGGATACCTTCCTGAGGAAGCGTTCAAGGAGTATCTAGCGTACTCATTGCATAAGGTTCCGTCTCCAGTAGAAGGCTATGAAAACTTTGCAGAGTATTACGGAGCTGAGTTCGTGGAGGTCCATAAGAAGGCGGGTTTCTTTCCAGAGTACTATCGGGCTACAGAGCTCTATCGTTCGGGTAAGATGGATCCGCAGATACGCATAGCGCTTGAGCGTGCACATGATGTCCGCCGTATTTTGAAAGAAGTGTCCGGTAGTGTGAAGGACGAGTCGTGGCTTCCTATTTCAGTAGTATGTGAGCAGTGTGGAAAGATGAAGACAACACGTGCATATGAATTTGATGGGGAGACTGTTGGATATACGTGCGATGTTCCCGCGTATGGCGCTCTTCCGTGTGGACATGTGGGGCGTGTTGCGCCTTGGGGCGGTGCGTCAAAACTGTTCTGGAAAGTAGATTGGGCGGCTAAGTGGGTTGCGGGGGGTGTTGATATTGAAGGCGCTGGAAAGGATCATTGCACTAAGGGTGGTTCGCGTGACGTTGCTGATCATATTGCACGTGAGCTTTTCGACTACGAGCCGCCATACAACATTCCGTACGAGTTCTTCCTCGTAGGCGGCAAGAAGATGTCCTCTTCTAAGGGGCGTGGTTCGTCTGCAAAGGATATGGCAGACCTATTCCCAGCGGAGATTTACCGTCTTGCACTTATCGGCAAGGACATCAACCAACAGGTAGATGTGGATCCGGAAGGGGAGTCAGTACCACGTCTTTATGACTGGCATGATGAATTAGCGCAGCTCGTGCGTGACGGGGTGGCGGATGACTTCACCCGACTCTACACCTATACGAAACTCCCAGAAGCACGCGCTGCCCTCACTGCTCCATGGATGCTGCGCTTCTCACAGGTGGCATTCATTGCGCAGATGCCGCACATCTCTATGCATGCGGAGGCAGAACGGGTGAAGGGTAGTCCACTCACCGAAGAAGAGAAAGCGCTTCTAGATGAGCGCGAGAGCTATGCGCTCTACTGGCTCTCTACGTATGCGGACTCGCAGTATCAGTATCGTTTGCAGGAGCATCTTCCTGAAGGGATTGCGCTTACGGAGACACAGAAGCATGCGCTCGCGCTTCTTGCGACGTTTATGGAAACAGGCCCTAAGACGGGAGAAGAGATTCACGAATATCTCCACGCGCTTAAGACAGAGGCTCCTATCGCTCCTAAGGAGCTCTTCGGCGCGCTCTACCGAGTATTCCTTGACCGCGACTCAGGACCAAAGGCAGGATGGTTTCTCTCTGTGCTTCCGCATGAGCATGTAATAACTATGCTCCGCAGTGCGTCTGTATAGGGGTAGCTACCCGAGTACGGGTATACTAACCATATGACACAAC
>CAYWWP010000016.1:0-14429 GCA_964462415.1 uncultured Candidatus Saccharibacteria bacterium
GTGCTCTCGGTAGGAATCGAACCTACATTACCAGCTCCGCAAGCTAGCGTCCTATCCATTGAACGACGAGAGCCGAGTGAGGTGAAAAGCATGCGTGCGTAGCACATATACTTTTCAACCGAGCGAGGCTCACGTACCCCTTTGCGAGCGCATGCGAGCAAATGGGGTACAAGAGCCATACGAACCGTTGGCTCGCTTTCCGACTCTATCCTTAAAACGCCGTATTCGCAACCTTTAGAGCTTGAATAGGCGCACCATAAAGTCCATGAGGGACTGCTCGTGACGCCCTTCCTCGATGTGGGCCGCGAAGAAGGTATAGATATCAAGTGGGTCTGGGCCCTGAATAGGAATCAAGAGGTGGGGCGCCAGCAATCGCCGTGTCTTTATTGAAAGGGAAGGAGGCATAGAAGGATCGGCGTACTCAAGTACCGAGAAGTGCAGCATATCCTCGTATGGGTGCAGTGCCTGATCTACCACGAGACCTTCGTCAGTAATCATGAAATGGTGCGTACGGGGTGCACGTGCCGCAGTAAGAGCAAGTGCGCCTGCAGCAGCCACAATCAAGAGTGCGAGAATAAAATTTCCGAATATAACACTGGCAATACTACCTGCAATCGCCACCACGCCAAGCGCCCAGTACCAGTCGGCACTCTTCTCTTCAAACGCATATTCCTGTGCATCCCACTCGAAGAACACGGTACTCGCCATATGTGTTGATGATAGCACTACGCTGTGGGGTGAGAGTGCGTAATGCACGAGGTGAGTGATTGAGAAGAAGTCGGAGGTGGATTCGGTCGCGGTCACTAATTCACTTCGTTCATAAGTGCCGCCGACCCCGGCTCCCGCTCCGCGGTCCGCCGTTCGAATCCCACATGCTCGGCTCCCAGCCGAGCGCTCCTCCGCAAAATTAAAAGAGCTGGCGTGTTGCCAGCTCTTTTAATTTTGCGGAGGAGGTGGGATTCGAACCCACGAGGCCTTGCGACCTGGCGGTTTTCAAGACCGCTCGTTTCGACCACTCACGCACTCCTCCGTAACACAGGGGAGACTATAGCACGTCTTTCGCTTGGCGTGTAGGATGCGGATATGCGCTACCTCGGTATTGATTACGGCACCAAAAAAGTGGGCCTAGCAGTTTCTGATGAGGCTGGCACCATGGGGTTTCCACACGGGGTGTTTCCTACCACGCCGCGTCTTATAGATGATGTATTGGCACTGATTGCTCAAAAAGACGTGGGAGCGGTCGTTATTGGGGAATCACTTGATTTCAAGGGAAAGGAAAATCCTGTAGCTTACGAGGCTCGCGCATTTGGGACGCAACTTGAGCGGAGGATTGGTATTCCGGTCATGTATCAACCCGAGGTGTTGACCACCCAAGAAGCACGCAGGAACTTTGAAGGGGTGCGTGAGCCAGGAAGTGGAAACGTGGCCGTGGATGCACAAGCAGCAGCTCTTATACTTACCAGTTATTTAGACACACACGCACATGAGCGAAGAACGGATTAGTATTGATGATTTTGCAAAGATAGAAGTGAAGGTAGGTACGGTGCTTGCTGCAGAGCGCGTCCCAGAGACAGACAAGCTTATTAAGTTCTCTATAGACTTTGGAGAGGAGACAGGTCCGCGTCAGATTCTGTCAGGTATTCAAGCATATGTTCCAGAGCCCGAGGCACTGCTTGGACGACAGCTATCATTCGTGACAAATCTTGCGCCACGCACCATCAAGGGACTTGAATCAAACGGCATGCTCTTTGCAGTGGGAGAAGGAGACTCGTTTGCATTTGTGGTGCCTGATAGACCAGTTCCGCCAGGCACGAGCGCGCACTAGTTTTACACGATATACCGCACACGTGAGACATGCGCGCGGTATACTGCGCGTATGTCTGATGGTCTTCTCGCGCGTATCGCACGCATAGAATTTGCACCACCGCGCTACCTCTCCATGCCAGCTGCGGGTGTAGATATTTCTGCAAGCGGTATTAAGATGGCGGTTTTAGGAGAACGCCTCGGAGGACTAGAGTTGGTACGCTATGGAGAAGAACCACTGCCGTCTGGAGCAGTGTCCGGCGGAGAAATTATTGATCCTGCAGTGGTGGTGTCTGCGCTCAAATCGCTTGCCAAAAAACATCACGTTAAGTTTGTAAATATTGCACTCTCTGAATCACGTAGCTACCTCTTTGATGCGGTTCTTGAGAATGCCAAGCCAGAAAGCACAACAAAAGTATTGCGTACACTCACCGAGCCGCACCTTGAAGAGTACGTGCCACTACCTCCTGCTGATGTGGCGTTTGATGTCGCTCCTATAGGACATACGGCGCAGGGTGTGCGCGTAATTGGGGTTGGGTACGCACGGCGCATTATTGAAGAATCTCTCGCAACAGTAGACGCATCAGGTCTTATTACACGTGCGATAGAGGGGGAAACGTTTTCTATGGCACGAGCACTCACCACCCGTAAAAACAGTGAGACGGTGCTGATCATCGATCTGGGCAAAACAACCACTAAACTTATGGTGGTTACGGGGCAGATACCGCGCTTCGCGACAACGCTCGACATTGGTGGTCAGGCACTTACCGATGCAGTGATGAAGCATTTTGGTGTTACTGAGGAAGAAGCAAAGCATGTAAAAGCAGAGCGCGGACTAACTGGAGGAGCGGCAGGTGATGAGTATGTGGCGACTATGCTGCTCACTGTTTCTGCGGTTCGTGAGGAAATTATGCGGCGTCTTGAATATTGGCAGAGTCGAGCGGTAGAGGGTTCAGGTAATGAGCCGGTTACCCGAGTTATTTTGGCTGGAGGAAATGCGACCGTACGAGGATTGCCAGAGTATCTTGAAACGGCACTCAAGCTCCCGGTCTCTTTAGGTGATGTGTTCACAAACCTTGCCTCTCGCGACCGCTGGTTGCCACCACTTGAATACACCGAATCCCTTGCGTACGGCACGGCAATTGGGCTCGCGCTACGCGATCACGACTACTAGTATGAATCTACTTCCAGACGCTAGAAAGAAAGTGCTCATGCATCTATATGCGTTACGACTTGGTGTCGTTGCTGCGTGGCTTCTTACAGGCGTGCTTATAGTCACCGTAGTACTCATGATTCCTGCGTACTTATATTTCCATCAAGCGGTACAAACGCGCGCAGCAGAACTTGCGGGCCTTGGTGAAGAGTTGGCCGGCTCAGAGGAGCAGCAAGTAAGTACTCGTGTAAAAACGCTTAATGACAATGCTGCGTACTTAACACAGGCAGCTTCACGTGTAAGCGCAAGTGGTGCAATTCGGGTAATTGCGAGCACGCCTCGCAATAATATTCGCATTACCGGTATGTCCTTTTCAGCGGGTGCTGCAGGGAAGCCGTCAACCATGAATCTTAGTGGTGTTGCGACAACACGAGAAGCGCTCAGAACCTATGTCGCATCACTCAAGGCACTGCCATACATTACTACCGTCGATCTTCCCATAAGTGCATACGCAAAGGAAACAAACATTGAGTTCTCTGTTGCACTCACGGGCACATTCACACCATGACACGACCTTCGTACGTACAGCTTGCAATAGCACTAGTAATTGTTGCCGTGGCAGTGGGGTTGCTTACGGGAGGTGTTATTCTCACTAACCAAGAACGGGCGCACGCAGAGAGTCTCATCAGCGATATCGCCGCCAAGCGGCTCGAAGCAATGCGTGTGGCAGCCGCAAAGGAGGCGTTGCCAGCGCTTGCAGCAGATGAGGCAGCAATTACTCAATTCTTCGTCAAAGCAGACGACATCGTGCCGTTTCTAGAGAAATTGCAGACAATCGGCACCGTCCATGGTGCCAATGTAGAAGTGCTTTCCGTGGGTGCCGAGTCCGGTAAGGGCAATCATCGTATTTCAATCTCTCTTAAGATAACCGGGTCATTTGATGCGGTCATGCGCACACTCGGAACTATCGAGTATAGTCCGTTTGATATCGCGCTCACCAATGTGACCCTCGACTCAGAGAAGAACGCACTTAAAAATGGAGGAACCGCCTGGACCGCAGCAGCAGTGTTTACTGTGGGAACACAACCTGGAGATTCCGCAGGTAAGAAATAGTCACCATGAAAGGCATTTCATCACTCAAGCACATACAGTTTGCACTTCCAGGAAATTCACACGTACACCCGGTGAGAGACTGGTTCCTGCTCCTTGGGTTTACGGCAGTGTTGCTTGGGGTCGCGGTTGGCTTTAGTGGTTGGAATTACGTGAGGGCATTGCGTGCTTCTGAACAGAATACTCCTGTCGGCGCTAAGCCTGTGTTCGACACTACAGCTGTAGAGGCGGTGCGAGCTGCATTCGATGCGCGCACGCAAGAGGCAGCACGGTATAGCTCCGAATATCGTTTCGTTGACCCAAGTCGCTAGGGCGGCTACTGTACTAGAGCCCCCATAGCTCAATGGATAGAGCAGGAGACTTCTAAGCTCTTGATGTAGGTTCGATTCCTGCTGGGGGCACACTTATTGTGCCTTACACGCTGTGCGCACATCCTCAGGGAGCCCATCACATAGTTGTACTCGCTCGTGTGTATCTTTTTTGTAGAGGAATCCAGCGTAATAGAAAAGTTCTGTATAGCACGCACCACCAACACCTCGGGTGGTGGCGTACACGCACACGTCGAGTGATTTTTGAATAAGCTTTTTGTCAGTCTCAATCATGCGAGAGGCCATGTGTGCGAAACAGGAACCCTGTAGTGGACCATCAAACCTAAGACACATCGCGGTAACCTTTTCCTGATTGAAATCAACTGATGCCATCAGCGAGTAGATCATCTTATTGAAGCAAGCGGCCTGCTCTTTGGGGTCAGTGCTGTATGCGCAGTACGCAAGCATCCCTTCTGGTGAGGCGATGGTTTTCGGATCTACGAGCCATGCTTCACGGAAACATCCGTTACGTGCCTCGCCACTGAACTGATTGCAGAAGTCTTTGTAGGAGGGAATCCATACGGTGCGCCAACACCGTGCTTTCTTGACGAGGTCTTGCTCGGGCTCACAAACAGCGAGTCCTTCCTTGTGAGGAATAAGCGGATATACCAACGTGAAATCATCTACCGAGAGTGGTTGGAATACTTGCATAAACACTCCTTCAGTACAGGTTTGCAGGAAATTGCGACCATCTGTCTTCACTGCTGCACGTTCGCAAATACGATAGGCTTCCTGTGGATTTGCGCCCGCTACATACAGGGCTGCGTGACCTATCTCGTGATAGCAGCTTGATTGCTGTTGGTTTGTCGGATTCCAACCAGGACGCTGTTCACACACACTCGAAAGATCGGGAAGTATGTCGTCTATCTGCGCATGATTGAGAGACTCGCTACTAAAGTGCGCTTGAAGTGCGCCGTGCAGACATCCGTTAGAGCATATGCCAATCGGACATTCTTTGATAATGTCGCGCCACTTACTGGGGTCCTTTGCGTACTCGTATTCACTTATGCCATGTCCAGCGATGTGACAAAATTCGTAACTTGGCTCCTCTTGCTGAATAAGACGAATGACCTGAAACGCGTCTATGAGTGACACCCCATCACTCATAATTTTGGGAACCTCTCGGTCATAGCAGCGAAGGGCGCCGCCCTCAACGCGCGCACACTTCTTGATAATCCTCTGAGCGTACTCCTCTAGTGAAGGATGTGTTCGCGCTGTGAGTAGATAGCCAGCTGCAACCACTACCAAGCAAAAGATCAAGACAAGCCCGAGTCGCACTGAGCGTGCACGAAACACGCGGGAAAGTTTCTCAGGGAAACGCATACATAGAAAGTATGCCGTGAGACAGGGGACAGACCAAGTCTCTGTGCGAGAGCAGGTAAGACCGGTATACTGCTCTTGCCTCAGGAAGCCGTGGTGGCGGAATTGGTATACGCGTACGCCTCAGAAGCGTATGCCGCAAGGATTGAGGGTTCAAATCCCTCCCACGGCACACTGTATAAACAGAGAACTCCCAGGCTTTCTGCCTGGGAGTTCTCTTATTTAGTGCGCGATGAGGGACTCGAACCCCCGACCATCCCGGTGTAAACGGGGTGCTCTACCAACTGAGCTAATCGCGCATAGAGTCACAATACCGCGAGTTTCAAATTTTGAAAAGTAACCCCGGAACCCTATGCTTAGTTCACGGTTTATATATGCACGAGCGACTAGAGGCAACAGTTTCCGGGCGGGTTCAAATGGTAATGTATCGCGATTTTGCTATGCGCAAGGCGCGTGGACTTAAGCTTGTTGGGGAAGTGCAGAATCTATCAGATGGCACGGTGCGAGTAATTGCAGAGGGTCCGCGCGCACAGCTTGAGGCCTATGTAGCAAAACTCTGGAAGGGCTCAGTACTTGCGCGTGTAACGCATGTAGAAGTGGACTTCGTGCCAGCTAGCGGAGGATATACGAAATTCGACATAAACTATGGAAACTAATCCATCCGCTATCGGGATTATTCTCGATGGCAACCGTCGCTGGGCTCGTGCACGCGGGCTACCAACTCTTGAAGGTCATCGTGCTGGTTTTGAGAAGACAAAGGATCTTGTTCGATGGGCTCGTGCACGCTCAATAGGTACGGTATACATATACGCCTTTTCAACAGAGAACTGGAACCGTTCTCCAGAGGAGGTTGGGTACTTGATGCGGCTTTTTGCAGAAGCATTCTCAACAGAACTTATAGATGATATTGCTGAGCACAACGGGCGCATCGTGTTTTTGGGAGACAGAACCCGGATTCCGGATGAATTACGAGCACTCATGCAGCGTGCTGAAGATCGCACGAAAGGCGGAACACAAGGTACGCTTGCGGTGTGTCTATCCTATGGGGGACGAAGTGAGATAGTTGCGGCAGCTGAGTCCTTGCGGGGAGGTGCAGAGCTGGTTACCGAAGCGCTGTTTGCAAACATGCTTTGGAGTGCCGGACTTCCTGATCCAGACCTCATCATTCGCACGGGGGGAGATATGCGTCTCTCAAACTTCCTCTTATGGCAGGCTGCATATGCGGAACTCTTTTTTATTCCTGAGACGTGGCCAGATTTCTCCGAGGCACTACTCGATCAGGTGCTAGAGGAATACCGAGCGCGTGAGCGCCGGCGAGGGAAGTAGGTGTGCTAGGGTGTGGGCATGGAACTCACCATTCTCTACGAAGATGACCAGATGGTCGCGGTGGCAAAACCCGCGGGGATTATGACGCATCCGGATGGGCACACTCTCGAGGAGACGGTGTCGGATTGGTTTGCCGCTCGATACCCCGCTTCAGCTGCGGTGGGGGAGACGCAGCGCCTGGTAAATGGAACGGAAATAGCGCGTCCGGGCGTGATGCATCGCTTGGATAAAGATACCTCTGGTGTATTGGTGCTCGCGAAGACACAGGATATGCATGCATTTTTGAAGCACGCATTTAAAGAACGCACCGCCCACAAGACATACCTCGCACTCGTCTACGGTGTTCCTAAAGAGCGCAGAGGGACCATAGAGTTTGCTATTGGTCGCTCACGAAAGGATTTTCGCCTGCGTTCAGCACAGCCACGCGCCAAGGGCACCATGCGTGAAGCGGTGACGAAATATGAGGTAATGAGCGATATCGGAACCCATGCGCTCTTGCGGGTGCGTCCGGAAACCGGTCGCACCCATCAGATTCGCGTGCATTTAAAGGCAATCCACCACCCTATTGTGTGTGACCCGCTCTATGCCCCGGGGCGCCCGTGTGACCTCGGGACGAGCCGCTTGGCGCTCCACGCACTCTCGCTTGATCTGCCGCTGCCAGACGGTAGTCGACGCCTCATTACCGCCCCAGCCCCAGATGACTTGATCTCGGCGCTCAAGCATTTCCCCGAATATGAGGCAGCCATTGCCTCATAAGAAACCGCATGGTACAGTGCTGACCACTATGCAGAACGTTATTACTCCGGTCGCAACCAACGAGCGTGTCCAGCTCGGTATTCGCACGGGCGACACCGTACGCGTCCACCAGAAGGTGGTAGAAAAGGGCAAGACTCGTATTCAGATTTTCGAAGGTCTCGTTATCGCGGTTAAGCATGGCACTGAGCCAGGCGCTACCTTTACCGTACGCGCTACCATGTCAGGTATCGGCGTAGAGAAGATTTTCCCACTCTACAGTCCAGTAATCGAGAAGATTGAGATCACTCGTCGCTCTAAGGTTCGCCGCGCGAAGCTTTACTTCATCCGTGAGAAGGTTGCTCGTGAGGTACGTCGCCAGCTCCGCAACATGCGTATGGTTAAGGTATCAACCGATGACTTCAAGGAGGAAGAGGCTCCGGTAATTGAGGAGGCTGTAGCAGAAGAGGCACCTGTCGTTGAGGCAGAAGCAGTAGAGACTGCAGCAGCTGAGACCGCCGAGGTAGCAGCAGAAGAGAAGAAGGACGAGGCAGCAGCCTAAGTACTCGCTCTCAAAAGTTGTAAAAAATGAATTGGCCCGCTATAGTAAGCGGGTCAACTCATTGTTAGGGGTTGGTCACCTGCCCAGTTGGTGAAATTGGTATACACGCTACCTTGAGGTGGTAGTCCTTTCGGGGGTGGAGGTTCGAGTCCTCTCCTGGGCACACGAGAAAATAACACTGGCTGCAGTTGTGGCCAGTGTTATTTTCTTGCCCAGGAGAGGACTCGAAAGTGAGCGCGGGTACCAGCGCAGCAGCGCTGGTCGCGCGAGGCGGCTCGCGACATATTCGAGTGACGACGAGAATATGTTGTGAGAGAGTCCTCTCCTCAATTCTTCCCATCATTTTCCCGAAGCCAGAAGTCGTGGTATAACCCATCTACATGGCGGCCTTAGCTCAGTTGGTAGAGCATCGGTTTGTGGTACCGACGGTCATGGGTTCGAGCCCCATAGGTCGCCCCAAGTAATGAACTATGAAGACCTTTTTTCAAGAGTTTAAGAAGTTCGCGCTCCGTGGCAATGCGGTAGATCTAGCAGTGGGTGTGGTCATCGGAGCTGCATTTAATGCCGTAACGAACTCACTCGTAAATAACGTGCTTACACCACCGCTTTCGTTGCTGACGAAGGGTATTAACTTTAGTGATCTTGCAGTAGGCATTCCAAACACTGATGCCGCAATTCAATACGGTTTGTTCATTCAGGCACTCATAAGCTTCATCATTACTGCGTTCGCGCTCTTCTTGCTCGTCCAAGGTATGAACAAGCTGGCTGCTGCAGCTAAGAAGGATCAGGAAGATGGCGTCATGCCACTTCCCGAGAAAACTCCAGAACTTAAGGTGCTCGAGGAGATTCGCGACACGCTCGCAGGACGACAACCTGAATAACCCGAAGCGCCCCGAGAGGGGCGTTTTGCTATACTGCCGGCATATGAAGCAGCTACTCGCACTTGTCGTATTACTCGTAGTTCTTGGTGTTGCAGGATTTGCCTATCGCAACGCTCTTGAGCACCCATCTGCACCCGTCCCTCCTCAAGGTGGAACTGCAACTGCGTGTACGGCAGACGCGAAGCTCTGCCCGGATGGTTCCTCAGTAGGCCGCACCGGGCCTGAGTGTGCGTTTGCAGCTTGTGCTCTACCCAATGCTGAAGATGCCTCAATTGGGATTGGCTTTGTCATTCCTACAGGCTATGTCGCTAACGGAGAGGCGATTGGTGCAGACGAGACCCTTCGCGCGGTATTCGATAAGCCAGCAGCGGGATCGGTTCCGCACACCATAGTGATTCGTCGCTACTCTATTCCGGAAGGGAAGACAGGTGCGGATGTTGTGTTGACTAATACTATGTTCGAGCCTTCAGGTAACACCCCTAAGTCACTCAAGGAATTTAAGCCCGTGGTTATAAATGGCAAAACGTACCAGACCGTGGTGCTCGAGCGCTTCGAGGGTGTGGTGCACAGTGCGTACTATCTTGTGCGTGAAAAGGATGTGCTGAAGTTTGAGATCTTGGAGAAAGACGTGAAGAACTGGACCGATGCGAAGCTAAAGGTAGAAGACTTACCGGAGCACAAAGCACTACAGGCACTGCTCACCAGTCTCCAGTCTGCTAGCTAGCGTGCTTCGTGGGTGCGTAGCGCGGCTAGTGCACGCATAGCAAGGTGATCAAAGAGCGCAAGCGCGATTTCCTGGTCATGTGCGTACGTTTCTGTAATCTTTGTGCGCTGCGTGGTGACATGTAGCTCAAATGCTTCGGCGGTCGTGTCATACCGTTCATTCACAATGCGCGTTAATTTCGGCATGATCTTATCGAGTGTCTTGATGTATCGAGCCTCGCGGTCTTCGAGCGACTCGTAAGCACGAATGGTGCGCGCAACCCAGGGAAGGTGCGTGAGTTCAGCCTCAATACGTAGGAGTGCTGCGTGCTCTCGCTCTTCTTTTAGGCGCAGAATATCTTCGGGTATACCTCCAAACGTGTTGGTGTCACCCGCATACGCTTCCACGAGGTCATGGATGAGTGCGTACTGTGCGACAGTCCCCACATTCAGGGTAGGGTCTAGTTCTGCTGCCACCGCACAGGCAATCAGTCCAAGCATTACGGTGTGGTCTGTATCTGATTCGGGGGTAGTTCCGTCTTCAAGAAACGTGACGCGGTCTACTTGTGCAAAACGGCTCGTGAGTCGGGCGAGCGAGATTACTGCGTCAGCGATGGGGTCCATACGCACATGGTACTCCTAATTTGAAACATGCATACCTGTCTATTTAGTTGCGAATCATTCGCATATACTCCAAACTATCCGAGTAGAGTAGAATACAGCTATGACTGGGCACGAATCATTACTTAAAAGTGTGGGATTGCGCGCAACGAAGCAGCGTATTGCTGTACTTACCGTGCTTGAGCGACAGAAAGGACCGGTGTCAGTAGAGGAGCTTACACGAGCAAGTAAACTTGCGTTCGATTTGGCCACCGCATACAGGACCCTGGATTCATTTGTTGCTGCTGGTATCGCACGCAAAATGGAGCTCGCGCAGGGTCGTGCACTCTATGAACGAGCAGGGGAACACCATCATCATGCTGTGTGTGTTGAGTGTGGCGCAATAGCGGATATTCAGGCTTGTTTGCCGCCAGGTATCGACAAGGAAGTACGTAAGGCGACTGGCTTCGCGTCCATTGCTTCACACACACTCGAGTTTTTTGGAACATGTGCGAAATGCGCGCGCTAAATACTATGCGATTGCTATACGGAGCACTCATTGCCTGCCTCTTGGTAATTCCGCCTCTGGCGCACGCACAGATTCCGCCGCAAGACACAGAGACCATTGAACGCGCGGTAGTCACGAGCGTTGATAAGGAAACCATAACCGCGACGCCAGGAACGGGGGTGCGTGCACAGCAGCAGGTACTTACGGTAGAGGTACTTACTGGGGGAGAGAAAGGGAAGGTCGTTACCTTCACTAATGACTTTACGCAGTTGCGTGCCGGCGAGCAGTTTTACCTGCGCCACCTCGTGCGTCACTCAGAAGGACAGGAATATTACACTGTTGCTGATCCGTACCGACTGCCGATGCTCGGGGTGCTGGCGACGCTCTTTGTACTGCTTACGGTCGCGATAGGAGGCAAACAGGGTGTTCGGGGTCTGGCGTCGTTGGTGGGCAGCATGGTGCTTATTGCATACGTGCTTTTGCCTGGGGTGGTAGCCGGCTATTCGCCCATACTGGTTTCAGTGGGGGTTGCCTCTCTCATCGTAGTGGTGGGCTCCTATATCACCCATGGGATAAACCGCACCACATCTACTGCAGTACTTGGCATGATTGCAACGGTGTTGATTACGGGACTCGGTGCAGGGCTTGCCGTGTCATTTGGACATTTCTCTGGCTACACCTCAGAGGATGTGACCTACGTGCATTACAAGTTCAACGGCGCCATAGACCTGGTTGGTCTCTTAATGGGCGGTATTCTCATTGGTCTTTTGGGAGTCCTCTACGACAGCGCCATAGGGCAGGCGGTTGCTGTGGAGGAGCTGATGCGCGCAGGCAGACATCTCACAAAGACTGAGGTATTTTTGCGTGCCATGCGGCTTGGACGCGAACATATTGGCGCGCTCGTTAATACGCTCGCTATTGCATATGTGGGTGCCACGCTTCCGTTACTTCTGCTGTTAAGTACTTCAGACAATCCGCTTCTGTATATCATCAATAGTGAAGGGCTAGCTTCAGAGTTGGTACGCATCTTTGTGGGTAGTATTGGGCTACTGCTTGCCGTTCCTGTCACTACCGTTATTGCGGTGCTCGTGCTCGGTACCTATGGCGTACCTGTAAGAAAATCTTCACACGCCCGTCATACCCATTGAGTGAGTGATATGCTTACGGTGTACCACTACACCGTAGATTTTTAGTAATTAACGTGTCTCACAATGAATGAATTAATGGCAGACAAGACGTTCCGCATTGCCGCTGTATCAGTTCTGGCGCTTTTGACGCTGTTTCTTGCAGTAAAGACGTGGAATGGCGCGTTTGGAAAGAGTCAGTTTGAGCCAACCAACATGATTACCGTGGAGGGAACTGGCGAAGTGTCTGTGGTTCCTGACGTCGCACAGATCACGTTCACGGTGACTGAGTCAGCTACAACCGTAAAGGCAGCTCAGGATGCTGCAACCAAGAAGACCAATGACGCCATTGCTGCTGTCGAGAAGCTTGGTGTTGAAAAGAAGGACGTAAAGACGGAGAACTATTCGGTGTCTCCTAAGTACGAGTACCCATCTCCATGTCCTGCGGGAGCCATGTGTGCAGCTATGGTGTCAGGCACACCAAAGATTGTCGGATACGACGTAGCACAGACGGTAACGGTTAAGGTGCGCAATACTGATAAGGCAGGTGATGTACTCACCGCACTTGGTGGCCTTAACGTGCAGAATATCCAGGGTCCTAACTTCATGGTGGACGACGAGGATGCTGCTCTTGCAGAGGCTCGTGGCAAGGCTATCGAAGAAGCACGTGCTAAGGCAAAGGTGCTCGCAAAGCAGCTTGGCGTGTCACTTGGAAAGGTTATGAGCTACAACGAAGGCACGAGCTATCCGCAGCCTATGATGTACACCGCGACCATGAAGGCCGCAGGGGTCATGGAGTCTCGCGATGCCGTAACTCCGAACCTCCCAACTGGCGAGCATAAGTCGTCAGTGACGGTTTCGGTCACCTACGAGATTCACTAGTCTCTAGTTCATAGGTGCGGTCAGAAAAAACGCCCCAAACAGGGGCGTTTTTCTGTAATTGACTGTTTCTGTATCTGCGGTATCATTACGGTTACATAAGAGCCCGCAGGGCTTTTTTATTTAGAGGGTAATTACGACGAGCATATGCGTGCATTCATCAGCTATCTCAAGAATGTGCAGGGCGAACTTAAGCATGTGGTGTGGCCAAACCGTAACCAGGCTATCGTGCACACGCTCCTCATCATTGTGATCTCGGCGTTTGTAGCGCTGTATGTTTCTGGTCTCGACTACATCTTCACGGGTGTGGTGAACCGTCTCGTCACGGGTTATTAGTCGTTCTAACTACATACACGTTATGGAAATGAAGACCGCTCCGCAGTTTTCGGAGGACGCCGTTAACCCAGAGCCACGCTGGTACACCATCCATACCTATGCGGGCTACGAGAACGCTGTAGAGCGTAACCTAAAGCAGCGCATTGAGTCGCTCGGCATGGAGCACAAGATCTTCGATGTGGTCGTGCCTACTGAAAAGAAGATTCGTGTGAAGGGTGGCAAGCGCATCGTAGAAGAGGAGAAAATCTACCCGGGCTACATTCTCGTGCGCATGATTGTAGATGAGGATTCGTGGTTTGTGGTGCGCAACACGCCGCGCGTTACTGGCTTTGTGGGTGCAGGCAACACGCCAGTGCCTATGGAGGAGAGCGAGGTAGCAACGCTCATGAAGCGTATGGACCAGGAGGCTCCTAAGCATCGTATCGACCTCATGAAGGATGATCCGGTCGTTATTGGCGACGGTCCATTTAAGGACCTTGAGGGCAAGGTGGGTGAAATTGACGAGGAGCGCGGCAAGGTAAAAGTCCTTGTGGCTATGTTCGGTCGCGAGACTCCTGTCGAGCTTGATTTCCTCCAGGTTCGCAAGCTCTAAAATTGACCCCTGGCATAAATTAGGATACAGTCCACACACATATGGCAAAGGCAGTAAAGAAGATTAAGCTCCAGATCCCAGGCGGTAAGGCAACGCCGGCTCCTCCTATTGGTACCGTACTTGGTCCAGCAGGTGTAAACATTGCTGATTTCGTTAACAAGTTCAACGAGCAGACCAAGGACAAGCCAGGAGTAATTATCCCGGTTGAGATGACGGTGTACGACGATCGTACCTTCACCTTCATCCTCAAGGTGTCACCTATGTCACGCCTCATCCTCAAGGCGCTTGGCGTAGAGAAGGGTTCAGGAAAGACTCCATTCTCAAAGGTGGGCAGCCTCTCAAAGGCTCAGGTTCGTGAAATCGCTGAGACCAAGATGCCAGACCTCAACGCTGCTTCACTTGAAGCTGCAGACCGCATGGTAGAGGGTACGGC
>CAYWWP010000017.1:0-7431 GCA_964462415.1 uncultured Candidatus Saccharibacteria bacterium
TACTACCTCGTCTGCCGGTTGCCTTGCGGCCCCCTTGACTTGCATGCCTTATCCATGTCGCCAGCATTCACCCTGAGCTAGGATCAAACTCTAATTAAGAATAGGCGGAACACAAGAAAACACTCATGTTCTTCCTTACTTTACTTCACATACTAGACGTATTCAGTTGTCGAAGGTCAAAAGTCCCCCGCCCGGTGAGATAGAAGATTTAATACCAAAAGTGCTCTAAAGCGCTTCTGGTACTTATTCAGTCCAGTTGAACTGCAATCCCCTATCTCACAGGGCAGTACAGGCATAGTACACGGGTGCTTCTAGCACGTCAAGCGACCCTCTAAATGCCAAATAATGGCCTAAAATAAAGGTCCCGCACTCCTGTCTGTGGAGGTGCGGGACCCTAAGATTACTACTCCCCCTGAGGCAGCATAAAGACCAAATCAGATTCGGGGGAAAGAGCCGGTGCCAGGGTCGGATGACCATCAGTCCACACATTTCCCTTCTGCCCGCGGTAGACCTGGCCAGCGCCAATGTCGAGCACGGGAGCGGCGAAGTAGAAGACGTCGCCTGGCTCCGTCACCTGACGCACAATCTGCTCCATCGCCTGCATAGAGCAGAGCTCACCCGGCAGCTTCTCGAGAATCTGCACATACGTGCCGCCGACAGGCCACCCGAGCGCACGTACGGAGACGCGCGCAAACGAGCGCACTTCCCCATCAACGTCCGCAGTGTACACCGCTTCAAAGCCAGAAGCAGGATTGATACGTGCGTCACGTGCGCGTGATGCGGCGCGCGCCTTGTCTTGGGACTCCCCGTACACTCCGAGGGTCATGTTCTTAGGCGGGATAAATGCCAACACTTCCATAACCGTAACTCCCTGTTGGGTCTATCTGTGTGCGTTATACGCCTGCGACACAATCCGTGCAATCAAGCGCTCCGTATACTGAAACACTTCTCGCTTTCCACAAGTTGCGGACTTGTGTGAGGGGCGTACAATGACGGAAGCCGTCAAACCTTGCATGCGTTTTACTCGAAAGAAACGTGAATATGTCGTGGTCTCTGTGGGAGGCTCACTTATTGTTCCAGACGCAATTGACACCTCCTTTTTGAGTCGTTTTCGGCATTTGATTTCTATGAAGACCCGTGAGGGTCGTTCTTTTTATGTGATTGCTGGCGGCGGCAAGCTCGCGCGTCGGTACCAAGATGCGGCACAGGAAGTTCGCGGAGATCTCGATCGCGAGGACCTTGATTGGATGGGTATACATTCGACCCGCCTTAACGCACATCTTTTGCGCACCATTTTTAAGGAAGATGCACAGCCGCGCATTGTTAAAAACCCGACACGCAAACTCCATGCACGCGACAGTGTGGTAGTAGGCGCTGGTTGGAAACCGGGATGGTCTACTGATTACTGTGCGGTCATGGCTGCAAAGAATCTTGGGGCTACGAAACTTGTGAATCTCTCGAATATTGATTACGTATATACTGCAGACCCGCGCAAGGACCCAAGCGCCACAAAAATTGAACACATTTCATGGGGCGAATTTCGTAAGCTTATTCCAAGTGAATGGGATCCTGGTCTCTCTTCGCCGTTTGATCCTGTTGCGGCACGCGAGGCTGAATCTCTCGGTATTGAAGTCGCCATCATTAACGGCAACAAGCTTGATGAGTTTGAAAAATATCTCGCTGGTGATCCTTTCGTCGGAACTACTATTTCCTAAGAAAGCCGTGCGAGCACGGCATCTACTTTTTGATGCAGTTCTTCTATAGAACCCTCGTTGCTTATTACTGCGTCTGACTCCTGTAGTGCACCAAAAATGTTCTGCTTTGTAGGGTCGTTTGGGTTTGACTCGGCCTGCTCTTGAGCGAGCCATTTCTCATACGACACGTGATCCTTTTCGCTTCCTCGTCGTACTGCACGTTCATAACGCAACGCAGGTGGCGCATCAATACCAATGACCACGCCACCTAATTCCTTAATGCGACGCACTTCAGCAACCGCACGCAGACTCTCTATCACTGCATCACCTCCAGCATCGTGCGCACGGGCATAGAGCGAGTCGATGACATAGCTTGGCCCAAATGCTGCGCGTAGGTCATTTGCGACCGTCGTCATAGAGTCACGATCAACCGGCATGCCTCGACGTTTAACTTCTTCGGTTATGAATCCACTTGCCGAGTAATGCACAAAGCCGCGCGTACCCGTGAGATACTCGACCATTGCTCCCTTACCTGCACCAAACGACCCTGTAATGCCGACTATCATGACTATGCAGGAAGTGTCGTGAGCACTTGAGTAACCAAATCATGCAATTCCGTCAGCGTACCGTCATTTACTATACGCGCATCAGCAAGCTGCATGACACCAAATACATTCATATCCCAAGGCTCACTCGATGCCATCTCTCTATCCTCAATAGTGCAGAAGTCTTCAAAGGATATGTGCGCCACCTCGCCATCTTCCTTATTAGCTACGCGTTCGTATCGCTTCCGCCTGTCGGCATCCACAGCAATGATTCGTGCCCCCTTCTCCTTGAGGAACTCTGCCTCGCCGATAGTGCGCACCGATTCGATAACTGCATTCGTGTCATCCTTTGCCAGTGCATACAGCTGCTCAATGACGTATGCCGCCCCATGCTCGCGACGCAGCTCATTGGCGACAACGCGCATGTTCGACTTAGTCTCTGGCAAGTGACGCGCACGTATTTCGTCGAGAATAATCGTGCGTGCCGAATATCGAGAGTAACCCTTTACTGCCACGAGATACTCCACCACCGCCCCCTTTCCTGCTCCATTGGTACCGGTGATGCCTATCAACATAGCCAATTACTATTTAGCTGCCTTCTGAGCGTTTGAGAATCGCTCAGCAATTGGAATCAAGAGTGGTGCTGAACGACAGATAGATGAGAATGTACCCGCAATAACACCAACGAGCATCACGAGCGCGAACGTACGCGTTGCTTCACTACCAACCACAATCAGCGCAATGAGAGCGAGCGCTACCGTAAGTGCGGTGTTAATTGAGCGACCAAGTGTCTCGGTAATTGATTTGCCTACCGTTACCTCAAATTGCTCAAGAATGTTCTGCTCTTCGTTGAGGCGAAGATGCTCACGCACACGGTCAAAGATAACGATTACGTCGTTGATACAGTATCCAAGAAGTGCAAGCAACGCTATGACAAAGAGCGTATCAACTTGTGCTCCCGTGAAGTATGCGTACACCGCAAAGAATCCCGATGGCACAATGATATCGATGATAAGCATCGCAACCGCGGTGATGCCGTAGCCCCACGCTGGCACGGGACGCGATACTTTGCGGAAGGCAAACGCTATATACAGCATGATTGCAAGCACTACTGCGCCGATAGCATAGAGCGCCTTAGTAGCGAGCTCCTTGCCAAGCGATGGTCCAATAGAGTTGAAACGAAGCTCTTTCGCCGGATGAGTACCGTTAAGTGCTAGTGCCTCGAGCACTGCTGTGTGTTCCTCTGGAGTAAGTGAGCGTGAGCGAATGGTCACCCCCTGATCCCCGCTTGCGCGTAGTGAGAACTCGCCAAGCGCGAGATTATTAACTGAGCTCTTAAGCTCCGTCATATCAGGACGACCTGCATCATACACAACCTCCACAAGAGAACCACCCGTAAACTCAATTGAGAGCTTAGGCGGCATGAAGATGAGCGCCGCAATTGAGCCCACAAGCAAGAGACCAGTGAGCCAGAAGAAGAAACGACGATGGGTTACAACAAACATAGGACAATTAGTTAGGCTTACGAGATCCGAACCCGCACTCAAGTAGTGCGTGCCAGAGCTTGCTTGATTCCTCAGGCACAATTGCAAGAAGAAATACGCGAGTAATGGCTACTGCCGTAAGGAGTGACGCAATAACACCAAGCGCGAATACGAGCGCAAAGCCCTGCACGAGTGAGGTACCCATCCAGAAAAGAATGGCACTTGAGATGAGCATGGTGAAGTGACCATCACGAATAGCAGGCCATGCACGACCAAACCCAATCATGAGCGCTTCGCGAGGCCCCTTTCCTGCACGAAGCTCTTCTTTGAGGCGCTCAAAGATAAGCACGTTTGCGTCCACCGCCATACCAATAGACAGAATGAGTGCTGCAATACCCGAGGCCGTAAGCGTAATCGGCACAACCTTAATGAGCGCAATAGTAATGAGGAGATAGATCACGAGCGCAACGGTTGCCACGAGACCTGGGAGGCGGTACCAGAGAATCATAAAGAGCGCGACGAGCGCAAAACCAACCATGCTTGCAATCAGGCCTGCTTGGTATGCTCCTTCACCAAGCGTTGCTCCTACGGTATTGCTTGATGCAAGCGTAATAGGTACTGGAAGTGCACCGAAGTTAAGGTTGCGTACGAGTTCGCGCGCCTCAGTCGGCGTAAAACTGCCGCTAATAGTTGCCGTGCCTCCGGTGATTGCCTCACGAATGACTGGCGTTGAGATTGGCGCACCATCAAGGAAGATAGCAAGCTGCTTCCCTACGTTGTCACTCGTGATCTGACCAAAGAGCTTAGAACCCTCATCGTTGAAGTGCACCACGACGATTGGCTCATTCACTCGTGCAGCACCACCTGCTTGACCAAACTGAAGCTCTGCGCTCTTGAGGTAGCGACCTGTGAGACCAGTATCTACGAACGTTGCAGTAGAGGTCCCCTCAGCGCCTGAAGTTGTCTCACCCACGAGCTTAAACTCAAGCGTTGGCGTCTTACCAATAGCATCGACTGCTGCCTGAACATCGGTCACTCCTGGAAGCTCAATCAAGAGACGGTCCTCCTGAGCCCCCGCAACTGCGCTCGACTTCTCAAGCTGCACGAGTGGCTCTGCGACACCAAAGAGGTTTACGCGCTTCTCAACCACTTCACGCAGTGAGTTAAGCGCCCCCACCTTATCGGAGGTAATTGCTGAAGTGTCCGCGCGGTACACGAGTTCTGTGCCGCCCGCCAAATCAAGACCAAGCTTGACTGGGAACTTAGAATTCGGACCTTCGGTCGTGACTATAAACCAAGAAAGAAGACCGGCGGCTATAAGCACGCCGAGAGCAGATACTATGCGCATATACCGCCAGTGTACGGCTTTCTAGCCGTGGTGCAATGACCTTTCCAAAAGGCTCGCAACGTTGCGAAATAGACAGGCCACCGCCACGGGCCCTACCCCACCGGGAACCGGCGTATAGAGCGCAGCCTTCTGTGCACACGCTGCATCGATGTCGCCAGTAATTTGTCCCCCCGATTCTGAGGTTCCTGCATCTATTAGAACCACCCCCTCCTGAATCTGACCGGGAGTAATGAGTCCGGGTACCCCTGCTCCAGAAATTATGAGGTCAGCCTGTTTGAGCGCATCGGGATTAGTGTGTTCCCGAGTCACCGTAGTCACGTGCGCACCCATGCGCGTGAGCCATTCCTTAGCAGGAAGCCCTACTAGCTTTCCTTGCCCCACGACCACTGCGCGTACACCCATAGGATCCACATAATGAGCATTGAATATAGTCTCGATTGCTGCCACCACAGGCGGCATAAGTGCCGATTCAGAATGCAGGAACGCCTCATAGGCAACCTGAGAAAGCACATCTGCATCCTGTTCCAGAGGAATGGTGTTCACGATTCGATTCGTGTCGAGATGCGCAGGAAGCGGAAGCTGGACTATGACCGCATCAGCGCCCGGAGCAAGGATGGCATGTTCAAATGCCTCTTCCGTAGCTGTATCTGGAAGTTCTACAACTTCAAGACGCATGCCTGCATCTTGAGCACGCGCGGCTTTTATGCGCAGGTAGGATAGTGTTGCAGCGGACGGTGCACAGGTGATTGCGCGCACTACCGGCACATGATCAAAGAGCGCCACCTGTTCTTTGGTGGCAGCTAATACACTCGCTGCAATCTGGCGCCCGTCTACAATCATGCGGTTGTCTTAGAACGACGAAGTGTGGGCGGCACACTGTACTCGTACACGCCATCCGTGTAGTAGAACGCATCATACCCTTCATGCGCATAGGTATAGCCAAGCATCCGAGTCACCTTTGAGCCATCCACCGCAATAGGATATGAGTATCCCTTCCAGCTACCGCGTGCAGTAGGAACTTTGCCACGCGAAAGATGCCACAGAATAAAGAATGGAATGCGTACCATCCATGGCTGTACGGTTATCATGCGCTTACCTACCGCACGTGCCATGTCTTTTCCAAGCACCACAGGGCCCGGCGGACAAATGTTAAATACTTCGTAGCCTGATACTGGCGCGCCAAACGCAAGACGCTCTACGATACCCACCACATCATCCTCATGTATAAACTGACGTAGCCATTTTGGAGTAACGGGCACAAATGCCGTCATGGCTGAAATGAGACGGTACAGAAGTGAGTCCTTGAGCTGACCTGAGAGTGCTGCCTGGAGTCCAAAACGAATACGCATGTAGCGACCTCGTGGACCGGTGATAGCTGCTGGACGCAACACGCTCACCTGCACCTTGGTGTCCTGTGCTTGAGCGAGTTGGTACTTTTGATAGAGGTGTGCCTCACTGATACGTTTCTCCTCTGCATAGAGATAGTCTGTCTCGCGAAACGGTTCATCCTCGGTAAAGCGATGTTCAAGCGTATTTTCAGGAAACGCACCGTATGACGCCACGGTTGAGAAGTGAATCAAACGCTCAACACTGTCGTGTTCAAAAGAAAAATCGAACACCTCGTCCGAGCCATCGATATTCCACTTCCAGGAAAGTTCTCGATTACCGTATATTTCGCGAATCTGCCAGGCCGTATTGATGACAACAGTAGGATTGGAAGCCGCGGCAACATCCTGCCATCCGTGATCGGCAGTGTTTGTCTCCAGATAGGTCAATTTCTCAATATCCCTGAGTAGCTCCGGCATAGGCTCCTTATCAATGCCAATGATGCGCTCAACATCTTCACGCTCTGCAAACTTTTGCACCAGCATCGCGCCCACATAGCCTGCAGCGCCCGTAATGAGGAGAGTGTGTTTCATACAGATATATAGGTTACCAGGCGCTGATACGGAACACCATGCGCTTAATGGTCTTAAGTGCTATGACGGTATCAAGACCGAGAGAACGATGCTTCAGATAATAAAAGTCGTACGCAAGGCGCATCTTCGTTTCCTCAATCGACTGCGGACTTATGTGCCCTTGCTCATACTGCTGATTTATCTGTGCCCAACCCGTAATACCCGGTATGGTGCTGTACCGAATGAGGTAGTACGGGATTGACTCCGCTAGCCGGAGACCCAGACCTTCAATGTCGTTGCGAGGACCTATCAGTGACATTTCACCCTTGAGAATATTTAGGAACTGCGGAAACTCATCGAGCGACGTAAGGCGCAGGAAGTTACCCACCTTGGTCACCCGGTTTTCACCCTCCCCTACCCATTCTTTCGAAGATGCGTCATTGAAACGCATGCTCCGGAATT
>CAYWWP010000017.1:7531-12716 GCA_964462415.1 uncultured Candidatus Saccharibacteria bacterium
CCCTCCCCTACCCATTCTTTCGAAGATGCGTCATTGAAACGCATGCTCCGGAATTTGTATACCTTCATGCGACTGCCGTGGATGCCAATACGATCCTGTGCAATAAATACCGGTCCTCTGCCTTCTAGACGAAGCGCGACGGCTACACATGGCAGTGCGACAAGCGTAATGAGACCCATGAGCACGCCACCAACAATATCAATCCCACGCTTGAGCGCTACATAGTAAGCCGGCACGTCAGTAACATTTCGCAAAAACCAATCGTGCGAAAGCAATGACAACGGGACGCGATCAAAGACATCTTCGTATACGGAGTAGAAATCTACGAGATCGCGACGATGTTCCCCAAAACAGAAATCGTAGAACGCCGGCAAGTGCTGCTTTACATACTCATGCTCAGTGTCGGCCACAATGACGGAGATTCCCTCCTTCTGGATAGACGAAAACAGCGTGTCTATACCCTCGCTCAAAGCTTCAGGATCTACGGAGTAGATAAACTCAAGATGGTAGCGTGCGTTCGCATTCACCTCGTGCACGAGCTCTTCCGCCTCAGGACCTGCCGCTATCAAGATGGCACGCACGCGCATCGCAGGAGCCGATATGCGCGGAAAGACCATGAGGCGCCACGGGAATATCAGCATGAGTGAAACTCCCAGATATATGGCGAGTGTTGTCTTTGGAGCAATACCCACTCCTGGAACTGCAAAGAAAAAGAGAGCAGCAATAAGGATATTCGCCAGCTGTGTCGCAAGGAGCGCATTAGGGAGTGATGTCTTCGAGAGAATAATGCGCTTGCCATAGAGCCCCGACATATAGAACACTAGGAGCCACACGGCAAAGAGGAGTAAAAAGGGCGGAATATGGCTAGAAAGCAGTTCCTGAGTAGGAACCTCCTGATAGCGGATAAACAGCGTAATCCACAAACTAGCCGCAAAAACAGCTAAATCGCCCAAAAAAAGGAGCGCCGACGCCCGCTTGCCACCATGAATCATGTTAGGAGAGTTATACTATAGAACACGACACTTGGCATGGACGTTACATCTGATATCTCTCCGAAACGCATTCTCTACGTTATTACTAAGGGCACCTGGGGCGGCGCGCAGCGCTATGTATATGAGCTTGCACACGCGGCAAAAGCCCGCGGGCACGCAGTTATTGTGGCGTGTGGTACACCCGGCGAGCTCGTCCATCGTCTTGAGGATACAGAGATTCCAGTAGTACTCATTTCCGGACTTGCTCGTGATATTAGACTCGGGTCTGATCTGCGAGCTCTTATTGCACTCATACGACTCATTCATCGCGAGCATCCAGATGTTGTCCATAGCAACAGCTCTAAGGCAGGGCTTCTGGCAACACTTGCCGCGCGACTAACAGGCGTGCGCCACAATATATTCACTGCTCATGGCTGGGCATGGAATGAACTGCGCCCTACCTGGCAGCAGTATGTCTTTCGTGCACTGCACGCATGTACCGTATTGCTCGCAACACGGGTAATTGCTGTATCAGAGGCGGTGGCGCTTCAGGCTGCCTGGATGCCAGGAGCCTCTCGTAAGATGGTGACCATTCGTCATGGCGTTGCGCCCCTTGCTCTTCTTCCCCGTAGCGAGTCCCGCACATTTCTTGCATCTCTCAATGAGCACCACCCCCCTACTGATGCGTTTTGGATTGGGACTCTGGCCGAGCTGCACCCCACAAAGGGCCTAGATACGCTCTTTAAGGCCTTTGCTCGCCTCTACACCACCCACCCGGAAGCAGTACTTGTGTGCATTGGTGCCGGACAAGACAGGGGACGATTGACTGCTCTTGCGCACATGCTGCGTATAGAAGACAGGGTCTTTTTTGCTGGTCACATACAGCACGCAGCTCGCCTACTTCCGGCCCTTGATGTGTTCGCGTTTCCGTCTCGCTCTGAAGCGCTTGGCTACGCCGCACTTGAAGCAGGACAAGCAGGACTTCCTGTGGTAGCGAGTAATGTGGGCGGCATACCTGAAATTATTTCCCATGACACCACTGGACTGCTTGTACCTCCAGGCAACGAAGAAGCTTTGGCTGACGCTCTTGCGCGTCTGATTACTGAGCCTGAACTACGCATCCGCTTGAGTAGTGCACTCACCCAATCAGTACACACCTCTTTTGCGGTGGAGCAGATGCTTGAACAGACGTTTGCCCTCTATTAACCTTCGTATTCAGCCATCGCGCGATCGCGCGGTACACTGCGTCCTTCTCGAGCAAGCGACGCCACGATGCCCAGACCCAAGTACTCAAACACCAGATGCGAGCCTCCGTAGCTCATAAACGGAATAGTCGTTCCAGTGACTGGCAGTAAGCCTAGGTTAATACCCGCATGAATAAACAGGTGTGACGCAAAGAGAATCATTACCCCTAAGGTAAAGAAGGCATCGAAGTTAGTTGCCGATCTACGCGAGATTGCCAATAATCGAGCAAAGAGAAGCGCATACAAAAACAGCACGAGCAGAATGCCTGCCAACCCCCACTCTTCTCCAAAGGCAGCAAAAATGAAATCTGTCTCATATTCAGGCAAGAACCTTAGCTTTGATTGGGTACCGTATCCAATACCCTTACCCCACACCTGCCCTGAACCCATTGCCACCGTTGCCTGGTAGGCGTTATAGCCAGAACCGCGTATATCTGCGGCTGGATTAACGAACGCCAGAATGCGCGCACGTTGATAGTCGTGGAGTCCTCCAAACCAGAGTCCGGTCGCAAGTACAAGACCCGTCACTCCAACAATTGCCAAATGCTTCTTAGGAATGCCTGAGACCAACACCATACCAAACCACACCGCACTAAAGATGGCAGCGGTACCAAGATCAGGCTCTACCAATATGAGCAGGATTACGCTTGCTGCGTAAGCACCCGATAGCAGCACATGTCGGAAATTACCTATTTCCATGTGTCGCCTGGAGAAGTACTTTGCCATCAGTGCGATGAATGCAATTTTTCCAAAATCAGCTGGTTGAAATGAGAACGGCCCAATAACAAACCAGCTCTTAGCACCCATCACCGCATGGGCAGCCACAAGCAATAGCACCAGTAATGCGATAGTGATAGCGTAGCCAGTGATAATAACCGGTGTACGACGTATAAACCGCACATCACTTGATGCAGTAACCGCAAACGCACCAATGCCAATAGCCAGCCACGTGAGCTGCTTGGGTGCAAGTGAAGTAATCCCCGCATCAAATGGATGCATAGTAAGCACTCCTAGAATAGTGAGTGATACCGGTATAAGGAGCAGCGGCCACTCAGCGAGAATGGCTTGCCAGGGACTGCGACGACTGCGCTCTATCATGGAAGTGAGAGTACCGGTTTTACTTCAATATAGGAAGCGGGTTGTGGAAATGAGGAATTCCATGTGAAGGTAACCGGAATACTTGAGCGCGCCTTGATGCTTGGGACTACCGTACGTGACGCAGCAATGGCAGTATCATTGGCGTCAAACACTGTTGCAACTACCTCTATATTGTACGCCGCACTAAATGCAGGGTTCTCTACAAGCGCGGTAATGCGCGGAAACGTGCCGTCAGCAAGCTGTGCGTCTTTTACCACAACACTATCCTGTACTGGCTCCATAGTCTGCCACTTGATGTCTCCGAATGTAAGAAATGCAGTAGACACCACACTTCCCTGTGCAGCCGCTGGAATAAAGAGCGGCACGATAGCGCGTGGTGCAATAGGCACGACACCTCGAACAGTACCCACCTTTGCACCATCTGCACCATAGAGCTCAATCGTATATGGTGCGTCTTTTGCACCAGCACGCGGATTCCTATTCTCTATATACGCAATGACATCTACACGACCTCTCTGAGGCGTGAGTGCGCGCACAAACTTCACTGAAGGCGCGGTAACTTGGCTCACGCACAAGTAAGAACAGCTTCCTCCACAATCAACACCTACCTCATCTTGATTCTGTGTTCTGTCAGTACAGGTGGGTACCTTGTAAAAAATAACGAATGCAACTCCCGCAAGCAGCGCTATCACCACTGCCGACACAATAGCGATAATAATGATGCGCATGCGCTTTGCGTACTCAAGGGCCATGATAGTAGCAGTATAACGGAAAAGCCGCAGTCTGGAGAGACTGCGGCTGGGTGGTCGGGAATGGCAGGATTTGAACCTGCGACCTGCAGATTACGAATCTACCGCTCTACCTGACTGAGCTACACCCCGACAAACGTACAAAAACGAACACGCCCATGATGCTGGCGACAACCTACTCTCCCCTTGCGAGTACCATCGGCTCAGGAAGGCTTAACTGCCGTGTTCGGAATGAGAACGGGTGTGGCCCTTCCGATTAATCACCAGCATCATGGGCGCGTTAGCGACCCACGACGTACGCAAATAGATTACACAAAGTCACCACTAGTTAGTGACGCACAAGGTTCCGCACAGAAAACTGGACATATTAGTACTTCTCGACTCAACACATCACTGTGCTTCCATCTAAAGCCTATCAACCAAGTCATCTTCTTGGAGTCTCATAACGATTCCTTATCTTAGAGGGCGCTTCCCGCTTATATGCTTTCAGCAGTTATCGCTTCCCGACATAGCTACCGAGCGGTGCCACTGGCGTGACAGCTCGTAGACCAGAGGTCAGTTCACCCCGGTCCTCTCGTACTAGGGGCAAGTCTCTTCAAGAATCAACGCCTGTAGTAGATAGGAGACCAACCTGTCTCACGCATGATGTTTTCTAGTAGCTGATGAGGCTTTCACTAGAGTAGCTCTGATTGCTCAGAGGATCGGACTGTAACTTCACCCGGTGAGATGGCGAGCTCTGCGAGCTCTATCTCCATGGGTGACTGACGTTCAGTCTCTACGGGCGCGAAGTGAGGCATATTGAAACAAGCTCGCTTGATTTCAATATCGCCGAACGAGCGTCCGTACCGTAATCGGTACAGGCACGTTTTCGCTTCCCTCGGAATCACCCCGGTGGGGTTTTTCCGATATTAGTCAGTTTGCGTACACACATTCCTGCATGTACCCGCCGTGTCTTAGTTGGTTCCATTTCTTATTTCATAGACGAAAAGACTCATTGGTTTTGATAACAACTCAAAGGGATTCAAACGGTGTGAGGAACAAATCCGAAGATTTGAGCCCCACACGGTTTGAACCCAGCTCGCGTACCTTTTTAATTGGCGAACAGCCAAACGCTTGGGACCTT
>CAYWWP010000018.1:0-12512 GCA_964462415.1 uncultured Candidatus Saccharibacteria bacterium
CAAGCGCAATAGGCACTTCCTCTATACCATCTCGGGCAACCTGCACAATAGACACGCCGTGCGGCTGCTCTCCATTGCTGCTCAAGAGATAGTCATAGAATGCGAGTTGAAGGGCAAACTTAGGATCAGTATCCTTCACTACCGACGATGTCTTGAAGTCCACAATGGTGAGGCCCGCCAGACGCTCCATGACCGCGTCTACTTTTCCATACAGCTGAATGGTCTCACCTGCCACTTCGTACGTGGCACGATACGAGCTCTCCACAGCATGTACTTCGCCAAGTGTGTTTCGAGATGCAATGAAGGCCATGAGACGTTTACGCGCATCATCTGCTGCGTGATCAAACGCGCTGGTGCGCGGCATAAGTGAACGCGCAAGACATCCGTTGAGCGCCGCGTAGGCTGCGTCCTCGCTTCCGGTTTTGAGCAGGACTGCGATGCCTTCATGCACCGCCGTACCGATAACGGTCGCCGTCTGCTCGGGCTCCTTCAGGTGCAATACACGGCGCGCAAAAAAGAGTGCTGGCGACTCAAGGTAGTCAGCGAGTGCTGATGGCGAGAGGCCTTCATGCACCAAGTAGTCACGGGTGAGGGACACGACAAGCTCTGACGCATCCACCGTGGTATGTACGACAGGCAGCGGATCATACGTGGTCGAGACGGTACTCAATCCCGCAGGAATAAAGAGAGAAAGTTTACGCTCGCGCCCTTCGAGTGTTTCTTGTGCATACGAAAGCACCACAGCATCTTTAGCACGCGTGAGCGCAACATAGAATTGTTTTGCAGCGTCTTCTACATTCTTCGCCATGTCTACAGGCGATGGGATCTTGGCTGACTGCTTGCCGCGCTCCCATTCATTCTCCGTGAGTCCCACAATGAACACACGTTCAAACTCCATACCCTTTGATTTATGTGCGGTTATGACTGTCACAAAACCCTCTTTCTCAGTCACCGACGACTTGACCCACTCAAGTCCGTGCTCGTGTGCCTTAGTAAGCGCATCTACCGTTTCAGCAAATGATACGTTGGTATCGCGTGCGACAATCTCCTCGAGGTAGCCATAGAGACGGCGCACGAGCGTAACGTCTTCTAGGTAGGCAGCGTGCGCGAGCATGTATCCACGAGCTCCTGAAGTCACGAGGAGACGCGAAAATACCTGGAGCGGCGCTTCACTTCGCGCAGACTCTTGGAGGGTCCTAAGTATTTCGGCAATCTTGGGAAACGTGTGTGTGAGCTCTGTCACCAAATCTCGATCACGCGTGCGTGCGAGAAATGTCGCGCGTTCGCGAATACTATCTTGCCACCATGGAGCCAGAAGCGCTTCTCGAAGCGATGCGGTATCTATCTCAACGGCGACGGCGCGCATAAGCGCAAGGAGCGAGCGCACGAGCGGTCGAGACGAGAGCGCAATGTCTCCAGCACGCAACGTAGGAATACCTCTACCAGAAAGGTGCTCAGCAAAACTTGAGACCGTGCTGTTGCGGCTCGCGATGACAGCAATCTCATGCGGCGCGACACCCTCGGCTATCGCCTCCTCCACAAGGGTCGCCACCTGGGCTCGCTCAGCGAGCGGATCTGGTGCAGCGAGGAGCGCAAGAGAAGCAGTCCCTGCTCTGGTGGCGGTAAGCGGCTCGTGTGCCCCGTACGCCGCAGGAATGTGATTCACCGCGCTCGTGTGGGCTGTGTCCAAAATACCCTGGAGAGAACGGAAACTTTCTGTGAGCGCTATGACCGTCGTGCGCGGATACTTGGCGATAAACTCCCTAAACTGGGTGGTATCCGCTCCCTGGAATCGGAAGATTGCCTGCTTTTCATCTCCCACCACAAAGAGGTTCGGATGCTCATCGTACGCAAAACTATCGAGCAGTGCGTGCTGGTATGCATTCGCATCTTGGTGCTCATCTGCCAAGATGTACTGGTACTGCTCCTGCAGTGTTGCCTGGAGCGCTTCGTCTGCCTGAAGGGCATCCACGACACCCCGCAGCACATCAGAGAAGTCATATACGCCAAGCGCTTCCTTACGTGCCTCGTAGGCTTCACACAGCGCAGCAGCTTCGTATGCCTTCTCAAGGCGATCAATTTTCGTTTGACCCTCCTTCTTAAACTCTCCCTTCTTACCGTACTTACTATCGCGACTGTAGTAGTTGCTCTCGTCAGCACGAATCCGTCCTTCTTCCTCTTTTGCCCACGCGCGATACGCATCAAGCGTAATGCGTTCGCGAATCAAATCCTTGTATAGAGACTCAAGGTCACGCAAGTACAAGAACGGTGCTTTAGGAGCACGCAAATGCACCACGTGCTCGTGCTCAAGCACCTCGCGCCACAGGAGTGCCGACTCAACATCTCCCGCAAGTCGCTTCCCGTCCCATGCCGGGAAAAAGTCCGGCCATGTCTTGAGAATGTAGTCACAGAAACTATGGAAGGTGAAAATACCTACGTCACGCGCCACCTGCTCTCCTACCAGTCCTGCAAGGCGTGTACGTACCGTACGTGCAGCGCTTTCCGTAAAGGTGAGCACGAGGATATTCGTGGGATTCGCCTGCGTCTCGCGCAGAATATTCGCAATGCGCAGCGTGAGAATGTGGGTCTTTCCGGTGCCTGGCCCCGCAATAACCAAGACCGGCCCCTCGACCGTGTCTACCGCCTGCTTCTGGGCGGCATTCAGCTTGCTGTAGCCCTCCTGAAACGCCAGGGAATCCTTCATACGGTAAGTGTACCCGAGCTGTGGCATACTGGCGACAGACCCCCAGAAGCGTCCGCTACGAAGACATGCCTTTTCCTGGGGGATGAACGGGTACGATTCTTGTGTCACACGGGAGGCATCATGGCTGTTCGCCCAGTCTGGCTCGTGATCGTCGTGACGGTGCGGACTAGTGCACGGTACGCACTCAATGTGGGATATGACCCACTGGTCCAAAGTCACACCGAAGGCAATGCAAGGATGCCGCGTTCATCATCACTACCAAGAAACCCGCCGATGGTCGGCGGGTTCTTTTTCTTTTTACTGGTACTGCGGCCAGCACAGACGCGGCTCCTCATGTATGGCGTCCTTAAGTGCAGCCAGCGCTTCAGGCTTCGTACCCAAGCGATCGATGAGCTTCCGCTCGAGCGCCTCCCCACCTACAAATGAAGAACCGTCCGCGAGTGCACGCACTGTTTCCTCGGGCAGGTTGCGCCAGCTAGCGACATTCTTAATAAAGATATCGAGCACCTGTTGATTCTGTTTTTCTATATACTTCCGTTCAGCCTCGGTAAGTGGCTTGTCTGGATCTCCCGTATCCTTAAACGGCCCAGTGGAAAGCGAGTTGTACGTAATACCCTCATCCTTATTTTGTTTTGATACATCGGTGTATGAAGAGGTGACGCCAATACTTCCGACATCAGATACCGGTGACGCGACAATAGTCGATGCAGCGCTTGCTACCCAATATCCTGCAGAATCTCCGCTTCCGCGGATCCATGCGACAGATGGTTTACCAAGCGCGCGCACTGCGTCACCCACTTCTTGTGCTGCCTGCGGGTATCCGCCAGGGGTGTCGATATCAAGGAGTACCGCCTTGATACTCTTGTCCCGCATTGCTTCCTCAAGGTGAGCTACAAGCGTGCCTGAGGTGGTCTCGGTCCCATAGGACCCATCTCCATTTGCATCATCTCGATACGTAGTCATAAGGCCGTGCACATCGAGCGCTATGACGTTGCAGTCTATCGCACTCGTATGCTCTGGATCAGCGGCACCAAATTCACCCATGAATGACATCCACCCTGCACCAAGCGCCAGTGCAGCAATCAGGAGTATAGTCACGGTACCCATGCCCGCGGCGAGCCCCACAAACACGAAGCGACCTACCCCGCGACCAAAGTGCGCCCATTTCTTCTGGGCTTGTGGAGCGCTTGTATGTCTGGTTTCTGTTTCCATATATAGGTAAGTATACCGCCTCTAGAGCTGATACCGAGTGCGCAATATACGCCGGCACTCTTTGTGGTCCGGAATGACTGCTGCCACCTGACTCCAGAACCGTGGTGAATGGTTGTGCTCTTTGGTATGTGCAAGCTCGTGCACGATAATGTAATCAGCGAGACGAACCGGAAGATACACAATGCGGTAATTGAATGACAGGTCATTCTTGCTCGAGCAGCTTCCCCATCGTGTCTTTTGATTACGAATAGAGACACGTCCATACCTAAATCCATAGAGATGCGCAAAGTGTGCAAGCCGCTCATGGACAAGTGTTCGTGCGGACGCTACGGCATCGACATATGCCTTCGAACCACGCCTCGGTTTTGGCAACACTTCAAGTGGCTGTCCTCCTCGCTTCCTATATGCGTATGCACGCATGCGCGCAATCCATGCCTCCTTCTGGGCGACAAATTCCTGCACAAGAGACATAGATACGCGTACTGGCTTCACCACTTCCACACGCCCGTCAGGGTATACCGTAATGCGTACCTGACGTGCGCGCGCTGATTCTTTTATCTCGTACGATTCCACAATATCTACACTCTACGCTACCGAGTGCACGCAGAAAATGCATGCAGGTGCCGTATACTAGCCATATGACCAACACGCGCGGACGTACGTACTTTCTGCTCACTCTCTTGATAGGTGCGACTTTGCTTTCCTTTTTCGTATTGCAGCCGTTCCTTACCACCATCGCGCTTGCGGCTATTTTCGCCATTGTGCTTGAGCCGGTGCACCTACGAATCACGAAGAAGCTGGGCGAGAACTCAAACCTCGCGGCGCTTGCGACTTTGCTTGTAGGCTGCGTATTGATCATCATTCCACTGTCTGTGGTGACTACCCTCGTAGTAAACGAAGCACATCACGCGTATGTGAACTACGCCAATGGCTCAAGCGCCGCAACCGCGCAACAAGTAGCCGCTCAGGTAGGCTCTTGGCTCGACCCAATCATCCCGGGAGCAACGAGCTATGTTGATACGATTTCGGCCGAGATTACTGCCTACGCAAAGCAAGTACTGCAATGGATTGTAGAGCGCTTGGGCACAGCATTTGCCGGCATCATCGGCATGTTCATCCGCACCCTTATTTTCTTGATGGCGCTCTTCTATTTCATCAAGGATGGTGCGCGCCTTGAGAAGGCTCTTATCAAGCAGAGTCCGCTTCTCGACGAAGATGTTGCCACTATCTTCAAGCGCCTCAAGAGCACAGTGACGTCTGTCGTGAAGGGCTCGCTCACTATTGCGTGTGTGCAGGGCACCCTTGCAGGTATCGGCTATTTCATCTTTGGCGTACCAAGCGCAGCGCTGTGGGGCGTATGTACTGCAGTAGCAGCACTCATCCCAGGCATGGGTACGTCACTCGTAATTATCCCGAGCGTCATCTATCTCTTTGCAACAGGTAGCACCGCTTCTGCAATAGGCATGTTGCTCTGGGGCACGCTGCTCGTCGGTCTTATCGATAACTTCCTTGCCCCAAGACTCATGGGTCATGGTGCGCGCCTCCATCCGCTAGCTACTCTTCTCTCTGTAGTAGGAGGCGTAGCGCTCTACGGACCAGTAGGTATCTTCCTCGGCCCTCTTACATTGAGTTTCCTCTTTGCAGTCTATTCGGTCTACACAAGCCGCATGCCTTCGGAGGCATAATCCACTCTTCATCAGCGTGCGCACTGTGCGTCGACCCAAGTAGCGAGGTGCTATGCTGTCGGTATGAAAGGCGGCGCTCTTTGGGGGTGGGTACTTGTCTTTGCACTACTCGGCGCATATGCGCTTGCGCTTCCTACTACCCTCTATGCTGAGGGCGATACTGCCTCCTCTACTCCAAGCGAGCCTGCCGGAGTACTGCTTGACTCCTCATACATAGACAGTACTTGGAACATCAGCATATACGGAGGCGGACATTATGTGTACTTCCTCGATGGCTACACGACTATCGGAAATCCGCCGACAGCTACCGGCAGAGGCTGGGTAACCACGGGCACCGTTACGACTGCTCGTATTAAAACGACTCCTGGCACCCCATGCGATCAATTCCGCTGGGGCGGCACGTATGGCCTCATCCTCACAGCGGACGACATGACGACGAGCTACGCCTCTAATCCCTCGTACACACGCGCTGTAGGCGACGACCTCTGCGAATTTAAGTTCACCACTCCTATTCCAAGCGGTACGCGCATCAGTGTCGCCTTTCTTGGACTCATGGGTACAGCTGAGATCATGGGATCGAGCCAGAACCCCGGCACGTCACTCACAGGCACCTATGAGAATCCGGTGTCTGGAGGATTTGCACTCCAGCTCTGCGGAGCAGATGGCTGCGCAGGTGGATTCACCCTTCCGCCTGCTGCACCTACCGCAACCACTACCGAAGAAGTAGCCACTACGACCCCATCCACTCCAGACGACACGGCTACCACCACACCGGAAGTGCCTAGTGTGCCTGAAGTCACCACACCACCCGAGCGATCCCATAGCGGAGGCGGGCGCAACCCAAGCAAGATTCCCGATCCTATCGTTCCAGAGGTAGTCGTGCCACCTGCACCGGTAGCAGTTATTGATGCCTCAGAGGCGCCGACACCCGCAAGCGCGCCACGTCGCGCTGCTGCTGCACCTCTTGCCGCAACAGTCGTCGCCACGAGCACCCCAGCACCCGCTGTTGTCGCAACTACGACCACGACCGCACAGATAGTGGTACAAGACCCACCAGTGCAAGCAGAAGCGCCATCAAACGCGCTCATGGCTGGAGTCGGTGCTGCGCTCCCTGCCGGAGCTGATATGAGCGTCCTCTTCTACATTCCTCTTCTACTTGCTATTCTCCTGCTTCTTATACTCATCATCCGGCTCATTCAGGACATGGTGCGCGAAGCACGAGCAGAAAAGCACGAACGCCAGGCATACCAGTACCACTACAACACATAAGCAATCACCCCGAACCACGTACGGTTCGGGGTGTATGAGTATTAGGCCAGGAGCGAGACCTCCGAGACGACGATCTTCGCCGGATCAAGCAGCTCCTGCATGACCATGCCATCGCCGAGCTCCACTTCGCGCAAAATTGCGGAGTATTTCTGGAGGGGCTGTCGCTCCATCCCCGTAGGGATCAGGAAGTCGATGGTGCAGCGTTTGCCGTCCACCTCGCCCATGTCCGCATGGAAGAACGTACCAGCGAAGGTGACGAACACTCCACGGCTTTTCTTCTCGAGCCTGCCTTCCACCTGCTCGTGAGTGAAGTCCACCCAGTCGCGTTCCGGGAATTTCTGCAGGAACAGAACGGCCAGTTGATGGATGATCATCTCCTGGTGCCCGTTCATCTGATTGCCTGACCACGTCAGATTAATAGTCTCACGCGCCAAGATTCCCTCCTCTAGCGTGTTACCTCTTCAAGCACAATACAATGTTTATAAGAATTGTCTATAGGTAATGATCAAAGATCTATCGATTCCTATCTACAGTCTAACTTTGAAAAGTATTATTGGACTTCTACACTCGAAAGAACTTCGTCGATAACAGGAGTGTATTTTGTGCTTGCATCGCTATTGGTCACTCTAATACCTATGAGGCGGACCTTAGAGACCGGATTCTTAACAGGTATGTTTATGAACAAACCAAATTCAGTACCATTCTCGTATTTGCTAGTAGTTATCCTATTTCCAGCAATAACATACTCTGGATGAGTATAGTTGTATTTGCTTGGTAACTCGTGCCCGCCTATATCAAACTGAAACACATATCCGCCACCCGACAAGGTAACGCCGTTGAACTCACCAACTTTTCTATTAGAACCCATCGTAGCTTCTTTGGTCAGAAAATTCTCCTTGATTGTCCAGCTTTCTGGGTAATTAAAGGCGAAACCCCACTCAGCGTTCTGATAGCGCTTCCACCCTTCTGGAATTTTCTCGCCATGTTGCGTGTTAGTTGAAACAGGGGGAAATGTGATCTTTTTCTCGGTCACAGCAATTACTGATGCAAAAAGAATGATAATGAGCGCAATTGCAATCAATAATATTTTCTTTTTATTCATAGGACGAATCATAGTTATTCCTCAGCAGACAAAACCTTATTGCTATTATCAGACCAGCCCTATGTGTCATTTCACGCGCCAAGATTCTCTCCTCTAGCGTGTTGCGTCTGAAAGTACAATACAATGTTTATAAGAATTGTCTATTTTTGAGAAATTGGTGCTATGCTGTCGGCATATGGGACCACGCGTGCCTCGCGCGCTTGTAACTACCCTTCTGCTTGCAGGCGTGTTTTGTGCGCCGCTCTACACCCCGGCATATGCCGAAGATGATGCCTCCTCAACCACCGCATCAACCACTGAAGAGCAAGCATCGACTACTTCCGAGGGAGCTCCTTTAGTAGTTGAGACATTTTCAAACGAGAGTATTCCTACACCAGAACCACTTCCAACTGGAGTACTGCTCGACAACTCGTATGCGGATACCGACTGGAACATAAAAATCTATGGCGGAGGCCACTACGTATATTTCTTTAGCGGATACGATTCTCTCGGTAATCCTCCTCTAGTTGGAAATCACACCTGGACGACCAACGGCACAACGACATACATTCGTCTAAAACCCGCAGGAACCACTACCTGTAATGACCTACGCTACAACAGTGGTACGGATGGAATAGCTATCTATGCTCCAGACTACAGCACGTCGTACACTACAAACCCGTGGTACACACGTGCTGTAGGTGACGGATATTGCGAGTTCATGATTAATAACGGAGGCATACCTCCAGGCACACCCCTTGGCGCAATGTTTTTTGGACTCGTGACTGATGGTACACTTGCAGGTTCGAGTGCTAATTCTGGATTCTCAATGCTAGGCACCTACGAGGATCCAATCCCCGGCGGCTTCGCCTTTCAACTCTGCGGCGAAGACGGCTGTTCCGGAGGGTTTGGTTCTTCTACTCCTCCTACCCCACCTGGTCCCAAAATTTCAAACGTCCTCTTCCTTCCGGGAATAGAGCAAAGTCGCTTGTACCGAACTAAGATCGGGTGCGATGACGATTCAACTTCTTGTGAGCAGTCCATTTGGAATCCTGTTAACGGGGACACGTGGCCAAGTGAGCTGTGGCTTACTCCGGACGGCAAGAGCGGAAATCCGAGTATATTCACCAAACAACGCGACACGGTGAGTGAGATAAACCTTGGCCCAATAAAAGGCGTGCGCAAATTCTACACAAGTTTCTTTGGTGACCTAAATAGCCTTGTCGGCCACGAGAATTGGCGTGAAGTTACCTATGACTGGCGACTATCTTTGGATGAACTACTTACGCACGGTGCGCAACATGGCTCTCGCATTTACTACAGCGAAGGCACATCCACTCCATATATAGAGCAAACCTTGCGTGAGCTAGCCAGCAAGTCGCCCACCGGGAAAGTAACTATTGTTGCTCACAGCAATGGTGGTCTGGTAGCAAAAGCACTTCTCAAGAAACTTGGAGACACGGAGTCGGCGGCGCTTGTAGACAAGCTCGTTCTCGTGGCAGTTCCTCAGTCTGGGTCACCTCAAGCAATTGGTGGACTCCTCTATGGATATGGTTCTGCTCTCCCCTTCGATAAATGCGCCAATCTATATTTCACCAGCTTCTTCTGCGGCATGTATGTCTCCCGTTCTGAAGTTCGAAATATGGCACTCTACTCGCCAATGACCTATCACCTTCTTCCGTCTCAAGCCTATTTTGATAGTGTTCAAGATCCTAATCACTCAGTCTTCAGTTTTGAAGGTAATAATACATTCGGCACAGAAATTGGTACCTACGGTAGAACCATCGATACATGGAGCGAGCTATCAGATTTTCTAGCTGCTAGAGAAGGAGGCCGTACCCAACCACCAGCAAACAATATAGATATGCCAGCGATAGGCAATGCAAATTTACTTGAGTATGCACGCGCTACACACGAATCACTAGACACATGGACTCCACCTGAAAGCATTATGGTGTACCAAATTGCTGGTTGGGGCGATCGCACCGTATCTGGCATATCGTGGTACGAAGAGCTTCAGTCTTCATATCCAACACCTGTATATAAAAAACAGTACCGCCCAATCTTTGTAGAAGATGGCGATAATGTGGTGCCTGCCCCAAGCGCCCTGCAAATGCCTGAATCAGCACACGTCCGAAATATGTGGGTGAACTTTCAGGAGGAAGCCGACTTAAAGAGAAGATTGCCGCTAATGGAGTTGGGACACGGCGAAATTCTCGAAGTTGAGGACCTAAGAAATGCATTAGTTGCTATCATTACTGACGGTTCAATTCTTTATACAACTACTCTTGGAAGCCTTAAACCAACAGAATATAAAAATCCTGACCGAAAATTGGTCTTTTTAATTCATTCTCCAGTTTCAGTGAAGATTCAGAATAGTGTCGGAGAATCAATAAGTGATTCAGTCACGGATAGTATTCAAACCCCCATACCGGGCGGTGACATAGGCTATTTTGGAGAACTACGTTATCTAGTTGTTCCTGCAAATGGAGAATATACTCTTACGCTTTACGGCCAGAATTCAGGTACTTTTTCTCTAGATATATATAACGAACTGCACGGCGCACCAGGCCCGATAACAACCCTCGCCGCTATACCTGTTGAGGAAGGTGCTGTAGCCACAATGCGCATAGATGGATCATCTGAAAGTATGGACTCTTTACAAGTAGACCTAGATGGAGACAAAGTGATTGATCTGACTGTAAATCCAATAACTGGAAAGAGCACCGCCCACGAAACGCCAATTAGGCATTACAGTCATCCGGTAAGCAATATGCTTGGTGAAATTGCTGCACAGAAATCTAAAATTGAACCGATTCCCGTCATCCCTTCTCTCGTTTACCCTAAGGTTGCAAATAGCAAAACGCAAAAGACAACTATTGAAAACGAAAAGATTAGAACAGAAGTTCAAAATAGTTTCACCGAAAACAGCACAAAACTAACCGCGACCGCATATAACGGAGTTGAGATCGAACAACTCATATTATTCTTCAAGAATCTGTTAACCTATATCTTAGATTTCTTATCTAGAGTTCTCAGTATTAATCAATCTGAAATCCATGAACAAGCTATCCGGTAATCAGATTCTGCGCGTATCCATATTTGCCTTTTTGGTTTTTGCAATTGGTATCCCAGAGTACATCTTGTACATAGAAAGAGCGGCTCCTGGCCCTATACCTGGAAACATCAGAGTGCTATTAGATATTTTGTTCCCCTTTTACTGGTTCAGTATCGGTGCATTCATCGGCGGGCTCATACTCGCGTTTCCGCCAGCAGCGCTAAAGCAAAAGTTTTTGAATCTGTTTCTATGGTGGATACCTATTACGGTAGCAATCATAGTGCTGTGCAACCTAGAACCCACAGGAGGACGTTTTGGTATTAGCTTCCCAGATCCATTTGCTCCAGAGCCGCTCGCACTATTCTCTGGAAGCATACTTTCAATCACCCTGGTAATTAGGCTGGTGTCTTATTGGATCAAGAAGGCCTTCAAGAAGTAAACACTGATGGTTTGTTAGCTGAGGTGCCTATTGAGTATCTGAACTATTTCTTTGGAGAATTCAGCTCCTACTTCAACCACTTCTAGTGGGAATCCGGCACTCTTAAAGGCATACTGCTTTGCTGAATCGGACTGTTGCTGCCGCAAGGATTGGTGACTTTTGCCGTTTAGCTCAATCGAAACAACTGGCCTGAAATGTCTGTCACAGATAGTAAAATCAACGTGCTTTGGTAGTACCTTGTTGCGTCTACGCTCATATCCAAAACCTCGCTGAGTTTCAAGCACGTCCGCCACTCGCATCTTGGGAAAGATATAGAAATCTTGAGGAAGTTGCTTTCGTAGTTCATACAGAAATGCAGCTTCACTATTAGTCATAAGGGCAGAACGAACCCTGTACTCAGGACCAGAGAAATCACTATCTGAGCGTGGCGACCTAAATGAATCTTCGATCCTTCTGCGTAAGAATTCCTTGGTCAGTACTATGACTATAGCTATTACAAATATAGGCGAGCATAAAAGAATCCCTTTCATGATGTAGCCCAGGAGTTGGAAACCGGGAATGCCAAGGTCCATACCTGAATTCTAAGTCATTGGTGACGACCTAACTGAAGTTATATACTGCACGCATGAGTACCCAGTACTGGCTCATAAAGAGCGAGCCGACCACATACGGTATAGACCACCTCAAGGCAGACAGGAAGACTGCCTGGACCGGGGTACGCAATTTCCAGGCTCGTAATTTCATGCGTGATGACATGCGTATTGGTGACCAGATTCTCTTCTACCATTCAAACTGCAAAGAGCCCGGAATATATGGCATTGCGAAAGTAGCTTCTGCTCCCTACCCCGACCCCACCCAGTTTGATAGCAAGTCGGACTACTACGACCCAAAAGCCACTAACGAGAAACCTATTTGGTACGTGGTAGATGTAGCATTTGTAAAGAAGCTGAAAGAGTCAGTGCTACTTGAAACCATACGCGCAGACAAGCGGCTTAAAGATATGGTTATTCTCCGTCCTGGTAATCGTCTATCTGTTACACCCGTTAGTTCACAGGACTTCGACA
>CAYWWP010000019.1:0-4767 GCA_964462415.1 uncultured Candidatus Saccharibacteria bacterium
GCGGCGGCTACCGTGACGCGGATAGGGTCGCCAAGCGCATATTCTTTCTTGGTGCGCTCGCCGACAATACGATAGCGCTTCTCATCGTAGATGTAGTAATCGTCGCCCAGATCACGGATGCGCACCATACCTTCTGCACGCGTCTGTGTAAGCTCGACATAGATACCGCGCTCAGACACACCGGAGATGACGCCATCAAATGATTCACCAACCTTGTCGCTCATGAACTCTACGAGCTTCATCTTGATTGAATCGCGCTCAGCTTCAGATGCAGATACTTCACGCTCCGATGAGTGGAACGCCATATGCTCAAGGTCGCTAATCTCTTCCTTGGTAAATGGCCCACCAACGGTGTAGTGCTTTACCAGGCGATGCACGAGAAGGTCAGGGTAGCGACGAATTGGAGACGTGAAGTGCGTGTAGTGCGTGAACGCAAGGCCGAAATGCCCGATGTTCTTCGTTGAGTAAATAGCCTTTGCCATGGAGCGAAGCGCAGCGACCTTAATGAGGTATTCCTCAGGTTTGCCGGCAACTTGCGCAAGGAGGTCGTTAATCGCGGTACCTTTTACCTTGCCGCCCGGAGACGTCTCGAGGTAGTAGCCGAGCACCTTGAGGAATTGGCTTAGGGTTTCGATACGGTCACCATCGGGTTGATCATGGATACGGTAGATGGTCGCACCCGTGAGGTGTGCTTTTTTCATTTCCTCAGTGAGGAACTCTGCCACCGCTACGTTTGCTAGAAGCATGAAGTCCTCAATGAGAAGGTTCGTATCACGACGCTCCTTAAGGAGCACTTCTACCGGCTTACCTGTCGCATCAAGTTTTACCTTCACTTCAGGAGTGTCAAAGGCAATCGCACCATTTTTTACGCGACGGTCGCGAATTTTCCAGGCGAGGTCGCGAATGAGCACGAGCTCGTCATGGAGGATGCCACTGCCGCTATCAAGCACCTCCTGTGCTTCTTCGTAGGTGAAACGCTTGTCGGAGTGAATGACGGTTGGTCCAAACGAGCGAGCTACGATGCCAGCGTTCTGATCGAGCTCAAAAATGGCAGATACTGCGAGGCGATCTTCGTTTGGGTTAAGGGAACACAGGTCAGTGGAGAGAATCTCCGGAAGCATCGGAATGGTGCGGTCTACCAGGTATACCGAGGTAGCGCGATTGCGTGCCTCGTCATCAAACGGCGTGCCCGGACGCACGAAGTGGGATACGTCGGCAATATGCACGCCAACTTCCGTGTTGCCGTTAGGAAGCACGCGCACTGAGAGTGCGTCGTCGAAGTCTTTTGCGTCGTAGGGGTCAATCGTGAAGGTGGTTACTCCACGGAAATCGCGGCGTGTGCCAGCAAGAATTTCAGCTTCGGCGGTCTGCGCGAGATCTTGCTTGCCGGTTGATTCAAGCAGCTGAGCCTCCTTCATCACTGCAGGAGGGAAGTTGCTACGAAAGCCGCTTCCGAGCGCAAGCGCGCGCATCTCCGTTTCGTGGTCACCGGCAGGACCAATGATCTCCTCAAGCGTGCCCCATGGATATGGCTGGTGTTGAGCCCAGCCCTGGTAGCGGATAAGTACCTTCTGTCCAATCGGAAGCGAATCACCCTTTACCACAAATGGCACATACATCTTCTTCCAGTCTGGAATAAGCATGGTGAGGTTCTCTTCCTTGTTCTCAGCGAGGGTGCCGACAAAGGTCTCGCGCGAGCGCTCAAGCACCTCTACGACACGGCCAATGGTGCGTGGCTTACCGGTACGGATATCAGTCTCGTTGCCGGCAATTTCGATACGCACCTTGTCTCCGGGGAAGGCGCCTCCCAGATTCTCTCCGGGAATAAATACATCTTCCTGCTCGGGATCTATAGAAAAAAAGCCCTTACCGGTCTTGGTAATGGTGATGATGCCTTCGTAGGTAGCGGTCGTGTCGGTCATTACCATAACTCTAGCAGAATAGCGGGGTATCTGGTACTCTCAGCGGGTCCCGTCTTTCCTTTGGGTGGGACTCTTGCGATCTGTGCTCTCGCACCGGTGCTCCCTGCGGGGAGGACAAGAAGGTGCTGTTTCGAGTGACGTTGGGGTTACTCTGAGCCATGGATCAACGGGCGCGGATAGGGGATCTCACCCCCTCTCCGCGCCCACCTTTATATATTTGACCGTTATCCACCTTTCTGGTACTCTTCCCGCACATATGTTGATGATCCGTTTCCAGCGCATTGGCCGTAAGAACGACGCGGCGTTCCGCATGGCAGTACTCCCAAAGACCGCAGGCCCTAAGGCCGGCAAGTATGTCGACCTCGTCGGCACTTACAATCCAAAGACCAAGGCTATGACCGTGGATGCGGAGAAGGTTAAGGGTTGGATTGCTAAGGGCGCACAGGTTTCTCCTACCGTTCACAACCTCCTCGTTTCAAAGGGTGTTATTGCTGGTGAGAAGACCGCAAAGGTAGTCTCAAAGCAGAACCTCGAGAAGAACATTAAGGCAAAGGCAGAAGCTGAGGCTAAGGAGGCAGCTGCACGCGAAGCAGCAGAGGCTAAGGCAGCCGCTGAAGCAAAGGCTGCTGAGGAAGCTGCCGCAGCAGAAGCTGCCGCAGCCGCAGAGGCACCAGTAGCTGAGGAAGCTGCTCCAGCAGAAGCTCCAGCTGAGGAGGTTGCTGCATAAGCGACTCCGTTCACAACTCCCTGATACGGCACGAGGCCGTACCCCGTACTAGCTGCATATCCCGAACACTCTGTTATGGAACGCGATCAAGAATTTCTCGACTACATCATTAAGGCACTCGTAGACCATCCCGAGGATGTGGTAATCACTCGCTCGGTAGACGAGCTCGGCGTACTCCTTACGCTTACCGTAAACCCTGATGATATGGGTAAGGTAATCGGCAAGGGTGGTCGCATTGCGACTCAGGCCATTCGTCCACTCCTCACGGCAGTTGGCCTCAAGCACAACGCACGCGTCTCCCTTAAGATAAATGAGCCACAGGGCGGCAAGCGCTACGAAGAGCACAGCAAGGATCTTCAGGAAGCACTCAACGGTCTCGACCGCTAATACCACAGCAGCGAAGCGACCCCACGGTCGCTTCCGCGCTATTCTATAGTTGTATGCTTCGTTTTCATCTCATCACCTTGTTTCCAGAAGCGTGTGACGCGTATCTAAGCGCGTCCATTCTTGGGCGTGCACGCGAACAAAAGAAGGTGAAGGTGGACTACCAGAGTCCGCGTGATTTTGTAACTAATAAGTGGGGCAAGGTAGATGAACGTCCGTATGGAGGTGGTCCCGGTATGGTGATGACCGCGCTTCCTGTGGTGAAGGCGGTTAAGAAATCACTCAGTCGTCGCAAAGGCAACATTGCAGTGGTGTGGTTTACGCCAGGTGCCAAAGCATTTGATAACCAGGAGGCAGACATGCTGCGCACCTACGACGATGTGGTGCTCGTGTGCGGCAGGTATGAAGGTATCGATGCGCGCGCCAAGGACATCATGCACACCTTCGGGGACGTGCACGAGTACTCCGTCGGCGAAGCGGTGTACACCGGCGGGGAACTGCCAGCCATGATCATTGTGGATGCAGTCACGCGCCGCATCCCCGGTGTCCTCGGCAAGGATGAGTCTGTTGAGGAGCGCCGTATCGCGAGTCGTGATGTATACACGCGCCCAGAGGTGATTACCTGGGAAAAGAAAGAATACGCCGTGCCCGAGGTACTGCGCACGGGCAATCATGCGGCCATAGATACCTTTCGTTTGGGGGAGAAGGGGGTATAATCGCACCTAGACGTTTTTTCACAAAGGGAGAGTGGAATATGCTCCACGCAAGACAGGGGGTGGTTCGTCATGAGCCGCCTATTATTGACTTGGGACCTCCGGCCGATCTGTGTGAACAGGTCGGTGATCTCGCGTTTAAGGGTACTGGGCCTGAGCCGCATGATGTGGAGAGCGACCAGCATCAGCTGGCGGTTATCGCAGAGCTCATCCGCAGGAGCCATATGTCGGTCATCGTCTATGCTGCAACACCGTCGATTCTGCGCGTGTTGCAGAATCCATTTGTGACTGACGCAATGGAGACCTTCTTCGGTCAGCATTCGAGCGGTCGCGTCAGTGTGTTCACTGATGACACGAGGTATCGTGAGCAGCTCATCCATGATGGGGCTGCTGTCGATACTTCGCGCATCGACATCTACCCGTTGCCGCCGCCGCACCAATCCCGCTGTTTCTTTCAAGGGGCGGTACTGGCTGACACTGAGCGTCCCTCGTATTGGCACTTGAGTACGCAGGACCCGCATTCGCTCGGCACGTTCGAGTTCCAGTCCAGCAGTCCGGGACGCGGCAAGTCGCTCACGCACGTCCTCAATCGTGCGCTTGAGGAAGCGAAAGAACTGGCTCTCACGCACGCGTGAGAGCACCTACCTAAGGCCCGCCATCTCGGCGGGCCTTTTTGTGTGTATTGACATATTGCCTTATATGGTGGTATAATATATAAGAACCTGGAATTCTCCAGGAAGTCACATGTTCTATAGAGGGGAATGAATATGGGTAAACACGTCATCGCGTTCGCTGTCATGTCGCTCGTGGTGCTCGCGCTTGCTGAGCTCCACCCGTGGCTCTCGGTGGTGCCGATGTTCGGCGGCGTCTCTCTGCTCATGGGGGTGGTGTGGACGCTTCAGCGTCACGACACCGTGAGCTGGCGCTATCGCCTGATTCCGTACGCGCTCTACCTGATCGCCGCCGGCATCATCGTGGGCGCCTACGACGGCAACGGCTGGCTGCGCCTCTTTGCGCTGCC
>CAYWWP010000019.1:4867-12483 GCA_964462415.1 uncultured Candidatus Saccharibacteria bacterium
CATGGAGCACTATTGACCCTATGTGCTTGCTAGCGGTATAGTATGGCTACTGATTGAGTAACGGGGGTACGGGGGAAATCGGAGATACATAGGGCGAATTTTTTACCAGCGTCTTACACGAAGGACGCGGCTCATGGTGCACATGGGCCCATTCGGCGTTTAAGACCATAGCAACCGACACTACATGCAGCAAAAAAAGCTCGTGCAGAAGACGTTCAGTGCCTACCGGGCACCGCGCGTTGAGTTCCCAGACTTGGTTGGCCACCAGCGGGGATCATTCGATTGGCTCATGAAGGACGGACTCGGAGAACTCTTCCAGGAGTTCTCCCCGATCCCAGATTATTCAGGTAAGAAGTTCGAGCTTCGCATCGATGGATTCGAAGTAGGCGATCCTAAGGGAACTGAGGAGGAGGCGCGTGAGAACATGCGCACCTACGAAGCTCCGGTAAAGGTTACCGTTACACTTCTCAACAAGACATTTGGCACTGAGAAGACGCAGGAGATTTTCCTTGCGGACATGCCAATCATGACGCCACATGGCAGCTTCATCGTCTCTGGCGTTGAGCGCGCTATCGTGCCGCAGCTTGCTCGTTCATTCGGCGCATTCTTTGTTGCTGAGGACATTAAGGGCAAGAACTATTTCGGTGCAAAACTCATCCCAGCGCGCGGCGTATGGATTGAGATTGAATCTGATTCAGACGGCGCTATCTACGTAAAGGTAGACCGCAAGCGCAAGTTCCCTGTGACGCACCTTCTCTCAATCATGGGAGCAGGTCTTCGCGAGGAAGTACTCGCTAAGTTCAAGGGTAACGAAGCAGCTGTTCGTGCACTCACGACCACGCTTGCTCACGACACCGCACAGACCTCAGATGAGGTTTATGTAGAGGTGCACCGCCGCATGCGCGACGGTGACATGACCACGCCGGACAACGCAAAGCAGTACGTGAACGCACTCTTTGCGCCTGAGCGTTACGACCTCTCTCGTGTGGGACGCCATCGCCTCAACATGCGCTTTGGTCTTCCGACCGACAAGAAGGCACTTGATCAGCGTGCGCTTACGCTCGACGATGTGATTCGCATTGTGGGCGAGATTGCACGCCTCAACGAGGACCCAAATGCGAAGGCAGACGATATCGATCACCTCGGTTTCCGTCGCGTACGCTTCGTTGGTGAACTTCTTCAGGCACGCATGCGTGTCGGCATGTCGCGCATGAAGCGCAACATCCAGGATCGCATGTCGACGATTGAGTCAGAGACCTCACTTCCTATGGCGTTCGTGAACCCACGTCCGCTTCAGGCATCGATTCGTGAGTTCTTCACGGCAAACCAGCTTTCGCAGTTCATGGACCAGCAGAACATTCTCGCTGAGCTTGAGAACATGCGTACGCTCTCAGCGCTTGGCCCAGGTGGTCTCACCCGCGAGCGCGCAAGTTTCGAAGTGCGTGACGTGCACCCATCGCACTACGGTCGCCTCTGTCCGATTCACACCCCAGAAGGCCAGAACATTGGTCTTATCCTCCGTCTCGCACTCCATGCGCGCACCAACGAGTTCGGCGTTATCGAAACTCCCTACGCAAAGGTCACGAAGGGTGTAGTAACTGATGAAATCGTCTACCTCAATGCACTTGAGGAAGAGGAGCATGTTATTGCACACGCAGCGACGCCAGTAGATGAGAAGGGTCGCATCACCGTTGACTCTATCGAGGCACGTAAGGCAGGTGAGCCAGCAGTGGTTCAGCGCGATGAGATTGACTACATCGACGCATCTACCTACCAGATGTTCTCAGCAGCTACGGCTATGATTCCGTTCGTAGACCACGACGACGCAAACCGCGCGCTCATGGGTTCGAACATGCAGAAGCAGGCTACCCCTGTACTCATTCCTGAGGCACCACTCGTGTCTACGGGTATCGAGGGTCACGCCGCACAGAACACTGGCCGCCTTATCTTGGCGCGCGAGGCAGGTACCGTTACCTATGCTGATGCACGTCGCATCGTCGTAGAGGACGCAAAGGGCAAGACTCAGGAGTACAAGCTCCAGGGCCTTACACAGACCAACCAGAACTCAGCCTTCAGCCAGCGCCCAATCGTAAAGACGGGTGACAAGGTAAAGAAGGGTGAGGTACTCGCAGACGCTACATCATCAGATCAGGGCCAGATGGCACTCGGTCAGAACGTACGTGTAGCCTTCATGAGCTGGAACGGTGCTAACTACGAAGACGCAATCATCGTATCTGAGCGCCTCGTAGAAGAGTCAAAGTTCACCACCGTACACATCGAGGACTTCGAGTGTGCTGTGCGCGACACTAAGCTCGGCCCCGAAGTAACCACGCACGATATTCCAAACGTGGGTGAGCTCCGCCTCAAGAACCTCGACGAAGAGGGTGTGGTACGCATCGGTGCAGAAGTGCGTCCAGGCGACATTCTCGTAGGTAAAGTAACGCCAAAGGGCGAGACCCAGCTCACGCCAGAGGAGCGCCTCCTTCGCTCTATCTTCGGTGATAAGGCAAAGGACGTGAAGGACACCTCACTCCGCATGGAGGGTGGTAAGCGTGGTCGTGTTATCGGCGTACGCGTGTTCAGTCGCGAGCAGGGTGACCAGCTCGAGAGCGGCATCATCAAGAAGATTGTAGTGACCGTTGCTCAGGTACGTAATGTATCAGTGGGTGACAAGCTTGCAGGTCGTCACGGAAACAAGGGTGTTATCTCACGCGTGCTTCCGGTAGAAGACATGCCATACGACAAGGACGGAAACCCTGTCGACATCATCCTCACGCCACTTGGTGTGCCAAGCCGTATGAACCTCGGACAGATTCTCGAGCTTCACTTGGGCCTTGCTGCAAACGCACTTGGCTACCAGGCTGTGGTGCCTCCATTTGCAGGAGCTACCGCAGATGAGATTCGCGACGAGCTTGAAAAGGCTGGCTACGACCGCTCAGGTAAGATGCAGCTCTTCGATGGTCGCACCGGCGAGGCATTCGCACAGCCAGTGTCAATGGGCTACATGTACATTCTCAAACTCCATCACATGGTGGAGGACAAGATCCACATGCGCTCTATTGGTCCGTACTCACTCATCACGCAGCAGCCGCTCGGTGGTAAGGCACAGAACGGTGGTCAGCGCTTCGGTGAAATGGAAGTGTGGGCACTCTTGGGCTATGGTTCGGCATACACGCTTCGCGAAATGCTCACCATCAAGTCCGACGACATCACGGGTCGCTCTGCAACCTTCGATGCAATCGTGAAGGGCGAACCGGTATCGCACTCAGGTACGCCTGCGTCGTTCGCCGTACTTACTAACCAGATCCGCGGCCTTGCGCTCGATATCGAGCCGCTTGAGGACACGGACGCATAATCTTTCTCTGACCTATGGCAATGAATCCAAAGCGTCCGCTTGCATCCCGTCACGGAGACTGGAATGCACTTCGTCTCTCACTTGCGTCACCTGAGCGCATCCTTTCATGGAGCCGTGGTGAAATCACCAAGCCTGAGACCATCAACTACCGTACCCAGCGCTCTGAGAAGCATGGTCTTTTCGACGAAAAGATCTTCGGTCCTGAGCGTGACTACGAGTGTTACTGTGGCAAGTACAAGGGTATTCGCTACAAGGGCATCGTGTGTGATAAGTGTGGTGTTGAAATCACCCGCTCTATCGTGCGCCGTGAGCGCATGGGTCACATCGAGCTCGTGACCCCAGTGGCTCACATCTGGTTCCTCCGCTCAATGCCAAGCCGCATGGCACTCATCTTGGGTGTTCCTGCTGCTGATCTTGAGAAGGTTATCTACTTCGCAGGCTACATCGTCACCAAGGTGAACGAGGAGACCAAGAAGCGCCTCCTTGCAGACCTTGAGGCCGAGTACAAGGCAAAGCACAAGTCAGCAGATACTGATGTGCAGCGCGAGCAGCTTAAGGAGAAGATGACGATTGCGAAGCAGGAGATTGACTCAGTAGTAGTCGGTCGCGTCTTTGACGAAATCTCATACCACCGCTTCTCAGTACGCTACTCAACCCTCTTTGAAGCAAAGATCGGCGCAGAGGCTATCTACGATATCTTCCGCAATACCGACCTCGTCGCTCTCAAGGCTAAGCTTGAGGAGCGCTACCCACAGGCAGCAGCAGCTGAGCGCGAGAAGCTCGCAAAGCGCATTGCGCTCATCACGAGCATGATCGCTGCAAACGTACGTCCTGAGTGGATGTTCATGACAAAGATTCCAGTTATTCCTCCAGCACTCCGCCCTATGGTGGCGCTTGAGGGTGGCCGTCATGCAACGTCAGACGTAAACGACCTCTACCGTCGTGTTATCAACCGCAACAACCGCTTGAAGAAGCTTCTCGACATTCATGCTCCAGAAGTGATTCTCCGCAACGAGAAGCGTATTCTCCAAGAGGCAGTTGATGCACTTCTTGATAACTCTATCCGCAAGTCAGGTGCATCAGGTGGTGCACTCACCCCAGCGCAGCGTCGTCCTTTGAAGAGTCTCGCTGACTACCTTAAGGGTAAGCAGGGATACTTCCGCCAGAACCTTCTTGGTAAGCGCGTGGACTACTCTGGTCGCTCGGTAATTGTGGTTGGTCCTGACCTCGAACTCGATGAGTGTGGTCTTCCAAAGCACATGGCACTTGAGCTCTTCCGCCCATTCGTCATTGCAGGACTCCTAAGTCGCGAACTCGCGTTCAACATCCGTGGCGCAGGTCGCTTGATTGAAGACGGTGTACCTGAGGTATGGGAGATCCTCGAAGAGGCTATCCAGGGCAAGTACGTGCTGCTTAACCGCGCACCAACGCTCCACCGCCAGGGTATCCAGGCATTCCGCCCTCGCCTTATCGAAGGTGACGCTATCCAGCTCCACCCACTCGTATGTCCTGCATTCAACGCAGACTTCGACGGTGACCAGATGGCTATCCACGTACCACTTTCTGAGGAGGCACAGTGGGAGGCTGCAAACATGATGAGTGCGAACAAGAACATCATTAAGCCAGGAGACGGCAAGATGATCGTGATGGTGCACAAGCCACTCGATATCGTACTTGGTACGTACTGGCTCACGAAGGCTATGCCGGGCGCAAAGGGTGAGGGAACCTACTTCCAGTCACCAAACGCAGCGATCCTCGCACGCGACTACGGCGCTATTGATCTTCGCGCGAAGATTAACGTGATGCCAATCACTGGCAAGGAGAAGTACGCAGCACTCGTTGCAAACGGAGGTACGTTTGAGACCACCGTTGGACGCTTGCTCTTCAACACCGTGCTTCCAAACGACTACCCATTCGTAAACGAAGCAATCACCAAGAAGGTCCTCTCGGGCATCATGGATGACTGTATCGTTCGCTACGGTATCGACGCACTTCCAGGCATCGTGAACAAGATCAAGCGTTTCGGTTTCGAGTACGCTACCAAGTCAGGTGTGACCTGGAGTCTTGATGACGTGTCAGTGCCACAAGCTAAGCATGCGGTTATTGAGGCAGCTCGCGATCGCGTAGAGCGCGTTGAGAGCGACTACCGTGAAGGTCTTCTTTCAGAAGATGAGAAGCGCCGTATGGTGATTGAGATCTGGCACGGCGCTAAGACCGAGGTAGAGAAGCTCGTGGAGGACGCACTCGATCCAAGCGGTTCAGTGCACGACATGGTGCGCTCAGGCGCTCGCGGTTCCATCGGTAACCTCACCCAGATGGCAGGTATGAAGGGTCTCATCCAGAACACTGCCGGCGAGACTATCGAAGTGCCGATTGTGTCTTCTATGACCGAAGGACTTAACCCAGTTGAGTACTTCATGTCGACCCACGGTGCACGTAAGGGTCTTACTGACACCGCACTCGGTACGGCACGCGCAGGATACCTCACCCGTCGTCTCTTCGACGTGGCTCAGGACTCTATCATTACTGAGGAGGACTGTGGTACCAAGCGTGGCATCACTATCAACCGCATCTCAGCATCAGGCATCACGATTGACTTCGCTGAAGCAATCCGTGGTCGCACCCTTGCAGCAGATGCAGGTAGCTTCAAGAAGGGTCACTACCTTACAGCTACCGACGCACGCGCTGTTGCGAGCGATGACACCATCGCAAGCGTAGTAGTGCGCTCTCCAATGTCATGTGAGACCCGCTACGGTATCTGTGGTACGTGTTACGGTATGGACCTCACGACGCAGGAGCGTGTTGATCTCGGTGAGGCAGTCGGTACGGTTGCTGCACAGGCTATCGGTGAGCCAGGAACGCAGCTTACGATGCGTACCTTCCACGCTGGTGGTACGGCTTCCGTAGGTGGCGACATTACCTCGGGTCTTCCTCGCGTTGAAGAAGTATTCGAGAAGCGCTCACCAAAGAACCCAGCAGTGGTATCTAAGTTCGATGGTGTAGTTACTGACATCAAGGAGCAGGGTCGCGACAAGGTGCTTGTCGTAACGCCTGAGGCCGGTCAGGGTAAGAAGGATGGTTCAGCTACTGAATACACCGCTCCATACCCACGCCAGGCACTCGTGAAGGTTGGTGACTCGGTCGTGCGCGGTCAGCTCCTTACAGACGGTTCGGTAGATCTCGACGAAATGTTCGAGTACGCTGGACGCGCTGCAGTACAGGAGTACATCATTGCGGAAACGTCTAAGATTTACGAGCTTCAGGGTGCAAGCGTATCACGCAAGCATCTCGAGGTGGTCGTGAAGCAGATGTTCAGCCGCGTAAAGATTACCGACACCGGTGACTCTGATTACTCAGTCGGTGACGTGCTTGAGCACTGGGAGTTCGAGGAGGAGGTAAAGATGATGGAGAGCGAGGGCAAGATTCCACCAAAGGCACGCGAGATGGTGCTTGGTATCAAGGAGTCAGCACTCTCACGCCGCTCATTCCTCTCGGCTGCATCATTCGAGCAGACGACGAAGATCCTCATCAACGCTGCACTCAAGGGCTCTGTTGATACGCTCCGCGGTCTTAAGGAGAACGTTATCTTGGGTCGCCTTATTCCAGCAGGCACCGGCTTTGCAGGCTCACGCAAGTTTGCTGCAATCGATGCTATGCAGGAGCGCCGTGCACAGGCACAGCGCGCACTCGAGGCAGAGCGCTTGGCTGAGGAGGCTGAGACTGCTCAGGGCGCAGTGCAGTAGACCACTGTTCCTACTCACACAAAACACCCGCAGTGATGCGGGTGTTTTGTTGTGTATATGAAAAGGGAAGCGGGCAGTCCATGTCTGGACTGCCCGCGAAGGCCTCATGCTGCGCGCGGCGTCGGCATGCCGTAGAGCGGCAGGAACCGTGCGTCCGGCGTGTCGTCGCTCGGCATCGAGGTGACGAAGAGGGTGTTCTTGCCGAACCCGGATGCGAGGCCCGAGGGCTCGCTGCCGTCCTTGTGCTGTATCAGCACCTGGATGTCCACCACGTGCGGGCCGGCATCCAGGTTTTCGATCAGCACGTGGATGCTGGTGGTGTAGTGGTGCTGCGGGTCCTGACCCGTGAGGTCCAGACACGACACGATGAAGGTGGCGCGTCCGAGAGACGGACGCTCGACCTTCACTTCGTCGTGGTAGGTGGGCTGGGCGCCGAGCACCTCGCAGAGCGCCCGGTAGGCGACACTGAGAGCGAGCGCGGCGTCCGGACGGAGCTTGTGCAGAAACATGGGTGCCTC
>CAYWWP010000020.1:0-2412 GCA_964462415.1 uncultured Candidatus Saccharibacteria bacterium
GCCTTATATGCGTTTGGTGAGCAGCCAAAGGAACTAGTACAGAGCCACGTCGACACTGAGCTTGTTACCGGTGAATTAGCATCCCCATCCATGCGAATACCTCCGTTGCTATGGTACGGACCCAGTATTTGACGATCATCTCCTGCCCATACACTGTCATTCAATATATAGGAGTAGCGCGCTACCGTCGGACGGGCGTAGCGAGCAGAAATAGTGCGAGCACCATTTTGATCTTCTGTTGGCGTTCCTTTTGAGGTGATGTCCACTGAGGTGAGCTGACCACATGATTGGTTACCTGTAATCGAAAGTTCAATGGTGCCCGTCTGACCCCCTTCTGGATCTGCGTATGGAATTGAATAGGGACCCGGTGCTCCTGTACCGTTTTGCAAATCAGTAGCGAAGTGCGCCAGGTGCCATCGATAGTACTCGAGTCCTGCTTCTGCAATCGCAAGGCCACGCGACTTGGCTGTTGAAGAACTCTGCGCATGATTTTGGGTGAGTGTGTAACTCAAGAGTGCTCCGAGAATGGTCACGAAGAGTGAACCAAACACAATCGCGGTGAGCATCAAATACCCTCTCATGTGCGGTGTCTTCATACGTTAGCGTAGGTTTCTGAGTGTAGCACTCGCACGAAGCACAAAAATATCAGGTGCACGGGTTGGATTTAAATCCACCTGGAGTTCTGTTTGTACTGAGGCCACTTTTGACGTGTCTGCAGGAGCAGAAAGCAACGCACCATTAGTGTCGTAGTACTTAAAAATTGGCGTGGATGTGGCATTAGTAACCGATGTAGCAATAGTGGTCGTTGCATTAGTCTGTCCGGTGTAACTCGGCGGACTTCCTGCTGAATTTGTCACTACTCGATACAACGTGCCATTAAGTAGATAAATACGAACTTTCTCTACAGGCCCGTCATTATCTACATCACTAAAGAACACGATTGAGGAGGTCGCGGCACTTTGTAACGGATACGACCCATCATCGCCATACGATGCCTCTCGAAGATTCTTAAATGCGTATTGCAGGCCGCGCTGTGCACTATCTACAGCGCTTGTCTGCTGAAACACGTATGCATTAGTGCGATAGAAGTACGCAATGAGGGTCGTAAGCGCAACGCCGACCAACCCAACAATAGCGACCACGGTGATGGTCTCAGCAAGCGTAAACCCGCGCGTGCCACTACGGGAATGATGCTGCGTAGAACGTGTGTCCAGAAATTGAGACATTGCTGAAGGTAGTTGTAGTATAGCCGGTCTTTGCTATCTGCACGCTATAGGTTCCACTACTGAGTCCTCCAAAGTATGCCGTTCCACATGACGACGTCTGCACATTACTTGAGTATCCTGTTTTGCTGAGCGTGACCGTTGCGCCACTTACCACCGCGCCCGCTGCGTCACGCACAGACACAAGCACCGTATTAGTCGTTGCGGCGCCGAGATAGAGTGTGGGCGCATACGTGCCGCCTGCTGAAACGCTATATGTAGGAGGTGTACATGCATCTATGACATCGTATGCAGTGAGCGCGAGCTTATATGAATCCCACTCAAGCGCGAGTGCGCGCACGCCTGAGCTATCGGTGGTAGTCGCAATAGTGGTCTTGTATATAGGTGAGCCGCCTCCTGTGGAACCAATCGTTTTCCCTCCTGTCAGGGTAAACGCCACATTAGGCACAGGCGTAGGGCCGGCTTGGTACTGCATACGCCAATCAAGCACCTGCGACGTCGTTGTCGTGCTGTTGGTCGCAAGATCAAACGAAAGCCCAAGCGATGGGTACGTAGAGGTAGACACACCCGCAAGTGAAATAGGAAATGAGGTAAACCCTGCATCATTTCCGGGAAGCACCGCGTCCGGAAGAAGTACTCCGGTACCATCAGTCACATGTACACGCACCGTGGTACCAGCAGGTGCAGACACAGTGGAACTGGCGCTCGTCCAGGCTGCCAAATAGCTCGGGGCGACTGCGGTTGTGTTTGCGGTGCCAGAAAGCGCATATCCTGCCGGCTGTGCAAGCTTGAGTGCTCCGCCTGCTACCTGAGTGCTCGACTGGGTTGCTATCTTGCTCGTATCATTCAGTAAATCAGTAGTAGATGCGGAAGCAATTGGGAAAAACGTTTGCATGGTAAATGAGGCGAGTGCATCTATAGCAAACGTTCCGGTAGTGGTGGTGTTCTTTACCACCGTAAGGTAGCCCGGTGTTGGGTTTTGATTCGTAGCATCGCGTGCGTAGGTTTGTGCGCTTGAGTATCCGTTTTTTGAGACAAAGATACGGTACTCAGTAGAGGTAGGAGCTCCCGGCAACTGCACGAGTCCAGCCACATTCGTAAAGGTGCTGAAATTAACCGTCGGGCTCGTACTTGCATTTACCACCTGCACCGTCGCGCCTGAAACCGGTGCGCCTGATGCGTTTACCAC
>CAYWWP010000020.1:2512-3775 GCA_964462415.1 uncultured Candidatus Saccharibacteria bacterium
TCGCTTGCAATAGAGATGGCATTCAACATCTCTACTCCTGACGAGAGAAGCGATGATAGTGCACGAGTGGCACGAGCTCCCATGGTTTCGCGCACCAATTCCCCAATAACCGGGATATGGAGCGATCCGCGAAGGATAAGCGCAGAACCAAATTTAGAACGCACAAACACCATGATTCCCCCAAAGAATCCCGCAAGCAGAAGAAGCACTACGAGCACGTTGTGTGCCATGAAATTAGAAATAGCAACGATGACACGCGTCGCAAGCGGAAGTTTTACTCCGAGCGAATCAAAAGTAGACGAAAGCGTCGGCACCACAAACATAAGCATAAGTACCCCGATGATGACGATGGCCGAGAGAATGATGCTCGGGTAGATCATCGCGCCCTTTACTTTCTTCTGTAGACCAAATGATCGGTCCATCTGCCGCGCAACTGTCTTAAGAGACTCTGCGAGGTTTCCTGACTCTTCGCCCGCCTTAGTCATCGCGATATAGAGTTCTGAGAAAACCTTCGGGTGTTCAGCGAGTGCTTCGTGGAACGAGCCACCTGTTTTTATGCGCTCTTCAATAGAGGAGATGATGTCTTTGAGGTACTTGTTCTTGCTTTGGCGCGCAATTACAGAAAGTGCGCGTGAAAGCGTAAGCCCTGCCGTAAGCATGGCAGAGAGGTTTTTGGTAAACGTGATCTTCTCTTCTTCTTTGATGCCTGTACCAAATGTAATTGAACCCACACCACCTTTCTTGCGCGTATCTTCTGTAACTTCGAGCACAGTGACACCCTGCCCCTCAAATTGTCCGTACACCGAGAAACGATTTTCTGCTTCCACACTACGCACCTCTTTCTTCCCTTCTGCAGTCTCTACCGTGACGCGAAATTTCATGTAGGTATCGTAGCATGTGGTGCGTTGACGATTACCTGCGCGAGATGCATATTCTTCCTAGATACGTATTCAAGAGGAGGGAGTAGTGGGAGTTAAGCAACGCGTAAATGCGGGCGTGCGCATTCTTGACCAGCTCGTGCCTAACTGGCGCTCACGAATGCCAGACGATCTGCGGGCCGAGATTATCTTGCCTGCTGCCTTTGGGTCGCACGAAGATGGTCTAGCCATACTTGCGCATCACCTCGGCAGCACCATACGCCTGTACAAGCTCGGGTTCTCAGTGAGCCCTCACAGCCGTGACACTTCGACAGAAGCGTCACTACTACAAGAGGCGTGGGCGAATGCGATAGCACCCGCATAAACGAGTTAGGGCCGGAATCCT
>CAYWWP010000020.1:3875-9279 GCA_964462415.1 uncultured Candidatus Saccharibacteria bacterium
GCATTAATCGCAAGCGATGCCGTTTCGCTATCGCGAATTTCTCCCACCATGATGATATTTGGATCCTGACGAAGCAGTGCACGTAGTCCCTGCGCAAATGTAAACCCAATAGCAGGATTTACCTGCGTTTGATTCACACGCTTCATCTGATACTCAATCGGATCTTCAATCGTAGAAATATTTACGTCCGGCGTATTTAAAATATCGAGAATGGTGTAGAGCGTAGTGGTTTTACCAGAACCCGTCGGACCAGACACGAGAATAATACCCGTCGTCTGCTTCATTGCGGTATGAATGCGCTCCAGCGTCTCACCATGGAACCCAAGCGTTTCGAGCGAGAACCCTTCTCCAGTTTCTCGCAACAGACGCATCACGATTTTTTCTCCGTAATAGGTTGGGAGCAATGAGACGCGGAATGACACCTTATCGCCATCTGATTCCATCTTGAAGCGTCCATCCTGTGGCAGACGCTTTTCATCAAGCTTAAGCGACGAGAGCACCTTGATGCGCGCAATAATGCCGGGACCCGCATCACGTGGAAGCGTCATAGCATCATGCAGCATACCGTCTATGCGGTAGCGCACGAGCACCTGCTCTTCCATTTGCTCGATATGAATATCGGAAGCGCCTTGAATGATGGCGTGACGAAGAAGCGTATCGACGATACGCACGATAGGCAGGTCCTCTGCCATTTTCTTGAGATCATCTCCTGAGACGTCTGCTCCATCGCTGTCCTTGATGAGGCTTATATTCCCTGCTTCGTTTGAAATGAGGTCGCCAAATTCTTCCTTAAGCGATTTCTGATACTGCAAGAGCGTGTGCTTGAGCGACTCCTCGTCAGTAAGGCGCGGCAAAATTTTAAGTCCGGTCTTCTTACGCACAGAGTCTATAGATGGCAGGTCTTCCGTATCAAGCATCGCCACTTCGAGATCTTGATTGTCTTTACGAAACGCAACAATGCTATGTGTGCGTGCAATTGGTTCTGGAATGAGTGAGAGCACTTCAAACGGAATCTTTCTATCCTTGAGATTCACAAACGGAATACCAAGCACGTATGCCTTGATGCGACGTAGTGCATCTTGTGAGAGAGTTCCTTGCCCTACGAGAATATCGCCAATGGATTGCTTGCGACGCTTTGCTTCGTCGTCAGCAGCTTCAACATCCTTCCGCGAAACGAGTCCGGAGTCGATGATGAATTCCTTAAGTTCGCTTTCAGATACTTGCATGCCGAATGTACGTATCAAAAGTATAACGCGCACTGACTAAAATCAGTACGCGTTATATGCGCGCCATGCGTGGAAAGAATCACACACTCACTCGCATGACGACGCGCGAAGGTGTGTGCGAGTTGCCCGCCACAACGACAGGACAGTGCGGAAATTCAGTACCTGCAAACAGTCGAAGCGCTGCAGCTTGCATGCGTTGCGCTTCGTCCGAAGACTCGTCGCCAAGTTCAAGCTCGACGCACTTCTGGTCTCTCTGTCGAGCTTCGCGAATTAACTGAAGCCAGACGTCTTCATACATCTGTTGTACGATGACATCCCACCGTTTGTCTTGCACGTAGAGTGGGCGCACAAGCGGTGTCCACCCCTCTGCGGTACGAATACTTCCCGCAGGTACCTGAGCACTCATAGTTGCCTCCTATATAGAACACCTGAGCCGGAATGTAGCACAAAGCCTTCATTGACGCACCCTACCTATATATGGTATGTTTTTTCTATCTGAAATGTCCGGCCAGCCGGGCATTTCTTTGTAGAAATCTACGAGTGCGTGCGAAAATGACTCGTAACGGGCGACAATTACATACAAGGTGCGCACAACTAAATACAGACGGTTATGTTGGATCTCAAAACAATCAATTCAGTGCTCGGTGAGTTCGAAGAGCGTGGTATCACCAAGGCGGTGATGATCGACGCTATCGAGCAGGCAATGGCTACTGCTTACAAGAAGGAATACGGAAAGCGCGGCCAGGTGGTACGCGGCAAGCTCGACATGAATACGGGCACCGTTTCTTTTGAGCAGGTAAAGACCGTCGTAGACGATACGATGGTGCGTTTCCCTGACGAGACCGAAGAGGAAGAAGTACTCCACCCTGAGCATCCACATGCGCACCGTGAAGAGGCAGAGCTCCTCGTAGAGGGCGAGCTTCCTCGTTTTGACGCTGAGAAGCACATGCTTCTTGATGACGCGAAGCGTATTAAGCGCGACGTACAGCTTGGCGAGGAAATCATCTTCCCGCTTGAGCCAGAAGACGACTTTGGTCGCATTGCAGCACAGGCTGCAAAGCAGGTGGTTATCCAGAAGATTCGCGAGGCAGAGAAGCTCTCTATTCTTGATGAGTTTGGTCACAAGAAGGGCGAGATTGTCTCAGGTATCGTGCAGCGCGTTGAGCGCGGCTCAGTATTTATCGACCTTGGTCGTGCTACCGGTATCATCCCGTACGAGGAGCAGATTCCTGGTGAGCGTTTCCGTCCAGGAGAGCGCATTCGTGCATACCTCTACGCGGTAGATGAAGGATTCCGTGGCGTATATCTTCGCCTTTCTCGCAGTCACCCACGCTTTATTGTGAAGCTCTTTGAGCTTGAGGCTCCTGAGCTTGCTTCAGGTGCTATTGAGGTAAAGGGTCTTGCACGCGAGCCAGGTAGCCGCACCAAGATTGCTATCGCATCAACTGATCCACACGTAGATCCCGTAGGTTCTCTCGTGGGCCAGCGCGGCGTACGCGTATCAACTGTGATGAGCGAGCTTGGTGGCGAGCGCATCGACATTATTGAGTGGTCTGAGGATCAAGCAGCATACATTAAGGAAGCTCTCTCTCCTGCTACCGCGCTCGATATCACTATCGATGAGGCAGATCACCGCGCAACCGTTACGGTTTCTGCAGACCAGCAGTCACTCGCGATTGGTCGTGGCGGCCAGAATGTACGCCTTGCCGCAAAGCTCACCGGCTGGAACATCGATATTAACTCAACCGCAGGCGAGCACGCTGAGGCAGAGGCCGCAGATGCTGAGCCAGAAGGCGTATCAGATGAGGATGTAGCGGAAGTAGAAGCTGAGGACATGGACCCAGCAGTAGCCGCAGGCATTGATCCTACTGAAACCGAGTCTGTTATCACCGAGGAGGAGACCGATTCAGGTATTCTCACGGCTGAGGAAGAACTCACGAAGGCCGAGGAATCAAACGATTCAATCGTTGACGAGGAAGAAGCTCGCGACGAGAAGTAATTAGCCGCTTGTACGACGCACATGAACCTTCTACACGATATTGCTCCAGGCTCTGCAGATGAGATGAATGTCATCATCGAAATCCCTAAGGGCTCAAAGAACAAGTACGAGATCGACAAAGAAACCGGCATTATCGCGCTAGATCGCGTGATGCACTCGGCACAGGACTACCCATTTGACTATGGTTTCGTGCCACAGACACTCTGGGAGGATGGAGATGCGCTTGATGTAGTGCTTCTTACCACCTATCCGCTTATGCCAGGTATCCTCGTACGTGCGCGCCCGGTAGCTATCCTTCCTATGGTGGATGGTGGCGATTCTGACGCAAAGGTACTTGCCGTACCGTGTGATGACCCGCGTTTCAAGGAAATTACTGACCTTGCGGACGTAAACAAGCACACGCTCAAGGAAATCGCCCACTTCTTCTTGACCTACAAGCAAATCCAGAACAAGGAGGTGACCGTGGGCGAATGGGCAGGAAAAGCAGATGCCGAAGCAGCATTTGCTCAGGCTGTTGCTCAGTACACGCAGAAGAAGGGCTAATCATTCCTTCACCGCAAAAACGCCGGGGACACAGGTCCCCGGCGTTTTTGTATATAGTACGAGCTATACTTACCCGTATATGGAACAAGCACCCGAACCAAGCGCAGCAACACCCAACTCATACGGCAGCGTATTCTCTATACTTCTTATTGTGTTGGTATTGGTCGCTGGTGCGTTCTACGTGTGGAACAAACGCATCAACGCTGGCCACCCACAGCAGGCCACAGAAGAGGTCTCCCCCACCCCGGACAACACTGTTTCAGGAGGGTAAGAAACCTACTCCCCACGTCATCCACGAGGGGGTACGGATTCGTTAATTCGTTTCGCATCTCATTTTCTGCTACTATTGCCCCACTAACCGTCATTCGCTATGAACACCAACCCACGCGCATCCATGCTTGTTCCGATGGTCGTCGAGAAATCCCAGTTCGGCGAGCGCGGATACGATATTTACTCGCGTTTGCTTAAGGACCGCATTGTATTTCTAGGCGGTCCTGTAGACGATGATGTAGCAAATCTCATCATCGCGCAGCTCCTCTTCCTTGAGTCAGAAGACCCAAAGAAGGACATTTTCCTCTACGTAAACAGTCCCGGTGGCTCAGTTTCAGCCGGTCTTGGCATTGTGGACACCATGAACCACATCAAGCCAGACGTAGCGACTGTTGTAGTCGGTATGGCAGCGTCTATGGGTTCCATAATCCTCGCTTCAGGCGCAAAGGGTAAGCGTTTCGCGCTTCCAAACGCTGAGGTCATGATTCACCAGCCATGGGGTGGTGCGCAGGGCCAGGCAGCAGATATTGAGATTACTGCGCGTCACATCCTCGCTACCCGCGATCGCCTCAATAAAATGCTTGCTAAGGCATCGGGTCAGACCCTTGAAAAGGTAGAGAAGGACGTAGATCGCGACTTCTTTATGACCGCAGATGAGGCCAAGAAGTACGGCCTCGTAGACCAGGTATACAAGTCAAAGTAAGTATCTAGGCCCTAAAAGACCCCGAGCGTTTAGCTCGGGGTCTTTTTGTGATAGGGTACGCGAGACTAGGTAACCTTCAGATATGTCTATCAAGCTCGTGCTCAGCCTTCTTGCGTTCTCCGGCCTCGCCGGCATCGCGCTTGGCTATGTGCTCCGTCTCCTTATTGCGCTTGGCCAGCGTGGCTCCCTTGAGCTTGAGGTGAAACAAAAGCTCCTTGAAGCAAAGGAACGTGCAAACCGCATCATTACCGAGGCAGAGGAACGAGCAGAGAAGATAGAGAGTGAGTCGGAAACACCTATAAAGGAGCGTGAGGAGAAGCTCGAAAAAGCGCTTGAACGCTTGATGAAACGCGAAGAGTTCCTCGACGAGCGCGAGCGAAACATCGCGGACGAAGCAGAGGACGCGCGAAACCGGGAGAACGAGGCGGCAAACCTCAAGCGCGAGGCCGAGAAACTGCTAGCCGAGCGCCGTCTTGAGCTTACCCGTCTTGGTCGCCTCACCGAGGAAGAAGCACGCCGCATGCTCATGAAGGACCTGGAAGAGACTCTTGAGGAGAGCTTCCTTGCGCGTATCCAGAAGCTCGAGGCGCACGGCAAGGGCCAACTCGAAGAAAAAGCCCGTAATATCTTGCTTTCTGTCATCCATCGCCTCGCAGCAAACGT
>CAYWWP010000020.1:9379-10599 GCA_964462415.1 uncultured Candidatus Saccharibacteria bacterium
CCGACGAAGATTGAGGAAACCGTAGAAAAGGCCCGCAAACAGCTCATGGACCTCGTAAAACAGAAGGGCGAGGAGGCAGCGTACGACGTGGGCGTAGTTGGCCTTGATCCAAAACTCGTGGCACTGCTTGGTCGCCTGCATTTCCGCACCAGCTATGGCCAGAATGTGCTCCAGCACTCTGTGGAAATGGCACACATCGCCGGTATGCTCGCCGAGGAGCTTGGGGCAGACCCTGCTATTGCCCGCGCAGGCGCGCTCCTACATGACATTGGCAAGGCTGTAGACCACGAGGTACAAGGTACTCACGTGGAGATTGGTCGCCGCATATTGGAGAAATATAGCGTAGATACTCGTGTTATTCAGGCTATGCAGTCGCACCACGAGGAATTCCCGTATGAAACCCCAGAGTCCATGATTGTGCAGGTGGCTGATGCTATTTCAGCCGGTCGTCCTGGGGCTCGCCGTGACACCGTAGAGCGCTATCTTGAGCGTTTGGGCGACCTAGAGCGCCTTGCAGCAAGCTTTGAGGGCGTTGAAAAGGTATACGCCATCTCTGCCGGTCGTGAAATCCGTGTGTTTGTGAACCCAGGCAAGGTGTCAGACCTGCAGACGCATAAGCTCGCACGTGAAATTGCACGCCGCATCCAGGAAGAGCTTAAGTATCCGGGCGAGATAAAGGTGAACGTGATTCGTGAAAACCGCGTCGTTGAGTTTGCGCGCTAGCGCAGTTTGACAACTCACCCAAAAAACGTCCTTATGAGGGCGTTTTTTGTTATCCCCGTCAAGAAATTCTAGCTATTGCACAATATGGCTCATTTCCTATACTTTTTTCCGTAGCCCTCCATATAGGGCTTACGCCCAATTTGTGAGGACACTAAACCCCTAACGTATTCCTATGAACAAAGCAGATATCGCAAGCAAGGTGCAGGAAGTGCTCGGTGGCACGAAGGCTGAGGCAGAGCGCGCAGTCGAGTGTGTTATCGACAGCATCACTGCAGGCCTTAAGTCTGGTGATGAGGTTTCAATTGCAGGCCTCGGCATCTTCAGCGCAAAGGCTCGCCCAGCTCGCACTGGCCGCAACCCACGCACGGGTGAGACCATTCGCATTGCAGCAACCCGCACGCCTAAGTTCCGCCCAGCTAAGGCGCTTAAGGACGCTGTTAAGTAATACTGCGTTCGTTTACTAAAAACAGCCTCGTTGCCCACGAGGCTGTTTTTAT
>CAYWWP010000020.1:10699-12047 GCA_964462415.1 uncultured Candidatus Saccharibacteria bacterium
CCAATCGTTTCGCACGCGCGAAACACCGCGTTTGCGACCACGAGTGCCGTAGGTTGTGCCACGCCAATATCTTCGGACGCAAAGATAACCATGCGACGCGCGATAAAGAGCGGATCTTCTCCAGCTTCCACCATACGCGCGAGGTAATACATCGCCGCATCTGGCTGGCTCGCACGCATACTCTTAATAAAGGCACTGATGGTGTTGTAGTGCTCTTCTCCTTTCTTGTCGTAGCGCAGGTGCGGAGACTCGAGCGCTTTTGAGAGCTCTTCTTGGGTGAGTGTGTCACCGTAGAGCGCTTGTGCGCCCTCCAGAAGCCCCAGCGCGCGACGCGCATCACCATTTGCGTATCCAAGCACAAACTGGAACGCATCGTCGTCTAGAGACAGTTTTGCGCGCTCTACGATAGCGCGAAGCGCTTCTTCAGAGAGTGATTCGAGCACAAACACGCGCGCTCGTGAAAGAAGCGCCGGATTCACCTCAAATGAAGGATTCTCGGTGGTGGCACCTATGAGCGTGAGTGCTCCACTTTCGACATATGGCAGTAGGAAATCCTGTTGTGCTTTGTTGAACCGGTGTATCTCATCCAGAAACAGCACACGTGGACGCAGTGCCGGCGCATTCACTATCTTGCGTATGTCTTCCTTGCCCGCAGACACGGCAGAGAGTTCGTAGAGATCTGCATCGAGCGCGTTTGCATAGATACGCGCGAGTGTTGTCTTTCCAGTTCCTGGTGGTCCCCACAGAATAAAAGAGAATAGATGCTTCTTTTCTATCGCAACGCGTAGCGGCTTACCTGCACCTATGAGGTGTTCCTGACCCACAACCTCATCAAGTGCACGAGGACGCAGACGCTGTGCAAGTGGCTCCATGTGAACCATGGTACACCTCACTCTCTCGCACGTAAAAGGAACGCGCCGGACGTTAAGCCGGCGCGGTCTTCCTGTGTAGTCGAAATAGACTCGTAGGAAGTATTGCTGTGCGACTACTGAACAGTAGTCGGTAGTATGCGTATAGATGTATCTACGTCAGTTATGCGCGACCAATATGGTGTGCGAGCCACTCATCAAGAAATTGAAGAGCAGCGTCAGAAGAAGAACGGTGCTCGATAGCGAGCGCGTGGCGTAATGCCTCTTCTTCCGTGCGGAATCCTGTAGGCCTGCGGACTGGAATAAATCCGTCAGCCCAAGAATAGACACCAAGTGGACGAGCGGTAGTAGTATCGAATACGATTTGATTCAAATGAACCTCCTTCAAAGAACGCTACTGGAAATCAGTACGCTACTAATGAGTAATATAGCGCAGAGAAGACGGTTAATCCAGGTATAGAGAAATGACCCTGCACCTA
>CAYWWP010000021.1:0-6180 GCA_964462415.1 uncultured Candidatus Saccharibacteria bacterium
AGCCAGAGGAAGAAATCTTTAGGACTAGTTTTTGAATTCCCAGAAATCTGTGGTGCCGTTTCCATATGGTGTAATTATACCACAGATACGGACTCCTATCTATGTATCCTTGTTGCGGCGCGTTACGTGCGGGATGCGTGGAATAACGACCGACATAAGTCCCGCAATGATGGCTATGTCGTAGTACCCAAAGCCAATGGCCATACCCAAGGCGCCCGCAAACCAAATACTAGACGCCGTAGTCAGATTTTTAACACTGGTCCCTTCTTTAAGGATGAGACCGGCACCTAAGAAGCCAATACCCGACACAATCTGTGCCGCGATGCGTGATTCAGAGTTTGGATCCACCAAGCTCGACATGAGCGTAAAGAGCATCGCACCCGCAATAACAAATATATGCGTACTAATGCCCGCGTCCTTCCCGCGACTTTCGCGTTCAGCTCCAATCATGTAGCCAATGACGCATGAAAGAAGCAAAGAGAATATAAACTGGGTCAACGTTGCTGAATCCGTAATCATATACAGGTAGTATACGACGCACGGCAGATAGTAAAACCCTGCAGCTTTCGCTGCAGGGTCTGTTCTCTAGCCGCCATGGCGACGCAGGAGCTCTTCGAGCTCAAGGATCTCGAGCTTAAAGGACTCGCCTAGAGCTCGCTCCCACCGGGCGCCAGTCGAGGTCTCCCACCCCTCGATGAACACCAGTGTGCGGATGTACTGCTGATTCAGGAGCGGGTGATAGAACTCGTAGAGGATGCGATCATCGTAGTTTGCGGCCGAGTGCGTGGGACTAAACCGCTCCACCATACCCTCAAACTGAAGCTGGTTGAAGACAGGATGTCCGAGCTCCGTCACCAAGTCCATCATGTCAGCAAGCCGAATGAGGTTACGGGTCCGATCCCCGAGACCACCAGTCGAAATGGGTCCGCACACCTGAATGAGCGGCTTCTCTGGTGTATACCTACGCTTGGCATGCGCGATAGCTACGCGCGCTGCTTCAGCATACGAGGTGGCCGCTTGAAACGCTGCCGCCTCTTCAGCATTTAATTGGTGCATGAAAACACCTCCCCTGTTTGTCTGCTCGCACGCTACCCCCTAGGGTCTCAATTGTCTAGCTATGGAGGAATACCATCACATCGCCATCCTGTACGACATAGGTCTTTCCTTCAGTACGGATATCTCCCTTGTCGCGGGCAGCACTCCAGGAGCCATCTGCCAAAAGTGTGTTCCAGGCAATCACTTCTGCGCGAATGAACTTGTCCTTGAAATCATTATGAATAGCAGCGCCTGCTTCAGGAGCCGTGGAGCCCTGCGATACTGTCCACGCACGCGTCTCTTTAGGTCCAGTGGTGAAGTACGTAATAAGGCCGAGTGTGCGGTACGCGCCGCGAATAAGCGCCTCAAGTCCATCCACCTGTACACCAAGCTCTGAACGGAACATACCTTTATCCTCCTCTGCCACATCATTGAGCTCGTGCTCGGTGCGCGCATCTACCTGCACGTACTCCGCGCCGAGACTCTCCACATACTCAAATGCCGCACGTGCACGCCCATCGTTCATCTCGTCGAGGTTGTGACCACCTGCCTTGCCATTGAATGCATAGAGAATTGGCTTCAAGGTAAGCAAGTTGAGCGACTTTATGAGTTTCGCCTCTTCTTCGGTCAGGTTCGCCGTGCGAGCAAGCTTTCCTTCCTTGAGCTTCTGCTCCACCTTGGTAAGCACGTCATGCTCGGCAATTGCCTCCTTTTTACCTGAACGAAGCTCGCTTGCCATGCGACTCTTGCGATTTTCTACTGACTGCTGATCGGCAAGAATAAGCTCTAGGTTGATTACCTCGATATCGCGCACCGGGTCTACTTCGCCATGCACATGCGTAATGTCCGCATCGTCAAAGAAGCGCACCATCTGCAAGATGGCATCCACTTCGCGGATGTGCGAGAGGAACTGATTACCGAGTCCTTCTCCCTCGCTTGCTCCCTTTACGAGCCCAGCAATGTCTACAAATTCTATGGCGGCCGGAATCACCTTCTCACTCCCAGATAGCTGAGCGAGCTTGTCCTGACGCTCATCAGGAACGCCTACGACACCTACAGACGGGTCGATGGTACAAAATGGGTAATTCTCCGCAGGAACCGCGGCCTTGGTGAGTGCGTTGAAGAGAGTCGACTTGCCCACGTTTGGGAGCCCTACAATTCCGATTTTAAGCATAGATAGTCTTACCTTACGGGGAGAATGGAAAAAAAGAAAGCCGCCTCTAAGAAGCAGCTTTGAAATGGGTGCCAGGACGACCAACTCAAGACCCGTGTCGGGGGCAAGGACCGGAGTCCTGAGCACAGCACGTGACCCTTTGAGGGCGGGTTGTGTCACGCGGGCCGTCCTGACTTGTGCACTCTAGCATTGCACGACAAAAAGAAAAGCCATTCCGCAGAATGGCTTGATGGTTGTCAGGACAGTCGAAGGACGCGGCTGTCGAGGTGGGGTCCGGCATACCGGCGGAGGCGTTGCGGGACCCTCAAATGAGAGCGGCGTGCTCCATGGGTGTGGGTGGCACCTGACTGCCCTGACTTCTCTATAATACATACAAAGAAGCCGCTTGTAAAGCGGCTTCAGGAGCACATAGGAACGTATCAGAAGCAGAGAAGCTCTGCTAACGATTGGGAGACCGTGTCGGCCAAGACACTCGACTGGTGGGAACAGCCATTCTTGGCGCAGAGCCTCTCTGCCTAGAAGTAACCCTACACCTAGCGAGCGTGCTTTGCCAAGCCCTCAATAGTGCGCATCCAGCGCGCTGTCTGTGATTCGTTCAACTTCTCAGAACGACCGACAAGCGTAGTAGACACACGCAGTCCAGCAAACTGCAGAAGCGAGCGCTTGATAGCTGCAGTGAAATCACCAAAGGCAAGCATGTCGAGCACTGGCGGGTTACCACAGGTGATTACGACACGTGCCGTGCGCCCCGCAAGAAGCCTGTCCCAGCCGAGCTTGTTCTTGTGCATGCGAAACGCAAAGGCAGGCAAGAACATGCGATCCCACATACCCTTAAGAAGAGCGGGCATACCTCCCCACCAGTTTGGATAGAAGAGCACGAAATGCTCTGCCCAACGCATATCTTCCTGAACCTGCTTCAAGCTCGGCTCAAGCTCCTGAATGGTGCGATACCCTTCGTGAAGAATAGGATCGAACGCAAGGTCGCTTATATTGGTGCGTCGCACCTCATGCCCCGCTGCGCGTGCAGCTACTTCATATGCATCCGCGAGACGGCGTGAGAGTGGCAACGGTCCTTTATCGGGATGACCGAGCAATATAAAAATGCGCTTAGCCATATCTAGCGCATGACTGACGCGAGTTCCTCGCGGTATTTCTTCATCACTTCAATAGTGGCTTTCATTTGGTCTTCGCCTCCCTTCTTTACGCGACGATCTACCTCTTCACCAATCTTTTTAAAAAGCTCAGGATTCTTCTGCACGATAGCGAGGATCTGCTCCTGCTGTTCCTGCGGAACATCCTTAAGCTTCCATTTCATTGCCTGCTTTAGCAGGAAGTCTTGCATACCCATATGTAGTTCAGTATATCACGCGCGATTATTCGTCTCCCGTACGAGCTAAAATCGGGTTAGTTCCCGTCACCACCCCACGTATCGTGCGCGTGGATAGATACATGGCGACCAGAAATACGATCGTTATTATTCCGGCGATACCATCGTGCGTAAAAAAGCTCTGCACGGAGTTAAGACGCTCTATAGACACAGAGCCAAATATAACGAGACCCGTAAACGAGATAAGGAGATTGATCCAGTGGATGAATCGAGAGGCTGGATTGGTGACTCCGGCAGCAATCACGAGCGCAGTCACAAATATGAGCAACCCAACAGGCGTAAGTGGGAGCTTGTCTCCCGTAAACTGCATAATCAGCATGAGCACTGCTGCGCCGATGAAGAGCAGGCGCACGACATCCCCGTGATAATGCGCGAGTACGGGGGTGTGATGAATCACTTCTCCTGAGTCGGTGTAGTCGATATTTTCCATACGCGATGAGTATACCACCCACAAAACGCGAACACCCTGAGCGCAAGGCTCAGGGTGTTCATGATGATGCGTACGACTAGAGAAGTACGGTAGCTTGGTTGCTTGAGACTTCGAGGATGCCACGCTCCACCGTAATCTCAACCTTCTCACCTGCTGCCGTCTCGTAACGTACGATACCAGCCGTAAGTGGCGTTACGAGTGCTTCATGACCTGCAAGTACCGTGAGCACACCGTCTTCGCCGGGTGCGGTGAGTGATACAGCGTCGCCTTCAAACACCGTCTCGCCGACGTATGCAATTGAGAGATGGAAGGAGCGAGCCATAGTAGTGACTAGCCAGTTACCTGATCAATACCACCCTTCATGTAGAAGGCGCTCTCAGGCTTGTCGTCATGCTTACCCTCTACAATTTCCTTGAAGCCGCGCACGGTCTCTTCGCGAGATACGTACTGACCTGGGTTACCCGTGAACACCTCACCCACGAAGAATGGCTGTGAGAGGAAGCGCTCGAGCTTGCGTGCGCGAGCAACGGTGAGGCGATCTTCGTCTGAAAGTTCCTCGATACCGAGAATAGCGATGATGTCCTGGAGGTCCTTGTAGCGCTGAAGCACCTGCTTTACCTGGTTTGCTACCTTGTAGTGCTCCTCGCCTACGATTTCTGGCGTGAGCGCGGTAGACGTAGATGCAAGCGGATCAATTGCTGGGTAGATACCGAGAGACGCAAGCTGACGTGAGAGCACCACGGTACCGTCGAGGTGTGCGAAGGTCGTTGCTGGCGCTGGGTCCGTGAGGTCGTCTGCTGGCACGTACACTGCCTGAATCGAGGTGATAGAACCCTTCTTCGTTGAGGTGATGCGCTCCTGAAGCTTACCCATTTCCTCAGCGAGGGTTGGCTGGTAGCCTACTGCTGATGGCACACGGCCAAGGAGCGATGATACCTCCGAACCTGCCTGAATGAAGCGGAACACGTTGTCCATGAAGAAGAGCACGTCCTTACCGCCTTCATCGCGGAAGTACTCGGCCTGCGTAAGACCGGTGAGCGCAACGCGTGCGCGTGCTCCTGGCACTTCGTTCATCTGACCAAACACAAGCGCGGTCTTATCGAGCACGCCTGACTCCTCCATTTCATGGTAGAGGTCATTACCTTCGCGCACGCGCTCACCCACACCGGCAAACACTGAGTAGCCGCCGTGCTCCTGAGCCACGTTGCGGATAAGCTCCTGAATGGTCACGGTCTTACCCACGCCAGCGCCTCCGAAGAGACCCACCTTACCACCCTTAAGGAACGGGGTCATGAGGTCGATTGCCTTAATTCCCGTCTCGAAGATTTCTGCCTTCGTCGTCTGCTCATCAAATGATGGCGGCATGCGGTGAATCGGGAGATGTGGCTCGCTCGCAGGGATTGCACCCTTACCATCCACTGCCTCACCAAGCACATTGAAGAGACGACCAAGCGCGGCCTGACCCACTGGAACAGAGATAGGTGCGCCCGTAGCAGCAACCTCCTCACCGCGTGCGAGACCTGCGGTGTCGCTCATGGAAATACAGCGCACACGGTCAAGACCAAGGTGGCTTGCCACCTCAAGCACGATGCGGTCGTGGTGCTCACCCTTCTCGATAACGAGCGCTTCCTGAATCGCTGGGCGACCCTCTGGGAAGTGGACGTCTACGACTGGTCCGATGATCTCTGTGATTGTTCCTTTGTTCATAATGGTTAGGTTAATTTGGTTTGGTCTCTCCCGCTACGCTGCTAATGCTTCACGCCCGCTCACGATTTCCGACACTTCTCGGGTAATCGCAGCCTGACGTACCTTGTTATATTTGCGCGTCAGTTCGTGCGTTACTTCCTTTGACTTATCAGAAGCGTTCTTCATCGCCACCATGCGTGCTGAGTGCTCGGAAGCCTTGCTCTCAAGCAGCATGTGATAGAGCGCCACTGCGGTAAGTCGTGGAATAAGCTCCGAGAGCACGTCTTCCGGCGACGGCTCCACCTCATAGGGAGAAGCCGAGGCGCCAATCTCGACATCGCTCCACTTACCCTTCGCTGGGCGGATGCCGTGTACGATGTCGGTAAGCGCATCAAGTGACAGTGGAAGCAGTGTGCGCGCAAGTGGCTCCTGCTCAAAGGTCGACTTGAAGTTGGTGTAGACCGCGTG
>CAYWWP010000021.1:6280-11656 GCA_964462415.1 uncultured Candidatus Saccharibacteria bacterium
GATCCTGCTAGACCCTTATCACTCGTCATGATAAGAAGCGCAATCTTCTTGACCTCACGCACCGTACCAAGCGGATGGCGAGCCACATGCTCAGATCCCGACAAGCGCGCAAGAATAGAGATAGCGGCGCGTGCATATGAACGCCCTGCAAGCGCTGCGTTCTGTGTCTTGCGCATCTTCACTGCAGACACCGCCTCCATAGCGCGTGTCACTTTGTGCATGCGCTCGGTAGCTTTGATTTTGTTCTTGATGTCTTTAAGTGCCATGAGGATGAGGGGCGTAGCTACTACGCAGTGGTCTCACTGGTGCGCTCGACAAAGCTGTCGAGTGCTGCACGAAGGTCCTTCTCTGTTGCCTCGCCAATTTCCTTTGAGGTGCGGATAGCGGCAAGTACGCCGGTAGCCTCACGAGCGAGGAAGTCCTGAAGACGACGCTCTGCGTCTGCAGTTGCTTCAGGAGCAAACGAATCGAAGTAGCCGTTTACTGCTGCAAAGATAATTGCAGACTCCATTTCAAAGGCGAGCGGCACGCCGTTACCCTGCTTGAGTACCTCCGTCATGCGGCGACCTGAGTCGAGCTGCTTCTTGGTGTTTGCATCAAGATCGCTTGAGAACTGCATGAATGCCTCAAGTTCGCGGAACTGAGCGAGCTCAAGCTTAATCTTTCCAGACACTTTCTTCATTGCCTTGGTCTGTGCGCTTGAACCCACGCGTGATACCGAGATACCGACGTTGATTGCTGGGCGCTGACCCTGGTTGAAGAGATTTGACTCAAGGAAGATCTGACCGTCCGTAATCGAAATTACGTTGGTTGGAATATACGCAGACACGTCGTTGTCCTGCGTCTCGATAATTGGAAGCGCAGTGAGTGAGCCGCCACCCTTCTCCTTTGAGAGCTTTGCAGCACGCTCAAGCAAGCGTGAGTGTAGGTAGAACACGTCACCTGGGTATGCCTCGCGACCTGGTGGACGGCGAAGGAGGAGTGACATCTGGCGGTATGCAACAGCCTGCTTAGAGAGGTCATCGTATACCACGAGTGCATCCTTGCCTGCCTCCATGAAGTGCTCGCCGATAGACGCGCCAGCAAATGGTGCGAGGAACTGGAAGGCAGCTGGGCTTGATGCTGGAGCAGTCACCACGATTGAGTACTCCATAGCACCCTTCTCCGTAAGTTCTGCTACGAGCTTTGCGGTCTTTGATTCCTTCTGGCCGATAGCTACGTAAATACAGATAGGACGAGTCTCTACTGACTCTGACTTCTGGTTGATGATGGTGTCGATCGCCACCGTCGTCTTTCCCGTACCGCGGTCACCGATGATGAGCTCGCGCTGACCACGACCAATTGGAATCATGGCGTCGATAGCCTTGATGCCCGTATGGAGTGGCACGTTCACTGGAGAGCGATCCATCACACCGTATGCGATGCGCTCGATAGGACGGAACTCGCTCTTACCTGCGATAGGACCCTTGCCGTCTACTGGCTCGCCAAGTGGATTCACTACGCGACCAACCATGCCGTCGCCTACCGGGATGGAGAGCAAGCGACCGACGCGACGTACGAGCATGCCCTCGTACACCTTTGAGGCGTCACCGAGCACCACAGCGCGTACGCCGTCCTCTTCGAGGTTGAGCACGAGACCGTACACCGGATTTGGATCCTTGAGTGCGTCCTCGAGGCTGCGATCGAAGGTAGGGTCGAAGAGCACCATCTCTGTCATGATGGCGTTCTCGAGACCGTCGATCTCTACAATTCCGTCTCCCGTCGCACGGACAATGCCGGTCGACTCGCTCTTCTCGCCTGGTGCGAACGAGGCGATCTCGTGTTCGATGCGCTTAATGATGCTCTCCATACCCTAGTGTGTAATGTTCTGGTAAATGTCGATAAGTGACTGCTTTGCACTCCGGTCAATCAATGTGCCGTGAGCGCGTACACGCCACCCTCGGATAAGGCTCGTGTTCACAATGGTGTATTGAGGCGTAATACCTGCCTCTTTGAGTGCTGCCTCTGCAGCGCTCGTCTCTCGCTCGCTTGCGACTTCAAGAATCGCTGCATGCTTCTCCGCACGTGCTTCAAGCTTCTTAAGCTCGCGCACAATACCCGGCAGAAGCTTCATGCGTCCCGTCTCCTTGAGGTGACGGACGAGACCCGCAACTACAGACTCATCCGTAGCGCCTTCGCGCATACGAGCCTGCTGTACTGCAATAGCGTAGTCCTTGTGCATGATAGTTATGCCTTTTCGCGAAGCACTTTCTCTGCGGCAAGTACCGCAAGGCGTGCGATTTCCTGCTCACTCTCACGGAGCGCCTGTGCGGCAGTCTCCTTCGCACGAGCATCGGCATCAGCCTCAATCTGGGCTGCGCGCTGCTCTGCTTCCTTGGTGATGCGTGCCTTCTCGGCGGTAGCAGCATCGCGAGCACCTGAGACGATGGTCTCAGCCTCGGTCTCTGCCTGCTTCACCGTCTGGTGCGCCTCTTCGTCTGCGGTTGCGAGCTTTGCGGCTGCATCCTCAGCGTCCTTGACGCCTTGTGCAATTTTTTCGCGGCGCTCATCGAGCGTCTTCATAACTGGCTTGTACAGCAAGTACGTAAGACCAGCGAAGAGGAGGCCGAAGTTGATGAGCTGCACGAGAAGCAGCTTGCCGTCTATACCGAATGCGCCGAAGAGTTGGTCCATAGTGAGAAGTGTGTAATCAGATAGCTAATGCGCCACGACCGAGTGGTCGCGCGAATTAGCCTACGAAGCGGATGATGAATGACACTACGAGTGCAAGAATGCCGAGTGCCTCTGCGAACACGATTGCAAGAATCATGTTTGAAACTACCTTGCCTGAAGCCTCAGGATTACGACCAATAGCCTCCATAGCCTTTGAGCCGATCATACCGATACCAATTGCTGGGCCGAGTACACCGACACCTGCTGCGATCGCCATAGCGATGAGCTTAGTTGCTTCCATGTCCATAGTAATGAATCTTTAAGTTTTGTTTGTAATGGCTCGAGCCTTAATCCCAGAGCCGCATCGAGACAAGGCGCTAGTGCGCTTCGTCCCCATGCGGTTCCATGATGGCCAGCTTTATGAAGAACAGTGTGAGCATTGAGAACACTACTGCCTGAATAAAGCCTACGAATACCTCAAATGCCATAAGTGGCACCGGTACGAGGTACGCCGCAAAGAAGATTGCCACAGCAATCATCACCTCACCTGCAAACACGTTTCCGAAGAGACGGAATGAGAACGAAATGAGGCGACCAATGTTTGAAATGAGCTCAATCAAGCCCACGACGAAATTGATTGGGGAGCTAAAATTAATGTACTTGCCCCCGTACTTAAAGATGCCCAAGAGCACAATACCCGCTATTTCAATAGAAAGGAATGCAATGATAGCGAGCGCGAGCGTCATGTTGAGGTCTGCTGCAGGTGCGCGCAGGAATGGCACCGTCTCCCCCATGTAGGTCACAAGCACTGAACCTACTCCCGGGAGGAATGCGAGCTCGTTTGCCAGAAAGACAAAGAGGAAGATGGTCATGATGAGCGGGAAGAATGTGCGCGCGAGCTTCTCGCTCTCAAGCGTCTCCGCCATGTAGCCGAGTACACCCTCAAACAGCATCTCCACGCCTGCCTGAATCTTCCCTGGGATGAGCGCAAGCTTTGAGCGCATGAAGAACGCAAACCCGAGCAGGAGTGTCGTCGTGATGAGTGTCATTACGAGACTGTTGGTGATTGGAAACCCAAACAGTGAGCCGATCTGCTCAGCCTTCAAGATCACATGCACTCCCCCATGTGCGCCTTCGGCAGCAGCATGCGCCGTCTCTGCAACAGATGAGGTTGCAGAGGTAGCCATCTCAACAGACGGTGCGTGCGGCACCGCCTCTACGAGCGTGTGAGTGTTAGAAGTTTCTTCAATCATATGGAAAAAAGACCCGTGTGGGTCCGGCCCATACCGTATAAATCCATACTAGCAGGCCTCCTAGGGAGACGCAAAGGAAAGGTGTATGGGGAATACTCCCTAAACAACAAGGCGCCCGATTGCTCGGGCGCCCATAGTGGTGTGGCCATTCTAGCCAAAGGACGCGATCTCGGCGGCCGTAGCCGGGCGGGTGTAGTAGGCCTGTTCCTCGTGCCTGCAGTGCGGACAGGTGTAGGTGACCACTTCTTGGATTTGCCACCCCTTCTTGCCGCTCCACACCGGACTTCCTTCGACATGCCGCTTAGGCACGCCGTAGTGCGTGCAGGTGCTGCACCGGAACGCCGTGTGCACGTACAGAACGATCGCACACGCGCACACCAGTACAACGACCGCGACCGCGAGCAGAACACCGAGGTGCTCCGCCACATACGCGAGAGCATTCATAGTAGAGTCCTCCTTCGTTGCTACGACACGCAGCGCATCGAGCGAGTGCTCGCGCGCCCTGTCTCTTCGCTGCTCGCAGGTCGTGGGTCGGCATACAGCACCCACTTGTGACCGCAGAGCACACAGTGCTTTTGGCGATAGCGCACCTTCACAGGTTTGCCATCGCTGTCCGTCAGGTAGCTCCAGTCGGACCAGCCGGGCTCAGCACTCAGGTGCTGACATCGTCCGCAGTACCGATAGATGGCCAGGTGACGGATGAAAACAACGAGCAGGACGAACACAACGCCTGCCCAGTACAACCAGTGTGGGATCATGGCACTTCCTCCTCTTCTGTATTTATTATACCACTACTCACAAATTTATCAAAAACGCCGTAAAGCCTGGGGTATACTACCTATATATGCGTAGCGATTCCCTTCTTGTCCGTCAGGGTATTCCCCTGACTCTTACCGTTATTGTCTTTGGTGTACTTACCGCGCTTCTCTTCCTCGAGATTAAGCTCCTCAACCTTTTCACCGTAGACGACATCAGTACCGCTATTCAGCCACTCGATATACTCATTGGTCTCACTATCTACCTCAAGACCGCTATCGACTTTGCGGTATTCATCGGCAACCTGATGGATAAGAATCAGGGACTTAAGGGACGCATCTCTATTGAGCTTGGTACCGCGGTCGGCAATGCCGCAGGCACCATGGCCATCCTTCTCGTATGGACCTTCTTCAAGGAAGTCCGCTGGCTCCTCGTGCTCATGATATTTATTGCAGCGCTCGTGCTGTTTAAGCTCGCCGAGGATTCACTCGAGCACGCCAAGGATGCGAAGCACCCGGCACGCTGGTTCTCGCTCATCGTGCATGTGCTTGATAAAGGTCTGCATGCATTCAACCGCCTCACACATCCGCTTCTCAGTCGCATTCTTCCGCAGGGCGGCATGCGCGCAGCAGCCTTCACCAGTTTCTGGGGACTCTTTGCCTTCTCATTCACCGTGCCATTTGTGCTTGGCCTTGATGACTTTGCCGGCTATGTG
>CAYWWP010000022.1:0-8097 GCA_964462415.1 uncultured Candidatus Saccharibacteria bacterium
TGGTAGGGTGGACGTATGGCATTCATAGACGAGATTAATATCCATGCAGCAGCAGGCTCCGGAGGAAATGGAGTGGTGCGCTGGCTTCATGCCAAGGGTAAGGAGTTCGGGGGTCCTTCCGGTGGCGATGGTGGTCGTGGAGGCGATGTGGTACTTGAGGGAGTACGTGATTTGGGTGCGCTTGCCAACTACCAGTTTGCTAAGAAATTCCGTGCTGAGAACGGAGAGGCTGGGGGTGCCAAGGATTGTCATGGTAAGAACGGAGAAGATCTCATCCTCAAGATACCTGTGGGTTCAGTGGCAACCCTAGATTCAGGAGAGGTGTACGAGATCCTGCACGAAGGCGAACGCGTCATCATCTACAAGGGAGGAACAGGTGGATATGGGAACGCGCATTTTAAATGGGCAGAGAACCAAAACCCGATGCAGGCAACCTCGGGTAAAAAGGGGCAGTCCGGGAACCTGAGGATCAATCTGAAACTCATAGCAGATGCGGGGTTCGTTGGCTTTCCAAATGCAGGTAAATCATCCCTACTGAACGCACTCACGCGAGCTCGCTCCAAAGTCGGCGCGTACCCATTCACTACGCTAGACCCGCATCTGGGTGATTTCTACGGGTTCATTTTGGCCGATATTCCGGGTCTTATTGAAGGTGCCTCGACTGGCCGAGGTCTAGGCTCACGCTTCCTTAAGCACATAGAACGTACAGGATATATTGTACATCTCGTCTCGGCTGAACAAGAAGACGTTGCAGAAGCGTATAGGGCTATACGTGCTGAGCTTGCTGCCTTTAGTCCGGATCTTGAGACTAAAGAAGAGCTGTTAGTGCTTTCTAAGATAGATACCGTCTCTGAAACGGAGGTTACTCGTAAGGCCCAGGACCTTGAAGCGGTTGCAGGGAAGGCGCCACTTCTCCTTTCGGTGCTTGATGACGCATTGGTAAAACATCTGTCTGACACGCTGACCAAGCACCTTGCCTCAAGTCGCTAGTCTGGGGACTGGCGCATAGGACGACGCGTGCTAGCATGATTTTCATGAGTACGTACCGCCCAACTATCGGTCTCGAGATACATGCCGAGCTCAATACGCGCACCAAGATGTTCTGTCAGTGTGCGAATAACCCAGAGGCTACTGAGCCGAACATGCACGTGTGTCCGGTATGTATGGCGCACCCAGGTACGCTTCCAGTCCCTAACAAGGAAGCGGTACACCAGGTGTTGCGAGTAGGCACTGCCATCGGTGGGACGATTGCTGACTACACCGAGTTTGATCGCAAGAGTTATTTCTATCCAGATATACCCAAGGGGTATCAGATCAGTCAGTACGAGCGTCCGTTCGTGTCGGGCGGTTCACTTGCGGGTGTCGCAATTACCCGAGTGCATCTAGAAGAGGACACTGCTCGCTCCTCCCATGACAGCAGCAATGGAGCAAGTCTCGTGGACTTCAATCGTGCAGGAGTTCCACTTATGGAGTTGGTAACCGAGCCGGTGATTCACGATGCCGAGACGGCGGGTACATTCGCTCGAGAGCTTCAGCTCCTTCTGCGAACGCTCGAAGCCTCACACGCGAACCTCGAGAAAGGGGAGATGCGTATTGAAGCAAATATTTCCGTATCAAAGGACGAGACCTTTGGAACTAAGGTTGAGGTAAAGAACCTAAACTCGTTCCGCTCGGTTGAGCGAGCTATCGCATACGAGATTGAGAGACAATCTCGCGTGATCGAGGAAGGTGGAAAAGTTACGCAGGAGACACGTGGCTGGGACGAGAATAATCAACGAACCTTCTCGCAGCGCCTGAAGGAGGGTAGTGCGGACTACCGATACTTTCCGGATCCAGATCTCGTAAAGGTGGTAGTCTCGGAAATACCAGAATTCAGACAGGATGCGTTACAAGCAAGCCTGCCTGAGTTGCCTGCTGTCCGTCGTGCGCGATATGTAGGTCTAGGCCTTAAACCAGAAGACGCAGCGTATCTTGTTGAAACAAATATGCGCAGCAGCTTCTTTGAAGCTGTGCTTGAGAAGCTCGGAGGACGTGCATCGCTAATTCCGCTTGCTGCAAATTACCTCATCTCGGATGCGGCTGGGTGGTACATCAAGCAATCTGTGCCTGAATACAGTACCCTTACTCCGGGTCAGATTGCCGAGCTTGTGGCGCTTATCGAGGAGGGTAAGCTTTCATCGCGTGGCGCTAAAGATGTGCTTCTTACCATGCTTGAGGGTGCTACAGAGGGTCCCGAGACTATTGCAACGTCACGTGGACTCATACAGGTAAGCGACCCAGCTGCACTTCGCGCAATTGTGGCAGAGGTCATTGCAGCTAATCCAACAGCCATAGCCGAATACAAGGCAGGTAAGGAAGCTGCGGTCCAGTTCTTGGTAGGGCAGTCGATGAAAGCAAGTCGAGGCGCAGGTAACCCTGCTACCCTTAAAGAATTGATCATAGAGATGGTGGCGGCGCTATAGGTGGCGCCCCCAGAAGCAGAGAAAAGGCACCAAACGGTGCCTTTTCTTATGCATGCAAGGATATCAACCATCCGAGTTTTTTGCTCTTTTATCCGAGTCGAGAAATACATATAATCTCTATATGGATGAACTAACCATAGACGAGAAAGTGTATGTCTCGTCAAAGCGTGCGGCCAAAATTACTGGATATGCAAAGGATTACGTTGGCCAGCTTTGTCGAGAAGGGCGTGTTGATGCCCGTTTGGTAGGTAGGAATTGGTATGTGCTTGAGGCGTCAATCATGGAGCACCGCTTTGGAGCGACACCTACAGATCAAAAGGAGCCAGCTGCCGAGACGGTGAGAGAAGCAACAGAGCCGGCTATCCAGATTTCTAAGGCGGTCACGGATACGTGGGACGCACCAAGCTACCAGCCTGAGGTGCCTGCTGTACTACCGTCTCTAGAAGTCAAAGAATCCATACCTACAGCGGACACTCGCAAGGTGGTATCTGAAATGCAGGAGGCATGGCAGGAATGGTTTGCTGAGCGTAAGCCAGGCCTTGAGACGCTTCCTGGTGCTTCTTCTGAGTTCGACGGTCATCTTGTGCCTATCGTGCGATCAGAGGATAGGGAGGCGGAAGAGTCGGCTGTAGTAGAGGATCAGCCTGTACTCATCACTAGGCTCGAGCATCAAGCTCCAGAAATCAATGCAGAATCCGTATCGCTTAACGATGCCGAAGGAGTAGTTCACCTTCACAGGACACAGACACAGGCTGCGGTAGGGGAAGTAGAAGATTTGCGTCAGTCAGTACGATTGGCACCGGTGGTGCAGGGAAGCAACTTGGTACTCAAGAGTATCTTTGTAGGCATTGCATTTGTGGCAGTGTGCATAGCACTCGCTGGCACTGGAGTGCTTAGCGACAGTCTTGCGGCAACAGGGATAGCACAGCCACTGGTGGATGCAGTGAACGGCAGCTGGGAGTATAAAAGCATCAAATAAATAAGCCATATCTCGTCTCGGCAAGACAAGACAAGATATTTAGAAAAATAAGATGATCTCGGTAAAACCCACCGCGCAATGCGGTGGGTTTTGTTGTGCGCGATGTGCGACTTTGCAGGTAAGTAAGCTATTTCATTTGCTGTGATGCACGCTAAACGGTTTTGTTAGGGAGTACGTATTTAGATACGGTATAGATGCTTCAGGATTGGGAGTCGTTGCACGTGTCTCCTGAGTCTCGTAACAGGACACATCTGGCTTACATACTTATTATTTTGCGCGAATTGGCAATCTATAGACCCATTCGACCTTTCGTCTGTGTGCTGCTGCAACACTTGTGACATGCCGGGAGGTCTAGGACTGATTCGGGGCATCACTCGACCTGAAATGATTCGCGTCACAGGTAAATGTGTCGTTCGTTCGTGTGATTAGATCACGCTGCGTCGGTAGGTGTGTGGGTGCTCAATGTGCAGTAAGGGATATGTCTACGCAGGTAGTATAGTGAGTCATTTTTTCAAAAATAATCTTCATAACATATCCACACTGCAAAACTCATATTTGCCGAATTAGATAGTAAAATCATAAGTAATTCGGCAATCCGACATGAGTCCTTTCAACGAAAAACAACTCATTTCAACCAAGGAAGCTTCGGAGCAATCCGGATATCATTCGGACTACCTGGCACGCCTCTGCCGCGAAGGAAAAATTGAAGCAACACAGATTGGACGCATGTGGTTCGTCTCGCGCGAATCACTTGAAGCTTTTGTAAAAGAGCAGTCAGAGAAGAAGCGAGAGTTCGCTGAAGCTCTTGCTCGTGAGCGTGAGCGTGAGTATAAGCTTGCGCTCCAGAAGTCCGTCCGCACCGCCAGTGCGGCAGCTCGCATGCCGCGTATTGCACAGCGCCCTGTAAAGCGTGCATTGTCAAATCAGGCATTCTTCTTCCAGCCAGCAGCAGCTCTCGTAGTCACGGTCGTAGTACTTGGAACGGGATATGGGTTCGCTCAGGCTGGCATTACTGCTCAGGCCGGTGCGTTTGTTGCTCATGGCTTCACAGGCGCACACGAAGCAGTTGTTGCGTATGCTCAGCAGACCAGTCCTGCAGCTCAAGTAGCAATGCCTCGCGTGGCGTTTGATGCAGACTTTACGGCAAATATTGAGCATGCGGTCGTGGCATTTGGTTTGCAGGCAGTAAAGGTACCAACCTCATTCGAGTCTACGAATACAGATGCATTCACTGATTCAGCGCAGATTGCTACAGAAGGGCTTGCAGCATCAACTCGTGCACTCGATACGGTTGCAGTTGCAGATAACCGAAATGCAATATTCTCGAGCTATGTCCAGTCAGTTGAGTCGGTGGCTCACGCAACCGTGGATGCTGCAGCGCACCTACGAGACCTCGCACACTACGCACCGGGAGATATTGCTCGTCCGGTAGTGGCACTTGGAGGAGCTGTCGGTTCATTTGTTGAGCGTGGAATCATTACTCTTCCAAGTGCTTATGACGATGCAATCGTTGCGTACGTAGCGGGGGCACCTAAGGTTGCTGAGGTGCTCACGACGACGCAAATTGCGGTTGGTAGTCGTGCGCTCGCAACCGTAGCAGAGGGTAGCGCTGCAGCACGTCGTGCAGCAGTGGGGGCGGGTACACAAGTGGCTTCTCCGCTTGCAGCTCTTGAAGGTCTCACATTCACATGGAGCAATCCAGTCGCGTGGTTGTCATCACTCTTTGCGCGGCATACGACACCAATTGCAGTAGTGACCGAAGACACGAAAGCGCTTGCTGTCACGGAAACCGCGCCTGTAGCCGCACCTGTGGAGCAGGTTGTTGTCGCTGTGCCTAGTCAGGTTAATGCCGCTGGAGGAACTTCAGTGACCAATGTATATCCTCGTACCTATATAACGGTGTCAGGTGCTGACAAGGCATACGTAGATGCGCAGATTGCTCGTCTTGCAAATGTGTTTGCACAGAGTCTTGATCGTGTAAATCGTCACGGAGGTAGTTCAAGCGCTTCAAGTGACAGCGCAACAAGCGTTTCTGGGGGTTCAGTGGCAGCAACGAGTATTTCAGGAACGTCACTTTCAATCGCGGGAAATACGTCACTCGGAGGTACGCTTGCCGTGACTGGAGATGTGACGCTCGGCGGCACTCTTACTCTTACAGGTATTACCGGTGCTGTTCAGTGTCTACATGTAGATACAAACGGTGTTATTTCAGGCACGGGCGCTGATTGTGGTGTGGGTGGAAGCGGCCTTACCCTTCTTAATGGTCTTACCGCATCGACACAATCCTTCGCTACGTCATCTGATGCGAACATAACACTGACGATTACATCTACAGGAAGCACGCACACGTTTACACCTGGATGGACAGGAACGCTTGCTGCAAGTCGTGGTGGTACAGGTCTCTCATCAGTTACGGCAAACGGCCTATTGATTGGAAACAGTTCAGGAACTGGATTCACGCAAATTGCCACCAGTTCTCTTGGACTCAGTACTTCAAATATTACCGAGGGATCAAATCTCTACTACACACTCGCACGTGTAGCTGCTGCAATAGCGGGCACCACTACTGATGCTCTTGTTGAGGGTGGAACAAATCAGTACTACACCAACGCTCGCGCTCGTTCAGCTATCTCTTCGACAGTTACCGGTCTCACATACACCAGCGGTACAGGCGTACTCTCACTCACTTCTGGATACGGCATTCCGCTCACTGCATCAACCACGGAGTGGAGTAGCTTCTTCGGTACTCCATCAACGCGCATAACTGCGGGTACAAATCTTTCATGGTCAGGGAATACACTACATGGTCCAACAGACACGTACATCCGTTCTCTTCTCTCGGCATCAGCTCCGCTCGCATACAACAGCGCAACAGGTGTGTTGGCACTCCCGATGGCGTCTTCAACGGCAGATGGATATCTTGCAGCAAGTGATTACGTTGCCTTCAGTGCAAAGCAGGCTGCTCTTACGTTCGCATACCCGCTCCAGAATTCTGGAAACACTATCTCGCTTGCATTCGGTACCACCACCCCTAATACCTGGAGCGCGTTGCAGCAGTTTGCAGGTAACGCTTCAACTTCGCAGCTCTCGGTCTACACGAAGGCATACTTCGGTGCGACAGCAACGAGCACGTTCGATTCACTTGGACGACTTTCGCTTGCTGGGCTCTCTGATACACTCCTCTATGCAAATTCACTTGGCGTAGTGTCACAGGCTTCTGTAGTCTCACCACTTACGTTTGCATCAGGCTCTCTTTCAGTGGGAGACGCAGTGGCAAACGGGGCCACAAAGGGCGTTGCTTCATTCACCGCAAATGACTTTGATGCCACAAGTGGTGTTGTTTCGATTGATTACACTAATGGACAGAAGGCATCTGCTTCACAGATTGGATTCCTTACCTCAACAGATTGGAATACCTTTAATACCAAGTTTGCCACCACCTCAAGTGACTATTGGCTCACCACCAAGACCACCTCAAGTCTTGCAGAAGGTTCTAACCTCTACTACACGCCAACACGCGTAGCGAGCGTTATTGCTGGCACCACCACCGATGCACTTGCAGAAGGAAGCGCACGTCTCTACTTCACTAATGGTCGAGTTCAGACATACCTTGATACTGTTTCTAAGGGCTACTTCTTCTCAACTACCTCTGCAGACTACTGGAAGACCGCAACCAACTTCTTCAGCACCACCTCAACCAACTACTGGTTCACTCAGCAGACTACCGATGGTCTCGCACAAGGCTCAACCAACAAGTACTACGCAGACGCACTCGCACGTGCAGCCTTCTCATCAACCGCAACCGGCCTCACATACACTTCAGGCACTGGCGTCTTCAGCCTCACCGCTGGCTACGTAATCCCACTCACAGCAAGCACCACCGAGTGGGCAAGTGCATACGCTAATCGCATTACGAGCGCTACGTACCCACTTCAGCTCGCATCTAACGTCTTGAGTCTTGCGTTTGGAACTACTACCTCAAATACCTGGGGTGGTACGCAGACGTTTACGAACGCACCAGTTCTCGGATCACTTACTGGCGTAATTCGCGCGTCAGCAGGAGTGCTTACGGCAGGGAATGTGAACCTTTCTTCCGAAGTCACCGGAACACTTCCTGTTGCAAATGGAGGCACCGGTTCGACGACACTTTCGGGCATCCTTGCAGGAAACGGTACTTCAGCGGTTAAGACAGTGATTGTTGGCTCAGGACTTACTTGGGATGGTTCAACTCTTGCTACGAATGGAGCAGGTATTACGGCCATTGGTCCTGTTGGTCAGGCACAGACGGGTGGTACGCAAACGCTCGCAACCTCTACGTCGGGTACTGATTTCACCATCACCGCATCTTCGAACACCATCACATTTAATATTCCAACTGCGTCAGCTTCAGCTCGAGGTCTACTTGGTACAACAGACTGGAATGTCTTCAACAACAAGATCTCTTCAAGCTCACTTTCTGCAACCTCACCACTTTCTTACAATAGCGGTACCGGGGTATTCAGTATCCAGGCAGCCTCTGCATCACAAAACGGCTACCTCACCTCTACAGACTGGACCGCATTCAACAACCGTCTCTCAACCTCATCCCTCGCACTCTTTGATAAGGGCTACTTCTTCTCAACTACCTCTGCAGACTACTGGAAGACCGCAACCAAC
>CAYWWP010000023.1:0-8024 GCA_964462415.1 uncultured Candidatus Saccharibacteria bacterium
ACCAACAGTAAAGCGAATAGGTCGCATAGATATATGTACCGTAGTGCCAAGAAGGCAAATTAGCAAGCAAATACCGCCCCTAGGCAATATTGACAATATATATAATATGATATATACTAGTGAAAGCTGCTCTTTCTAGGATTACTTAGGAGAGCTTGGAACAATTCTTAGTTAGCTTGGGAGACCTTCTAATGACGAACGTTAGCAAGCACGGCGGCAAGAGGGTCTTCTCTCTGGTCGCCACCGTCGCTGCTGGCTGCATGCTCACCGCGTGTGCGGGTGGCATGAACAGCAACATCAAGGCCGCGGCTACCCAGCCGCTGCCGCCGGCGATCAACAGCCCGGAAGCCGCCACGTTCAAGTGGCAGCCCACGATCAACTTCCTCACGCGGATCCACACCGGGTTCGACGACAAGACCTGGAAGCTGCGTCCGGATGGGCCCGCTACCTACAAGGAGAGCTCGGCGGTCGCCCAGATCTCGGCGCGCTGCGCGGCTGACATCCAGACCGCGCTCAAGCAGACCACCACCTTGGAGCTCCGTCGGAGCTTCCAGACTGGCGGCAGCCAAGCGCTCGGGAGCCTGCTCGGCACCCGTCTCGGGTTCGCCAACCCGACCCAGGCGATTTATCGCCAGGTCGTCGGAATGACCTTCGGTACGGCGGTCGGTGGCGGCTACGACGCCATCGACATGCAGATCGGCATGGTACTCTCTGCCGGGCACGCCCAGTGCGTGCGCGACACCGTGGACCGTGTCCCCGAACTGAATCGAGTCATCATCGTGATGATGCCCATGCTCTCCTTCAAGCCGCCTGTCGTTCTCGCCCCCGGCAAGAACGAACCGGACGAGGACCAGCTCATGCAGATGAGCTCGCCCACGTCCTACCAGGACGGCAAGAAGAAAAAGTAACTCTACCAACGCAAAGCGCGTGCAGTCCCCAGGGACCGCACGCGCTTTTTCTTACTCTATCTACGCCGCTTACTTTACGTCGAGGAGTTCTACCTCAAAGATAAGTGTTGCGTTTGGAGGAATCACATTTCCTGCTCCCTGACTTCCGTAGCCCATGTCCGGCGGGATGATGAGCTGGCGCTTGCCGCCGACTTTCATACCGGCAACACCCTGATCCCAACCCTTAATCACCATGCCTGCACCAAGCGTGAAGGTGAATGGCTGACCATGGTTCTTCGACGCATCGAATACCTTGCCATCTGGGAGCATACCGACGTAGTGCACGGTCACACTCTTACCAGCAACTGCTTCTGCACCTGTACCCACTACTTCATCCTTTACGGTGAGTGTAGTTGGAAGCTGTGCTGGTAATGCTGCTGACTGTCCGTCTTGATTCATAGTTTGCGGTGATGTACCTGCTGGTAAGGTGGTAGTAGCGAACTCTGGAGCAGGTTCGGAGCTTGTTGGCCCTAGGAAGGAGAAGAGATTTCCTCCAAAGAACAGAAGTCCGAGTGCAATCACCACAGCGATTGCAACAGCGACTCCGGTGCCAGTGACATTCATAGGCGTGTGTGAGCTAATACTTAGTCGGTTTCCGACGCTGCCAGTATATCATCCGTTACCGTCTGCACCGCCTCTTCTACTGCGGTGGCTGCTCCTGGGACACGCTCGGTAAGGAATGCCTCGAGCTCTTCCTCGCTACTCTCCTGCTCCATTAGTTTTGCGAAGTCCTCACGAGTCTGCTCATCCATCTGCTCTATCATGCGCGCAAGCGCCTGCTTGAAGATGACCGTGTTCAAATCAAGCATGAACGCCTCGCGTTCTTCTACCGGAAGCGCATCGAGGTCAAGCGCAGTAATGAGTTTTTCTAGATTGGTTGCCATATACGGTTACTTACGAAGCAGTTGATAGTCTTGATCCTTAGGAAGTGGTGGTGGTGTAAATTCTGCACTCAGCTCAACCCCTGATCCATACGGCGCAATCTGTGGCAGTGAGTCTTTTGGAGTAAACACTACGCGTACCGCATCATACGGCTGACCGAGATCGTTGTAATCTCGCGCCACAAAATACACCCTAGTATCGGCAGCACCGCTTTCAGCAAGCTTCTTTGAATATTGAGCAGCGAGCTCATAACTATTCTCAGTGTCTGTACCATGTGCAAAGATGCGCCCATTACTAAGAAGCATCTGCGGCTTATTTAGGTCGACACCATGCGCGTTCATTGCTGGTCCTTCTCCAGGATGCGCGAATGGATGTGCAGGTTCTGCTGCTTCAGCAGTAGCTGGTGCTGGATGGTGTTCTACTGGTGCAGTGTCATGGATAGTGGTATCCAGATGCTTTGGTTGTGGCATTGGAGTAATATCGCTTCCATCAAGCGGTTTGACTGCTTCGACATGCTCGGCCGTGACTGGTGCTATCGGCTCTGCACGAGATTCAAGCTGCGCACGGTTAAGCGCTGCGCTTGGGTCTTCCTGTGTGGTGTGTGTACGCGCACCATCGTGATGTACCTCTGACATATGCGGCACATCTGTATCAAGAGTGTGTTGCACAAATCCACCTGGTGCTCCCGCATCATTATGGAAGAGCAACTGCGGCTCCTGTCCCTGTGCCTGGAACCATACATTCTGTGACTCATCTACAAACAGTTGGTCGCCCTGGTGCATGGTGATACTACCCTCACCCGTAAGCGCTCCTATCTCGCGAGAGAGCGCGTTTGGGTCACTATCAAGTACGTGCGTAAGTGCTGGCGACGGAGTAAGTCCTCCCGCCTGCTCATGCAGATTCTTTTGAAACTCCATGACCATCTCACCAAACCCTTCACCAGGCGTATGAATAGTTGCACCCGACACAATCCCATCAGGCGTACGAGGAGCGTCATGCACTGCCTCTGCGTGAGGTGCGCCAGGAGCTGCGACTTCAGGTTGAGTAGTGTGTGTGGCAGGTGCGTGCGCTGTGTCCACATGACTCGTGTCCCCAGGGGCACTGTGTCCCTCTGGAGCGGCACCACTTCCTGCATGATGTCCACCAAATAAATGTCCAAGCAGTCCTCCTGCAAGGAGCGATGAACCCATACGTGCGAAGCGCCCTTGGCGAGCAATAGTTTCTTTTACACCGAGTGCCTTTTTACGCTCTTGTGAGAGTTTCTCAAGATTCTTTACACTTCCAAGCTTTCCCAGACCTTCGCGCTGCGCAAGCAGTTCTGCTGCCTTAGCTTCAGTACCGAGAGCTTTGTGGACTCCCTGCGTTGCCTTCTCTGCTGCAAGACCTACCAAACCGCCAACACTTGGCATAAGAGCAACAATACCGAACGTTTTTTGCCATGTAGGATTTTTAATAGAACTTGCAGCAACACGAAGTCCAGCGCTTGCGCTTGCAGCCATGAGTGCTACAGGACTGAGGCCGGTAAGCGCAGCAGCGCCACCCACCATAAGCGCCGAGGTAATCACAATGCGTGCACCCTTGGGTACTCGTGTTTGATACCACTCTATTCCGCGCTCAAATGCATTCTTGTCGCGAGCACTGAGTGCTTCAGTGCGTACCTTTAGCTCAGCTTCTTCAGCACCCAGCACGACACTCTTGAGTGTCACCATGCGCTCGTAGCGTGCCTGTAGCTTCTCTGCCTCAATACTTCCCTTACCCTTGTAGCGATTGAGTCCTTCAAGCGCCTGCTCGCGTGTCTGTGGGCGCTCCTTTATACGTGCCTCAGCAGCTTCTTGCTGTGCTTGCGCTACATACGCACGAGAACGCACCCACGCACGACGTGCTGACTGTAGCTTCTCGGGAGTTATTTCGCCTACTAGTGACTCAGCAGCTACGCTCACCATACCGCGCGATTTCTGGTGTGCAGCCATGAGTGAGAAATACTTCTCCTGCTCTGCTGCCGCACTGGCTTCCGCCTCACGCATGCGAGTAAGTGCATTCTCTACGACTGCTGAGCGCATTCTATCCATACGCTCTTTGGGCGTAGCATCAGAAATCGGCTCCTCCTCTGACTCTGCGCCCGCTGTTTCTTGTACGTGTGGTGCAGCACCCTCCTCTTGAATACTCAGTCCCTCTTCGGACTGCTCGTCCTTAGGGTTTGGCTTAGGAGGAAAATCGATACCAGACATATGTGGGTGGTTAGTAATTATGACAAGAAGCGAGTTCTAATAATATTTTCAACAGTAGCACGATCCCTACCGTAGGTAAGGAATGAGAGCTGACGCAGGTCATCTACTTGACCCGTATTACCCTCAGGCAGGTTGAGGGTGTGAATGTTAAACGGCTTTTGCGGTACACCGTGAGCCAGCACGCGTAGGTACGCATTTCTGTTTTCAATATTCACAAAGTCACGAGACTCAAACGTTGGCTGGAATTGCTTGGCGAAAAATTCTCCATCTTCCTCGCCTACGCGGAACACCGCCATGGAGCCCACGTTACCGAATACCGCACTACGAATCTTTTCGTCTACCTGTGCGAGGAACTGGTGTGCAATCGTGAGCGAGAGTTTGTATTTACGTGCCTCAGAGAGAATGCCCGGGATAGAATCTGTGGTGATGTTTTGGAACTCGTCTATGTAGAGATAGAACGGCGGGAATGAAGCCCCGGGAGAATCAGCACGAGAAAGCGCTGCCATGAAGAGCTTGCCCACCAAGATAAGACCGAGTAGGTTTGCATTTCGTTCGCCCAAACGTCCCTTTGAGAGATTCACCAGAAGAATCTTCTTAGAATCAATAACCTCACGGAACTTAAACGATGACTCTTGCTGTCCGATAATAGGACGCATGAAATCATTTGCGGTGAAGTCATCAAACTTATTGGTGATGTACGGCACAATGTTTTGGAGCGACGCCTCTCCTTCTGCCTTTGTGGCAATCTCTTTCCAGAATTGATTCACCACTGGGTTATTGCTCCGCGAGAGCTTCATGTTGCGGAACTCAGCATTAGAAAGTACACGCCCAATATCCATGAGCGTTGAGCCCGTAGACGGATCCTCCATCACAAGAAGCGTAGCGTTGCGGAAGTACTGCTCGAACGCAGGACCCATGCTCTCTGGCACATCGCCATACAGGCGACGGAAAATCGCCAGAAGTTCATTCACGATGAATGTCTTCTGTTCTGGGAAGCGTGGATCGTACTCAAGCAGATTGAGCCCGAATGGTCTATCTATGTACGCAGGATCAAAATAGATGACGTCTTCATAGCGCTCAGGTGGCACCATAGCGAGCACATCGATGATGTCGTTGCCATGCGGATCAATGAAACAGACACCGTTACCAGCAGCAATGTCTTGCGCAATGAGTGTCTTAAGGAATCCGGTTTTACCCGTACCGGTCTGTCCTATGACGTACAAATGACGCAATCTATCTTCTGGTGAAAGTCTGGCTTCAGTAGTGTGGCCACGGAAGGTATTGGTGCCGAGTATCACGCCATCTGTAGGCAGCGTTGCGGGTGCTGCAGCCTGCGTGAATCGAGACTGCACGAGATGCGGCGAAGAGTCCACTCCCTTTGGAGGGAAGTGATACATGGTGGTGAGTTCACGAAGCGAAAGCGGCAGATTTGTGCGTTGCTCAAACATGCGGAACGAGAAGTCCTTGAAGAGCGCCTTTACGTTATTTGGATGCTTAAATTCAATACGGTTACCAAGTGTATTCTCAAACTGATGGAATGGAGCAGTAATCTCCTGCAGAAGCTGCTCTGCGCGGACAGCGTTCATGGATGAGGTCACTACACGAATGTTCGTAGACACTATAGGTGCAGCAATTTTCTTCTCCACCTGTTGCACCGCAGTCTCATCCACAGGACGCTGATCATTGTGCTTTTTGGCAGGTACAAACAGCCCCACAGCCTCACGAGCAAGGTCGCCCACAAAGGTCTCCGGAAGTGAGAATGCACGAGAACGATGTTCGCCTTTGCGCAATTCATGGAGCACACGGCGATAGTGATCGACGTAGTGGTTACCGCGAGGTTTGAATACTATCTGAAGCGACGCTCCTTCGTCTTCAGGTGCAATCTTTGCAAATGCGTTCACCAGTGAATTAATCGGATCGTAATCGAAATCTTGATAATCCTTAAGTGGGAGCATTGGCTGATCCTTAAACGAAGCTACCGCGCCGAGCGACGTACCACCATCAACGAATACGTTATAGTCATTCGGCTGCGGTGAAATCATCGCATCGGGAAATATTGCATGGAGTTGCTTCTCAAAAAGATCGCGCTTTGAATTAGGAACACCTGCATAGAACATGAGATGTGGCCTATCTACAGGGACAGCCAATTCAAGCGTCATGTATGCAGGCTCACTCATAGAAGCGTGCTCTACAGGCATCATACCTGCATAAAATTGCTCCATTGCAGACACGAGCTCACGCAAGGGCTTCACCCTACCTTGTTCGTCAGCACCTTTAGATTCTGGGAGCGCAATCTCATAGAGCGTCATATGCAGCGCCTTCCATTCCGGCTGATTCTCAGCAAGACCCTGTATCGGCATTCCCGCCATGAGGTACTGCACTAGATATCGATGGAAATCATCATCAAGATGCGGGTTCTTGAGCTTATCCAGCACAGCAAACGCGTTTTTGATACCTTTCGTCTCCATGACCGAACGTAATTCCGCCATAGTTTCGTCCGTGCTTGCAGGGTCTAGGTTAAGCTCCAGCTCCTTTGCATGCTGAGCCGCTTCTTGCTCACTCATGGTGTAGCCGGGAGTGTAGAGGTGCTCAGGCGCATCAAGTCGATGACGTACTACATGCTCCTGTGCAACCGCTTCGCGAGGACGATTAAGCTTAAGAGAAGCAAGTTCTGCTTCCTTTGCAGCAATTTGCGCACGCAAGTATGCAAGCTCGTCTTCAGGTGACGCTATTTGCTTTATCGGCCCTTCCATAGCCATAAGTATACGATATGACACCAGGTGCACGCGCCCCATCTATTGCATAAGCCGGTCTTCTTGATAGAAGACCGGCTTATGCAATCTGCACGTAGGAAGAACTATTACTCGCGAATGAGGAGGTGGAAGAAACCGTTTACGAGAGACACAACTACAGAGAACGCAAGCGCCCACCAGAAGCCCGCCACTGTAAACCCGTCTACAATCCAGTCAGCCAGCATGACAAAGAGTGCATTCACGACAAGCGAGAATATACCGAGTGTCACTATGTTTATAGGAAGTGTCAGCAACCCTATAACTGGCTTCACGAATACATTGATAATACCGAGCACTATCGCCAGGATGATTGCTGCAAGCGGAGTGATGGTAACCCCAGGAAGCAAGTAGGCCGCCACAAGAATCGCACCAACAGAAACAAGCCAGTGTATGAGTGTCATATGCGGATACATTAGGTACTCCTCTAGTGTACTCCCTTATGGGCGCACGAACATGAAGGTTTCTACAACCTGATCAAGTGCAGCATAGTGTGCCTCCAGTTCAGTGTCAGCAATATCTTCTGCACTCTTTGGGTCGTCACGATAGTTAGACCCCGCAGCAATTTTCTCAAGAGCTACACACTTACCCTCGTGTACGGTGCGATACGAGACACCCTTCACATACTGCATCATGCCTGCATTTTGAAATGCAAACGCTTTCCAAGTGACCCCTCCAAACGTAACGTCAGGAAGCGGGGTTTCTCCCTGATCCTTGGTGGCAGTGAGACAGGCAGCAACTTCCTTCTTGTCTTCAGATACACCTATGCGCACCATGGTGCTGTAATAGCGTGGATAGGAATGATCACTCTTGGTGTCATACGTCACTATCGCGACCACTGGCGTACCGGTTCCATTGGTGAGTGCATTGGCGCGCCACGATGACCCTAGATGATAGAACGTAGAAAACGTATCTTCTACTTCTGCAGTTTCTGGGTACCGAATAACAAAGCCTTGCGGTCCATTAGTATAAATGGCTTGTCCATTAAAATTCTGTGCCGTGGTCGTTGCTTGTTCGCTTGGAACACCCACTGCCTGTTTGTGCGAGGATACGAGATACCACGCCGCACCACCTGCAATAAGCGCAAGCAACACCACAAATCCGATGAGTGTGATGATGAAGCGTTGTGTCATATGGTTAGTATACCCGTACTCGGGTAGCTACCCCTATACAGACGC
>CAYWWP010000024.1:0-1292 GCA_964462415.1 uncultured Candidatus Saccharibacteria bacterium
TGGGCTGTAGGTATCCGTATGAAACACACTACCCCGCAGACGCGCGCGTCTGCGGGGTAGTGGTGCTGGTCGTGCGCGGTATGGTTATGCGGCGCGCTTCTCAACGACACTCCAATTCACTGCCTGAAGAAACGCATCGAGGTATGTCATCTTCTCAGCAGGAACATAGTCAACCATGTATGCGTGCTCCCACAGATCAATCGCAAGCATGATAGGGAGACCCGAGAGTTGACCGAGTTCGTGATCGTTTACAAACGCCGTGTGCAGTGTGTCACCATCGCGGTACACCACTACCCAGCCGATGCCACGGGTACCGGCAACCTCCTTGAGGTGCGCGAGGAATCCATCCCAACTTCCATACTTAGCATTCGCAAGCTGCGCAAAGGTACTTGCTGCGTCCATCGACTGTGCGCCGTGCTCGAGCTGCTCGAAGTAGTACTCATGCATGCGCATGCCGTCAAACTCAAATCCAAGACGACGACGCAACTCGTTAATGAGGTATGCGTTCTCTGTAGGATTCTCAGCACGAAGTGCAGCAATGTTCTCAAGAATAAGATTCGTGTGCTTTACGTATCCTTGATAGAGCGCGAGGTGTACCTCAAACTGCTTGCTTGAGAGACCGGCTATCTCGGGAAGTGCAAAGGTGCGTGCGGTGTAGGTCATGTAACGTAACTTAGCTGATGGCTTTCAGTATACCGGGCAGGGGCGGGTTAGACGAACGGTATAATTAGGTGTATGAATCAAGCGGAAGGAGTACCACCCATGACATCCATTCCACACAAGCAAGCGACGCTCGCGTTTATTATTCGTGACGGAAAAATTTTGCTCGGCCACAAGATTCGCAAAGGAGCAGATATTGGCGAAGGAACGCTCAATGGTCCTGGTGGCAAAGTCGAGCAAGGGCAATCACTTGAAGAGAACCTAGCTGAGGAGGTGATGGCAGAAATTGGTCTTACCGTACTGACGGCAAGGAAGGTCGCGGAGATTGTCTTTCATAACGGTACGCGCAATCGCTTCGAGGTCCATGTGTTCATCGTAACGGAGTTCACTGGCGAGCCGCACGAGTCCGACGAGATGCGCGAGCCTGATGACGGATGGTGGCATGATACTGATGAGCTTCCATTTGATCGCATGCTCGCGTCTGACCGAGAGTGGGTGCCGCGCGTGCTCAGAGGAGAACGGCTTCGCGGAGAAGTATTTCAAAACGACGACGGGTCAGTGTTTACCCGAACTCACTTTGAAACCTATTAGTCTCGCACAGAAATGTGCGAGACATCGTTTTATACTTTCCG
>CAYWWP010000024.1:1392-7664 GCA_964462415.1 uncultured Candidatus Saccharibacteria bacterium
GCAGGACTCGTAGATGTGCTAGCGCGTTATCAGGTACGAACGGTGATGACACCTGGAGTGGCGAATGATACGGATACCTTCCGTGCGCTTGAGTATGCAATTGCTAGCGAGCCACGGGTGACGCGAGTCACGGCTCGCAGAGGTATGCGCATTCATTTGGGAAGCGCCGTGTATGCCGATGTGCTGTATCCCGATCATGATGTCTCACGCATACGGGCGACTAATGATGCCTCTATTACACTCCACCTCGTATATGGCTCCACAACCGCAATGCTCACCGGAGACCTGCCATCGACCATCGAGGACATGCTGGTGCGTGACTACGGCACGGCTCTTCAAAGCGATATTCTCAAGGCTGGGCATCATGGATCTAAGTACTCGACGGATGCGCTTTGGCTTAGAGCAGTGCGCCCACGCGTAGTCGTTATTTCTGCAGGAGCACATAACACGTACGGACACCCAAGTCCGGATGTGCTTGAGCGGGTGCGTAATGCAGGGGCAGACATCGTGTCTACGATAGATCGGGGTACGATTATCTACGAGAGTGACGGTACGGATATTAAGGAGCGGCGTTGACGCTCACTGTGCGAGTGCGCTATAACCAGTCTCATACCATTTCATAAGGGAGAAACGCATGTATGGTATGGCAGCTACCCTAGCGGTGGCAGAGCCGGTGCGAGAGCGTGAAAAGCCTCGCGGCAGCGCGCTACCGCTCACGCAGGAGACGCATCGGCTTAAGATGCTGGACGGGAGCGAGCACACGATCGAGGTGCTGAACGACGAAGCGGCCAAGCGGCAGTTCGCCGAGCATCTCGGCATTCCGTATCCGCTCGAGCGAACGGCGTTCGTTGCGCGACGTGCGCGCAAAATTGAGCGCATTAAGGATGGTGTGCAGATCTATCCGCCACCGCACCACTAACACATACCGCTCCGGTTTCAAACCGGAGCGGCTTTTCTATATGTGGGCAGGGATATATGAAAACCGGCTCCCTTAAGGGAGCCGGTTTTCATTGGGTTCTTAAATAACGCCAGCCTTCTTGAGGGTTGCGTGTGCGCCGTTCTTCTTGATGTGGCGCATGCCCTTGGTTGAGATCGTCACGAGAACGGTCTTGCCAAGTTCAGCGACGAAGATGCGGCGCTTCTGGAGGTTAGCCTTGCGGCGTACCTTTCCGGTTGGGTTGAACTGAGTAGCACGGGTACGGTTAGAGTACCGTCCGCCTACCTGTGTTGACTTTCCTGTTACTGCGCATTCGCGTGCCATAGTTCCCGCATGCTAGCATATGGCTACGCAATTAGGCAACTGTCTATGGAACTCGCTCTCTTCACCATCGTCGTCCTTATCTTCTCTATCATCCTCCATGAGGTGGCTCATGGCTATGCGGCCCAGGCGTTAGGCGATCCTACAGCACGCCTGGCAGGCCGGCTCACCCTTAACCCGCTTCCGCACATAGATATTGTGGGTTCGGTGCTAGTTCCTGCGTTCCTGGTGCTTACGAACGCCCACATGATGTTTGGGTGGGCAAAACCAGTGCCGTATAACCCCTACAACCTCAAGAATCAGCGCTGGGGCGAGGCGTTTGTGGGTGTGGCGGGTGTTGCTACCAACCTCGCGCTCGCAGTCATTTTTGCGCTCGTGGCGCGGTATGCAGGTGCGCATGGCATGACCGACGTGGCAGGACTGGCCGCTATTATTACGCTCGTAAACCTGTCACTCGGCCTGTTTAACCTCATTCCTATACCGCCTATCGACGGCTATACGGTACTGCGCAGCATCTTGCCATATAAGGCGAGCATGGCACTGGGTCGATTTGAGGAGCGTATGCGTGCTGGGGGCATTTTCACCCTTATTTTGGTGCTGTTTTTGCTCACCACCTTCTTTACGGCGCCGTTTTACGCGCTCGTGGAGTACTGCTACAAGCTGCTGATAGGGTAGCGGTAGTTTCTTGCTCTAAATAAAAAGAATCGGGCGCCAGGTCGTGTGACCTGGCGCCCGTATTTCACCCCACCGTTCGAGGGCGTGGCTGCTCGTTGTCCGCCTTGCTCAGTGTCTGGGCCAGATTGAGGAGCGCTGTACGAAGAGTGCTGCTTCCGAGCGTGGCGTATACCTCGAGAAGTTTGTAGGCTCCGGGTGAGGCGAGCAGCGTAGCTGTGCGAGGATTGCTTTCGGGCGCGTCGGTCTCGCCGACGAGCTCAGCGACCCTGGTCTCGAGCCGCTCTGCGATTCGGACTAGCACGCTGCCCGAGACGCGATTGGCGCCTCGCTCGTACTTCTGGACCTGCTGGAAGCTGACGCCGAGATGTTTGGCGAGCTTGCTCTGCGATATCCTGGCTGCCTTTCGCCTCGCTCGGATACGGTGCCCAACCGCGATGTCGACAGGGTGGGGAGCGTGGTCTTCTTGAGAACCGTCAAAAGGCATCTATGCCCTCCTAGTTAAAGAACAAATACATTATAGCACTAAAGTATGCACATTGTCAATATATCCTGCACATACAGTGCTGTATGCGCTAACGGGGTTTGCATTTCTGCGCAAGGTCTTATATAGTCCATGGAGCTCCCAAGCGGGGGTTTTTATCTACACATGGCAACAATTCAGCAGCTCACTAAAAAGTCACGCAAGCCGCTTACCCGCAAGACGAAGGTAGTGGCTCTTGGTCGTGGATTCAATTCCCTCAAGAACCGCCCTACGTTCTACCCGGCACCATTCAAGCGTGGCGTGTGCACCAAGGTGACTACGAAGACTCCCCGCAAGCCTAACTCAGCTATCCGTAAGATCGCTCGTGTACGCCTTACCAACGGTATGGAAGTTACGGCGTACATCCCAGGTGAGGGTCACAACCTCCAGGAGCACTCAGTAGTTATGCTCCGCGGTGGTCGCGTGAAGGACATCGGTGTGCAGTACACCATCGTTCGCGGCCGTCTCGACACCGCAGGTCTCGACAAGCGTCGTCGTGGTCGTTCGCGCTACGGTGCTAAGAAGCCTAAGGCGTAGTCTCGTTTTTCCTTTACTCTTATGCGTCATCCACTCAAGAAGAAGTATCCTCGTCGTCCTGACCTCGTATACCAGTCAGAAGCTATTTCACGCTTCATCAACACGGTTATGTGGGATGGTAAGAAGGACACGGCACGCAAGATCGTGTACGGTGCCCTCGACCTCATCAAGGCACAGGAGCTTGATCCACTCGAGACCTTCGAGACCGCAATTCGCAACGTAGCGCCGCTCATGGAAGTTCGTTCACGTCGCGTTGGTGGTGCTAACTACCAGGTGCCTCGCGAGGTTCCTCAGCAGCGCCGCATTTCCCTTGCATACCGCTGGCTCATCAATGCAGCCCGCAACAAGAAGGGTAAGCCAATGCACGAGAAGATCGCTACCGAGATCATGCTCGCCGCAAAGAACGAAGGCGATGCTATCAAGAAGCGCGACGACATGCACCGCATGGCAGACGCGAACAAGGCATTCGCTCACTTCGCTTGGTAAGATTCACGGATCTACCGTACAAAACCGCCCAGTTGGGCGGTTTTTGTGTTTACGAGTACGGGTCGATGGTGTAAATTCAACCAGTACCTGTTCCATATCCTCGAAAGGAGAACCTCGATGGGTTCGTCTGGTAGTAAGCGCGGGTTTGCGGCCATGTCTCCTGAGCGACAACGTGAAATCGCTCGCAAGGGCGGCGCGAGCGTGCCTAGCGAGAAGCGATCCTTCCACAAAGATCGCGCTCTCGCCCAGGATGCTGGCAAGAAGGGCGGCGACGCCTCCGGTCGTGTGAGACGCAAGAACCCCTAACCTGAAGCCTACACAACGCCGCCTCGCGCGGCGTTGCTTTTTGTCGTTATAAAACGTATCTTGTATGTAACGCCCACGCGGCTTTTATTTTATTTATCCTTCTTATGAATCGCGATTACCCACTAGAGAAAGTGCGCAACTTCGGCATCGTCGCTCACGTGGACGCTGGTAAAACCACCACGTCTGAGCGCGTGCTCTTCTACACCGGCTCCCAGCACAAGATTGGTGAAGTGCATGAAGGTGAGACTACTACCGACTGGATGGAACAGGAGCGCGAGCGCGGCATCACCATTACCGCAGCTGCTATTACCTGTTTCTGGAGTAAGACCCAGGAGAAGGACAAGAAGGATCCTTCAAAGAAGTACCGCTTCAATGTGATCGACACCCCAGGACACATTGACTTCACCGCTGAGGTGAAGCGCTCAATGCGCGTGCTCGATGGCGCAATCGTGGTATTCGACGGTGTGGCTGGCGTGGAGCCACAGTCAGAGACCAACTGGCGCTATGCAGACGAGGCAGGTGTGCCACGTGTCTGTTTCATCAACAAGCTCGACCGCACAGGTGCATCGTTCGAGGATTCATACAAGTCGATTCTCGATCGTCTTTCAAAGAAGGCTGTGCGTGCTCAGATCCCTATGGGAGCAGAGAATGACTTTGTGGGAGTGGTAGACCTTCTCGCGATGAAGGCATACACCTTCGCTGGCAACATGGGTGAGGAGGTAATCGAGGGAGAGATTCCTGCTGAATACCTAGAAGAGGCACAGATGTACCGCGCTGAGCTTATTGAGCGCATCGTGGAGCACGATGATGCACTTATGAACGCGTACCTTGAGGGCACCGAGCCATCATTCGAGGATCTTAAGAAGACGCTCCGCAAGGCAGTTATCGCAAACGAGATCTTCCCGGTATACACGGGTTCAGCACTCAAGAACAAGGGTGTGCAGCTCGTACTCGATGCTGTGGTGGACTACCTTCCATCTCCACTTGATCTTCCTCCAGTAAAGGGAACCAACCCTAAGACCGGCGAGGAAATTGAGCGCAAGCCATCAGACGAGGAGCCATTTACGGCACTCGCATTCAAGCTCCAGACTGACCCATTTGTGGGAGCGCTTACCTTCTTCCGTGTGTACGCAGGTACGGTGACCGCAGGTTCATACGTGTACAACAGCTCAACTGGTACCAAGGAGCGCGTCGGTCGTATCGTACGTCTTCAGGCTGACAAGCGTGAGGAAGTAGAGAAGGTATTCACCGGAGAAATTGCAGCGATGGTGGGTCTTAAGGACACCAAGACCTCACACACCCTCTGTGATGAAGCAAATCCAATCGTGCTTGAGGAGATCAAGTTCCCAGAGCCAGTGGTATCGCTTCGCATTGAGCCTAAGACCAAGGCTGATCAGGAGAAGATGGGTATCGCGCTTCGTAAGCTTGCGGACGAGGATCCTACCTTCAAGGTGTCTACCGATGAAGAAACCGGTGAGACCATCATGGCAGGTATGGGTGAGCTTCACCTTGAAATTCTCGTAGACCGCATGAAGCGCGAGTTCAATGTGGAGGCAAACGTAGGTAAGCCACAGGTGGCGTACCGCGAGACCATCCTCGGCAACGCTGATGTAGACAACAAGTACATCAAGCAGACGGGTGGTAAGGGTCAGTACGGTCACGTGAAGATCAAGATCAAGCACCTTGAGCCACTTGAAGAGGACGCAAAGATTGCGAAGAACGTTACCCGTGAAGATCACTTCGAGTTCATCAACAACATCAAGGGAGGTGTTATTCCGCAGGAATACATTGGTCCTATTGAGAAGGGTATTCGCGAGGCTATGAACCGCGGTGTGCTCGCTGGTTACCAGATGGTGGACGTATCAGTAGACCTCTACGACGGTTCGTTCCACGAAGTGGACTCTTCTGAAATTGCCTTCAAGATCGCTGCATCTCAGGCATTCCAGGAGGCTGCACAGAAGGCTCGCCCCGTTATTCTCGAGCCAATCATGCGTGTTGAGGTGGTAATCCCTGAGCAGTTCATGGGTGATATTACCGGTAACCTGTCATCTAAGCGCGGTGCTGTAGAAGGTATGGAGGAGCGCGGTATGAACAAGGTGGTAAACGCAAAGGTGCCGCTCTCAGAAATGTTCGGCTACACCACAACGCTCCGCTCTATGACCGAAGGTCGCGGCAGCATGACGATGGAATTCGATCACTACGAAGTAGTGCCTACGAACGTAGCAAACGACATCATTGCATCACGCAAATAAGTAAGATTAAGCAGTTGTTAATAAAAGACCTCCCCGCACGGGGAGGTCTTTTATTGTGCTCGTAGGAGGGTGGTACGCTTATCGGTATGACGCGATGTTTCCGCGGTTTTACGCTCATAGAACTACTCGTGGTGATTGCCATTATTGGCATTCTGTCCTCGGTGGTACTTTCGAGTCTCTCGACTGCACGCGCTAAGGCAAATGACAGCAAGCGACTAGCCGATATGCAGCAAATTCA
>CAYWWP010000025.1:0-5286 GCA_964462415.1 uncultured Candidatus Saccharibacteria bacterium
GTACCGAAGCGAATACCAGACGGATCAAGTGGCTTGCGGGTATCGTCTGCAATCGCGTTCTTGTTAAGTGTGATACCTGCCCTATCAAGGAGCGTCTCAGCATCGTGTCCCGATATCTGGAGTGAACCCCATACGTCCGCGAGAATGAGGTGGTTACTCGTGCCGCCCGTTATCATGCGCACCCCCGCTTCTTCAAACACACTCGCCATAGCAGCCGCATTTTTCACAACCTGATGCGCGTACTCGCTAAAGCGTGGATCAAGTGCTTCTTTGAAAGCTACTGCCTTCGCAGCTATCTGGTGCATGTGTGGACCACCCTGGAATCCAGGAAAGACTGCCTTATCTACCTTCTTTGCGAGCTCCTCGCTCTCACGCACGAGTACCATGCCGCCACGCGGACCGCGCAGCGTCTTGTGTGTAGTTGTGGTCATGACATCAAACCCGTGTGCAAATGGGTTTTCCTGTGCGCCACCAGCAATGAGGCCGGCAATGTGCGCGACGTCCGCGACTGCGACCGCGTCTACCTCGTGCGCAATATCGGCAATACGCTTCCAATCAAGCTCGCGCGGGTACGCGGAGAATCCTGCAAGGATTACTTTTGGCTTATGGGTATGTGCGAGCGTGCGCAGTTCGTCGTAATCAATCTCGCCTGTATTCACGTCCTTCATCTTGTAGCGGATGAAGTTGTAGACCTTTGAGATAAAGGTTACCGGGTGCCCGTGCGTGAGATGTCCTCCATGGGAGAGGTCCATACCCAAGATGGTGTCACCAGGCGCCATAAGGCCCGTATAGGTCGCGATATTCGCGTTTGCGCCCCCAAGTGGCTGTACGTTTGCAAACGACGCCCCAAAGAGCGATTTTGCCCGCTCTATCGCAATCGTTTCTACCTTGTCGGTGAACTCCTGTCCGCCGTAGTAACGCTTGCCCGGGTACCCTTCCGAGTACTTATTCGTAAGCGCACTCGCCATTGCCTCGCGCACCGCAAGCGACACATAGTTCTCGCTTGGAATAAGCTCAAGCCCCTCCTGCTGACGCACTTCTTCTCCTGCAATAAGGTCAAATATTTCCTGGTCTTCTTGGTGTAGATGTTCGTACATACCAAAATCACTACATAACTGCTCGTAATAAGGTGCTAGGCCAGGAGTCTCATAGTGGTTCTAGTATGGCTGGTTTAGTGGGGAGATTCAACTGCCACTCCACGCTTGACCAGCATGGCGCGCACCGCGATGATACGCTCTTCGCGTGTACCGCCAATAACTTCAACATCGATACCCTTAGAGCGAATGAGTGAGAATATGATTTCGATACAGGTACGATTTACAACATCGACATATGCAGGTGTCGTATCGCGCAACGCATCATCCTCAAGCGGAATAGAAAGTGCACTTGGGATAAAGAGGTAAAGGTCAATCTGCCCCGCAGTCTCATGCATGATTGCTTCTGATTCTCGAAGGAATGCCTCTTCTACATTTCCCTTCTCAAACCCAAAGCGGGTGTACATGTAGTTATCTATGAGGCACCTATCAAAGATGGTGTTGTCAGAAGCAGTAGCAATCTGCTCACGCATGAACTCACGAATGTGTCGCTGAGACTCCGTACCCGTGAGCTGGTTTATCTGCAGATTGTGCTTGCGAACCACATCCCGATAGCTCTCTGTGGGAGTAGAAAATTGAGGGAACGCGGCAATGAAATCTCGAACAAATGTGGACTTGCCGGTGTTCTGGGGACCCACTACCGCGATACGCATGAGCATAAGTATACAGAACACATGCACGAAACCCGACTTGGTATACTGAGGACCATATGGAACAGGCCTACCTCGAGGTGCTCAAGCGGATTATGGAAGAGGGCGTAGATCGCGACGACCGCACGGGCGTGGGCACTCGCGCACTCTTTGGTCTTCAGATGCGCTTTAACCTAAAAGACGGATTCCCTGCCGTCACCACCAAAAAGCTCGCCTGGAAAGCAGTGAAGAGTGAACTTCTTTGGTTTCTTGAGGGCTCCACAGACGACAACCGCCTTAAGGAACTCAATGGAAGCGAGAAAACCATCTGGACCGCAAACGCCACTGCCGACTACTGGCTCCCTAAGGCAAAGTTTGAGGGCGACCTTGGTCGCGTCTATGGCGCACAGTGGAGGAAGTGGCAGAAGCCAGACGGCACCACCGTGGACCAGCTTGCGGATGTCATCAACCAGATAAAAACTAATCCGACGAGCCGCCGCTTGATTGTGACCGCATGGAATCCAGGCGAGCTCGACCAGATGGCACTTCCTCCGTGCCATATGTTCTTCCAGTTTTTTGTAGCGGACGGCAAGCTCTCCCTCTTTATGCACCAGCGCTCCTGTGACATGTTCCTCGGCGTACCGTTCAACATTGCATCCTATTCCCTACTCCTCCACATGGTGGCGCAGGTCACCGGACTTGAAGCACATGAGTTTGTGCACTCACTTGGAGACGCTCACATTTACCACAACCACTTCGACGCAGTGAAGGAGCAGCTAGAGCGTGCGCCACTTACTCCCCCAACACTCTGGCTAAATCCGGAAGTAAGCGATATTGATTCGTTCACTATGGATGATATCGAGCTTAGAAACTACGAGTCGCACCCGGCTATTAAGGCTCCTATGGCTGTTTAGGGAGTATTAGCGAGTCCCTCGAGCTTAGACTCCCTTATGTCCAGCACCTATTCCGATAGTGCTGGACGCAATTAGGCATGGCCGCACAAAGAATATAAAATAACGAGACTATGGCACTGTCTGACAAAAAGATTCTTGAGGAGATGAAAAAGGGTGATATCGTCATTCACCCATTTAGCGAAGAGCAACTCGCGACCAGCAGCTACGACGTCACGCTTGGTGAGTGGTTCTTCCGCGAACAGCCTCCCAAGTACAATCACGCGCTCTACAACATTTGGAGCCAGGAGCACATGGAGCACGTCTGGGGTGCAGACAAGGTAGAGCGTGCGGTGCCAGCGAAAGAAGCATTCAAGAAATACAACTTTGACTACGACGGTATTCGCCCAGACGACAAGGTGATTGTGCTTCGCCCAGGCGAAACTATTCTCGCGCACACTCAAGAGTTTATTGGTGGCAAGGACCACATCACCACCATGATGAAGGCCCGCTCTTCTATGGGCCGCAACTTCATCGAGGTGTGTAAGTGTGCGGGCTGGGGCGACGTCGGCTACGTGAATCGTTGGACGATGGAAATCACGAACAACTCGAAGAACTACATCATTCCGCTCGTGGTTGGTCGCCGCATCGCACAGATTATCTTCTTTGAGACCGGTCCTATTATCGAGCGCGATTACACCAAGGCCGGCAAGTATGCATCAAGTACGAGCCTTGGCGAACTTAAGAAGGCATGGAAGCCTGAAATGATGCTTCCTCAGCTCTACCGCGACAAGGACATCAAGAAGGTCCAGACATGGCACAAAAAGGAAACGAAGAAGCGCTCCTAGGAGCGCTTTGTGCGTCACAGGAAGGATTTATTACGTACCGCGCACTGCGTACTGAAGTGCCGCTTGAGCGGGTGTTTACCGCTCCCCCGAGCGTACCCGTGTACGAGATCCCACCACGCGCTAGCGCATCTGTAGAGACGGAGCTTGCGCGGGCCCGTGCATTGTTTGAAGAGCGCCAAGTAGCACTCTTTCTTCCCGGACGCGCTTTTGATAGACAGGGCACCCGACATGGTCAGGGTGGCGGATGGTACGACCGGTTTCTAAGAGGAGCGCCCGTGTCGTGGCTGCGCATTGGCGTGTGCTTCCCGCACCAAGTGCACGAAACGCCTCTGCCTCGCGCCCCATGGGACGAACCAGTAGATATACTCGTGATTGCACAGAAAGACTGTATTGAAGTTGTTGAAACAGGTGCGCGTCTGGAACGATTTGATACGCTGTAGTCATGGAACACCGCATCAGTCTCATTGCAGCTCTCGGACACGAGCGCGCTATCGGCAAGAACAATCAGCTCCTCTGGAACATCCCCGGCGACATGAAGCGATTCAAGGAACTTACCAAAGGTCATCCGGTAATCATGGGACGCAAAACGTGGGAATCACTGCCTGAGAAGTTTCGTCCGCTCCCTGGACGCACAAACTACGTCGTAACTAAAAGTGGCTGGTACGAAGCAGAGGGAGCACAGACGGCATTCTCATTCCCCGAAGCACTCTCATACGCAAAGGAGGCGGCAGGTAATGAAGAGATTTTTGTGATTGGAGGCGGAGAGCTATATCGCGCCGCTCTTCCCTTTGCCACTCGTCTCTACCTCACCCTTGTGGATGATGCGACTCCGGGCGACGTCACCTTCCCCGACTACAGCGACTTCACCACCGAACTTTCTCGTGAAGCGCACGAAGAGAACGGTATACGCTACGAATTCGTAACACTCGAACGCTAGCGACCTCCGCGCTTCCAGCGCTTGTTCCAAAAGAGTGGCGCGAAGATATCGTTCTCAGGCTCCACAATCAGCTGGTCGAGCTTCTTGGAGCGATTCTTGAGTGTGATGTTCTTAGCATCACGAATAAGTGCTACCGGCGTACATTCTGCTCCCTCACCCATCACCAAGACCGCACTTGCAGCGAGCGCATCTATGAGATTTGCGAGCTCTATTTTTATCGTGCGACCAAAAATATCCTGCGTTCCGCGATAATCGCGTAGTGGATCAATACCATCCCACGCAAGCGCAAACCCAATAGCGCCACGACGCAGCGGTGTAGACATAGAGTCAGTAATGATGACCCCGATCTCTTGTACTCCATACGTCTTCATGAGCCAGGCACGAAGCATCTTGGCGCTCTTGAATGGGTCTTTAGGATAGAGAATGTAGTGACCGTTTCCATTACTCTCGTCCACACCCGCAGACCCCACAAACGCGCCGCCCGCAATCGTAAACCACGTGCGCCATCGTGAAGCGCGCGTTCCCTTCTGGTACCAGGTGGCCTGAGCCTTAATCAGCTCTTCTTTCTCTGCGGCATCAAGCGGCACTGTTGCGCCTTCATGGATTGCAACCACCTTTGAAGAGATGGCTACAATGTCTCCATCCCTTAGCGTGAGTCTCGCTTCTACGAGCGCATCGAGAAGCGAGTCCTTGGGCGCCAGGAGCGGACGGGTATGTATCGGCAGTACCTGCATACGAAAGACTCTAAACGAAAAACGTCCGCAGGGCTACTGCGGACGTTTTTCGTATGTATGGGAAGTGATTATCCCTTGATCTCGACACCCATTGAGCGAGCCGTACCCTCTACCATGCGGTCTGCAGCTTCAAGTGAAGCAGCGTTGAGGTCTG
>CAYWWP010000026.1:0-5272 GCA_964462415.1 uncultured Candidatus Saccharibacteria bacterium
CCAGACGGCACCTTTGTAAAAGGCACTGGCATTTTTGAGGGGATGTCAGTCATCGAGCCTGAGACGAATGTCGAGGTTCTTAAGGACTTGCAGGCACGTGGTCTCTACTTCTCTAAAGAAAACTACAGTCACTCATACCCGCACTGTTGGCGTAGTAAAAACCGCCTCATCTACTACGCGCGTGATTCGTGGTATGTGCGCATGCAGGATTTGCGCGACACATTGATTGCAGAGAATAAGAAGGTTAATTGGGAGCCGGCGCATATTCGTGACGGGCGCATGGGCGAGTGGCTTTCAAACGTAAAGGACTGGGCTATTAGTCGTGAGCGCTACTGGGGTACACCGCTTCCAGTGTGGCAGAGCGAGAACGGGGAAGAGCGTCTTGTTATCGGTTCGGTTGCAGAGCTTAAGAAGCACACAAAGACCAATGGCAACCGCTTCTTTGCAATGCGTCATGCAGAAGCAGAGAACAATGTTCGCAATGAAATAGACTGTACGAACGAGAAGAAATTCCCGCTTACGGAGAAGGGTCGTGCGCAAGCAATAGAGGCAGCAGGAACGCTCAAGGACAAGCAGATAGAGGTAATCTACGCATCACCATTTGCGCGTTCGCTTGAGACGGCGCAAGTTGTCGCACGCGAGCTTGGCCTCGCAGAAAGCGTCATTCTCGTAGACGAGCGCATTCGCGAAATAGATGCGGGTGACTTCTGCGGCAAGACGCTTGAAGAGTTTCTTGCGTACCGTGATGCGCACGGATACATGGACGCATTCCCTGGTGGGGAGAGTCATGCGGACGCTAAGCGGCGCTTTGGCGAGTTCCTCTATGACATTGAGTCCAAGCACACGGGTAAGACGATTCTCATTGTGACCCATGGTATTGGGCTTGAAATGCTCATGCCGGTGGTCGCTGGAGCAGACGCAGCTACAACGCGCGCGATGGTAGATGCAGATTTGCCACGTAACGCAGAGGTGCGCGAACTTTCATTTGTGCCACTTCCACACAACGAAGAATACGAGCTCGACCTCCATCGCCCATATATAGATGATGTGGTGCTCGTGAGCGAGCAGGGCACTGAGCTTCGTCGTGTGAAGGAAGTGATGGATGTGTGGCTTGATTCAGGCGCTATGCCATTTGCGCAGGACCACTATCCGTTTGAAGACAAGAAGCTTCCATATCCCGCTGACTTTATTTCAGAGGCAATAGACCAGACACGCGGATGGTTCTACACCTTGCTTGCGGTGGGGACACTCATGGGGAAGGGAGTGCCATATAAGAATGTGATTTGTCTGGGTCACTTGCTTGATGCAAACGGCAAGAAAATGAGTAAGTCACTCGGCAATATCGTATTTCCAGCAGACGCGATTGCGCAGTATGGCGTAGATACCGTGCGCTTCTGGATGTACTACGTAAATCAGCCAGGCGACTCAAAGAATTTTGACGACAAGACCGTAAAGGAAGCCGGGCGCGTTATCTCATGGCTCGATAACAGCGCCAAGTTCTATGCGCTCTTTAAGGATGTGAAGCGTGTAGAGACTACGCCTACGGTACTTGATCACTGGATGGTTGCACGCACGAACGAGACTATCGAGAAGGTGACTGCGGCCATGGATCGCTACGACCTCTACACCGCATCGCGCACACTCGCGGGTCTTATTGAAGATCTGTCGCAGTGGTATGTTCGTCGCGTGCGTGACCGTGCACGCGAGGGGGATAGTGCTGCACTTACTACGCTTCGCGAAACGCTCACTATCTGTGCACTTCTTATGGCACCGCTTGCGCCATTTATTGCAGAAGAGGTGTACACCACCACAAAGACAGAAACTGATCCGCTCTCGGTGCACTTGGCTTGCTGGCCAGAGGTGCGTGTAGGGTTCCTTGAGAAACTCCTTGGTGGAGCAAAGAAGGACAGTACGCTTGTTGCCGATATGGCGCGCCTGCGCACGCTCGCATCAGAGGCGCTTATGTTGCGACAAAAGGCAAACATAAAAGTGCGTCAGCCGCTTGCGTCTCTCAGTATCCCGGGCACGCTTGCCCCTGAACTCCAGGAAATTCTCATGGACGAACTCAACGTAAAGAATATCGTTGAGAACGCTTCTCAGCTTGCGCTCGATACTGCCCTCACTCCAGAGCTTATTGCGGAAGGAGATGTGCGTGAATTCCTCCGTGCTCTTGCAGATGCACGTAAGGCAGCAGACCTATCACCACAGGACACGGTGACGCTCACTATTAGTGAGAACGGTGACGCTCTCCTTAGAGATGCTGTGCTTGGCGGTGTGTCTGCACGCTCATTTGCTCCTGTGGCAGAGCCAGCAGGGAAGGTAGAGCTCTCTATAGGCACTGTAACCTTCTTCCTCACCCGGGATGCGGCATAAATACCTCACGCGTGCAGTAGTGCTCTCGCGCGCTGGCGTGCGAGAGAGTGGGGTGCTGCTCACTCTGCTTACCGAGGAACTGGGGCTAGTCCGTGCGCGTGCTGAGGGACTGCGTAAGCCGGGGGCGAAGCTCGCGAGTGCACTACAGACGCTCTCAGAGAGTGATGTAACGCTTGTGCGTGGTAAAGAAACCTGGCGCTTGGCTGGAGCGCTCTTGGTGCGAGACCGGTTTCGTGAACTTACTCCTGCTGCACGCACGCGTGCCGCGCGCTTTGGGGGACTCCTGTTGCGGCTCGTGCCGCACGACTCGTCTGACCTCGGGTTTTATCCCCTCTACATGCGATTTCTCGAGTCACTCATGACTGCTGATGAAGACGCTCAGGATAGAGCAGAGTGTCTAGCGGCGCTCTCACTCTTGGTGATGCTTGGGCTTGATACGGGTCCAGTAGACGAAACGCTCGCGCGTGATGAACTGATTCGCCGTATCAACCGCGGCATTAGCGCCTCCGGACTCTAAGCGCTGGTATACTTAGGTGCATATGCCACCTTCAGGAGATACAGAACGCTCCTCGCTTGAGGAGTTGCGAGAACGGCTCTACGCGCAAGAGGCACCCACGGTGCCTGCGCCCACTCCTGTAGCCGCTCCTACACCTCCTGTGCCCGTAGAGAACGTTGCTCCTGTGTGGACACCTCCTGCACCACCACCTCCAAAAAAGAAAGTGTCGTGGTCGTTCGTATTTCTCATTGCAGCTGCGGTCACGTTTGTTATTGCGCTTTTGGTGGCCGGGTATTTCCTCGTGTTCGGTACTCGCGCGATTTCGTCCGATCGAGTGGATATTACGGTAGAACCGACGCCATCCCTTAAGAGCGGGGAGGTAGCTACACTGCTTATTACGGTTAAGAATGGCAATCCAACTGCCATACACCACACAAACCTTTCAGCGACGTTCCCTGATAGTGCGCGTGATCCAAACAATCCGCTCAATCCCTATCCGCGTTCCGACGATACGCTTGGAGATATTCCTGCAGGTGAATCCCGCACTGCTTCTATTCGTGTGGCACTCTCGGGAGCTGAGGGACAGACCTATCAAATACCGCTTAAGCTTGAATACCGTACTGAAGGCTCAAATGCAGTCTTTGTGAAGAATGTTTCGCACGACGTGACTATTAGTTCGTCTCCACTTTCAGTGAAAGTCATTCTTCCTCCGGACGCGGCGCTTGGCCAAGAGCTATCCATGGAGGTTACTGTGCACTCCGATGCTCCGGCGCCAGTAGAGAATGTGGCATTACTATCTGATTCGTATCCTTCTGGGTTTATTCCCGCAGCGGACACCACGGGTCTTGTTGATATTGGCACCCTTGCCCCGGGGAGTGAAAAAACAGTAACTATCAAGGGTACGCTCGTAGGTGACGATACGTCTGACCGTGTGTTTCGCTTTAAGGCAGGTACAAAGGGCGACAATGGCACGCTCGCGCTTGTATATGCGAGCGGACAGGCACAAATTGCTATCCGCAAACCGTTCCTCGACACTCGCCTAACCGTAAATGGGTCCACTGACGCTAATTACGTTGTATCAGCAGGGAAGCAGGTCACGGTAGGCCTCAGCTGGGCCAATACGCTTGCGAGCACGCTCACTGACGCACAGATTGAGGTGCAGGTAACGGGAGGTGGCGTTGACACTAAGAGTATCAACGCGCAAACAGGCTTCTTCCGTTCTGCGGACAGTACGGTCATCTTTGCACCAGACACTACGCCAGGTCTTTCTCGGGTTGAGCCTGGAGATGCGGGAGTGGGATCATTCACCTTTATGACTAAGCCAGCGACAGCACTTAAGTCAGTACGCGATCCGTCTATTACTATCACGGTCAAGGTTACTGGCCGTACTAATGACGGCACCAATGGTCCGAAGCAGGTGACCGCAACCATGGTGCGCACGGTACAGCTTGCGACTGATTTGGCGCTTAAAGCACAGTCGGTGCGTACGGTGGGAGGCATTAAGAACACGGGTCCTTGGCCGCCCGTTCCTGATAAGGAAACTACCTATACGGTATTGTTTACCTTCAGTAACTCAGTGCACGCGGTGGCAGGCGCTTCAGTTACGGCAAAATTACCGTCGTATGTGCGGTACACCGGCACCACGGTTCCAAGCGACGGCTCGGTGACGTATGACGCGGTGACGCGTACCGTGACGTGGGCTGCAGGAGACGTACCTGCTCAGGGGGCAGGCGCGAAGCAGGTAGCGTTCCAGGTGGCGCTCTTGCCAAGCCTTTCCCAGCGGGGTACAAGTCCCATACTGGTTACGCAGATTTCGTATGCAGGAACCGATCGCGTGACCAAGCGCGCGGTAGAGGGTACAACATATGAGGTCACCACCGAGGCCACTGCAGACCCTCAGTATCAGTCGTCATTTGGACAAGTTGTGCGCTAATTTTAATTGTGTATGTCAAAGGAACCAGTATCGCTCGACACCATCGTTTCTCTCGCCAAGCGCCGCGGATTTATCTATCCGGGGTCGGAAATTTACGGCGGTCTTGCGGGCACCTTTGATTACGGCCCGCTTGGTGTGGCGCTCAAGAAGAATATTGAGAACCTGTGGTGGCGTCGTTTCGTCGAGACCCGTGACGACATGTACGGTCTTGAGTCTGCTATTTTGATGAATCCACGAGTCTGGGAGGCAAGTGGCCACACCACTACGTTTAATGACCCATTGGTTACGGACACGAAAACCAAGAAGCGCTATCGTGCAGACCACCTTCTTGAAGAAGCGGGTGTAAACCCAGCAGGCATGACGCTTGAACAGATGGGGGAGGCGATTCGCACACACAAGATTCTGAGTCCCGAAGGCAATGCACTCTCAGAACCGCAACAGTTCAACATGATGTTCAAGACATCAGTTGG
>CAYWWP010000027.1:0-3146 GCA_964462415.1 uncultured Candidatus Saccharibacteria bacterium
ACCTTCGGCTTGGCGGCACGAATCTCCGCTACATGGCTACTCAGTAATGCATGCATATCGCGATAGATGGCACCTTCGCGTGTCTGAAGCTTCTTTTTCTCTTCTAGTTGTTCTGGAGAAACTTCGTGGAAGAGTACTCTCGATCCGTCATCAAGGATAACTTCGAGCTCCTCGACATAGTCAGCGGTCTTGCCGTACTCAAGCGTACGCTCGCCACCGGAGTTGTTGTTCACAATACCGCCGAGCGCAGCGAGCTCGCGCGATGCAGGATATGAGGGAAGGAGTTGGTTACCCTTGGCAAGTGTTTGCTTTTCGAAATCACGATAGTACACCCCGGGCTCTGCGATGGCATAGCCTTCGCCGACCTCAAGCACCCGATTCATGTACTTGGTAAATACCGCAAGTACGGACGTGGTGAGCGGACCACCTGACATACAGGTACCGGCTGAGCGAGCAGTCACTGAGACCTGTTCTCCTGCCTCTTTTGCTGTACGCACGGTGCGCACGAGCGTCTCGACATCGCTTGCGTCCTTGGGGAACGTGACCACCTCTGGGGTGCGGGTGAATACACTTGTGTCACGACTATATTTCTCTAGATCTGCAGGTGCAGTACTTACGTCACCACGCAGCACTGATTTCAAACGAACACTCATTGGTTCATGCTCCATATATAGGTGAGCATAGCATCGACTGTGCAGAGAACCGTCTGGGGATGGGGTGAAAAGGTACAGCCGACGCAGGTGCGTCGGCTGAGTGGTTACCGCGAGTGCTGTATCAGCTCGCCGATAGGGTCGACCCCTTGCGGCATTGCCGATGAGGAGTAGGGAACAGGTTTGGGCTTCGTGAACAGAGGCAGCATCATGACGATGATGCAGAGCGCGACAATGGACAGCATGGCGAGGGCTGCTCCCGAGAAGCGCTTGGAATGCGTAGACATGTGATTCCTCCCTGATTCCTGTGGCCAAAACGGCCATCGTTCAATCTAAGGGCAGTTATCGCACGAAGCGACATCAGAAGCAAACTAGGTACTGTGCTTACCAGCGACTTTAAAATTGAAAAAGAGATTTGAAAGATAGGTGCCGATACCTACAAACCCAGCTACAACTACACGCGCTACCAGGTAATACAGATGGGCATAGGTCACGAGTAGCGTTACGCCAAGCGTGGTAACGGCAGAGCCTATGAGCGCGAAGACTATGAAGTAGGCATAGCCCGTGCGTAGGCCGCGCTCGGTACCGGCAAATACATGTTTGCGACTCACTACATAGTTGATAGTCACCGCTACGAGAAACGCACTGGGTGTCGCTAGGTAGTAGGGAACATGCAGGAACTCAGTGAGCATGACCAATAGAAGCAAGTCAAAAGACAGTGTAGACACGCCCACAGACATATACTTAAGGAAGCGGGTGATACTTTTACGGTCTGTGCGCAACATATGCCCATTTTAGCCTCTCTAAGGCCAAATGGTATACTGCTCATTACTTATGGCATCAGTACCCGCACTTCAATTAGAGGACATTAGAAAGCGATATCAGGGCGAGAAAGGGAAGCCGGGTACCGAGGCACTCAAGGGAGTGTCACTCACCGTTGAAGAGGGCGAGTTCTTTGCGCTGCTTGGCCCTAATGGCGCAGGTAAGACCTCTCTTATCTCTATTCTCGCAGGCCTCTCAAAGAAAACGAGCGGCAGTGCGCTTGTGTGTGGAGTGTCTATTGACACGCATGCTGAGCTCGCAAAATCCTACATTGGCATCGTGCCACAGGAATTTAATCTCAACTGGTTTGAAACGGTCGAAGACATTATCGTCAATCAGGCTGGCTACTACGGCATTCCGCGCAAGGAGGCAACAGAGCGCATGCTGCGCCTTACTGATGAACTCGGACTTGCTGATAAGCGTAAGGAGCGCTCAATGAAGCTTTCAGGAGGCATGAAGCGTCGCCTTATGATTGCACGCGCTCTTATTCATGAACCTAAGGTGCTCTTGCTCGACGAGCCAACTGCAGGTGTGGATGTGGAGCTGCGTCGCAGTATGTGGGAGTTCCTCCGCAAGCTGAATGAGGGCGGTACCACCATTATCCTCACGACGCATTATCTGGAAGAGGCAGAGCAGCTCTGTAAGCGAGTCGCCATTGTAAACAAGGGCGAAGTCATCCGCGAGGGAAGTGTGAAGCAGCTACTCACTACACTCAACTTCGTGACGCTTATTCTCGATCTTAAGGAGCCAGTAACGCCTGCGCAGATGGCACTTCTTAAGGCACATGACGTGAAGCGTCAGGATGATGTGACTCTTGAGCTCACGCTTAAGCCAGGGCTCTCAGTGAATGAAGCTATGCGCGATTTCTCTCGTATTGGGGTGCAGGTCATGAACGTGCGCAATACCGGCTCTCGCCTTGAAGAAGTGTTTGTAAATCTCGTGGAGAAGCGTTAATCCTGTCCCTATGTCTACCCGTAACCCTGTTCTTGTTGGTTTCCTCACTATGGTGCGCAAGGAAGTCATGCGCATCTTCCGCATTTGGTCGCAGACACTCTTGCCACCGGTAGTGACCTCAACGCTCTATTTCGCTATCTTTGGCGCCTTTATCGGAAGTCAGGTGGCACCTATCCATGGTGTGTCCTACATGCAGTTCATTGTGCCAGGTCTCGTGATGATGGCGGTTATTACAAGTGCGTACTCAAACGTAGTGTCTACCTTCTTTGGAGCTAAAATGCAGCGCTACCTCGAAGAGCTCTTGGTGTCGCCACTTCCAAGCTGGGTGGTTATCGCAGGCTTTGTATCAGGAGGTATGGTGCGCGCACTGTTGGTATCGGTGCTGGTGATAGGGGTATCACTCTTCTTCACACACCTGGTCATCTTCAATGTATTCATTATCTTTGTTGCGGCATTTCTTGCGGCACTCATTTTCTCGCTTGCGGGATTTGTGAACGGTATCTTTGCAAAGTCATTTGATGCGGTATCTATTGTGCCGACCTTCATTTTGACTCCGCTTACGTACCTAGGAGGTGTCTTCTACTCCATTGACCGGTTGCCAGAAGTATTCCGTATCATTTCTCTTGCGAACCCAATTCTCTATATGGTGAATGCATTTCGCTACGGATTCCTCGGCATTAGTGACGTGCCCGCAATCGCAAGTCTATGGGTAATGGCAGC
>CAYWWP010000027.1:3246-4779 GCA_964462415.1 uncultured Candidatus Saccharibacteria bacterium
ATAAGTCGTCGCTATGAGCGGAACAATGTGCAGGTGCACACCTATAGCGCGCGTGGAGTGTCCTTTGCTCGTAATTGCGGGCTTGAGCACATGTCTGATCGGGCAGACTGGGTCATATTTCTTGATGCAGATACGCGTGTCGCACCCACGTTTTTGAGTGAAGTAGCACAGGCCCTCAAGAATACGCGTCGCGTCGCGTGTGGCACGACGCGGGTGCAGCCGGAGTCTGCGCGTATGCGGGATAAAGTGTGGTTTCGCGTGTATGACGTGATTCATGCAACATTCCATAATTCTTGGTGTCTATTCTTTGTGCGGGCAGACGTGGCTCGCGCTCATAGATTCAACGAGCGCGCGGTACTCATGGAAGATGTGCAGTATCTACGAGCTGCACAGCAGCACGGCAGCTTCCGATTTATTGATACGGCAACCGTGTATACCTCTACGCGTCGCATGCGTAAGGACGGCTGGCTATCCCTTATCTTGCTGTATACCTGGGTAGGAGTCCTGCCACCCTGGCTTCAAGAGCGCTTTGGATACGACATTGTGCGGTAATATGCCCGTATGATTGGGTCATTTGAGATGACACTCGCGCATTTTGTAGGGTGGCTCGCTGCTCATCCGGACAGCGCGTATTACGTACTATTTTTGGGTACCTATTTTGAAACACTTATAGGAACCTGTTTCTTTATTCCGGGTGAGATCTTCCTGCTCGGCGGGTCCATGCTTGCTGGGTCGCATATACTCTCGCTGCCGCTTGTGCTTGTCGCTCTGTATGGAGGAGCAGTGCTCGGAGACCACTCCAGTTACTTTATTGGTCGCTCGGTCGGGCACTCGATATTTAAGCCGGGTAGACGAGTACTGAGTACACAGAATTACGCAAAAGGCGAAGCTGCATTTGCGCAGTATGGGCCCTATGCGCTCTTTTTCGCGCGATTCTTAGGGCCGTTGTCGTGGATTACGCCGTTTCTCGCGGGTGTATACCGCGTTCGCTACCGAACCTTCGTGCCGTTTAATCTTGCAGGCATTGTGCTTGGCGCAGGACAATTCATCCTTGCAGGGTATTTTCTCGGCCGCTATGCGACATCGTTTCTGCCGTTTATGCACCGCTATCTATTCCTTGTGGTGCTCTTGGCAGCCTTGGCATACCTCTTTTTTCACCACACTACGCGTCGAAAGAAGGTGCTAAAAAATAAGCACGAGGAAAAAGAGGGCGATTAAGATGCGGTACACGCCAAACGGAATGAATCCGGCTTTCTTCACGTAGTTGAGGAGGAAGCGAATGGCGACAAGGGCCACAAGAAATGCGGTTACAAATCCATACGCCATAGTAGGCAAGGCGTCTACCGGGAAGGTCTTGTAGGTTTTAAGTACATCGAGTGCTACCGCAGCACCCATCGTAGGCACTGCTAGGAGAAACGAAAACTCTACAATTGCCGCACGACGAATACCCAATACTAGACCACCCACGATTGTGGCAGCAGAGCGGGAGACTCCGGGCACCATAGCGAGCGACTGGAATACACCCACGAGCGC
>CAYWWP010000028.1:0-4616 GCA_964462415.1 uncultured Candidatus Saccharibacteria bacterium
GCAGGAATAGCCGCAGGCTTTCCAGCACCAAAGGTCATGATGGCCTCATCGCCAAACTTGGTCTTAATTTCTTTGATGGCAAGCTCAATGGACTTCTGCTTGCTTTCCATGCCAGCCGCACCTTCTTCGTGCTGTACGGGAGCAGCTTTAGGAGCTGACTTCTTTTTTGCTGCTGCTTTTTTTACGGGCATATCACGGATGATTACGTTCAATAATTACGGCACGTATACCGTGCGCGTGACGCTGTGGCTCCTGCCGAAGCGGTCAGAAACGGTCAAGGTAAGTATAGCGCTTCCTTGGGGGAGTACGAGTGAAGTCGCAAAGGCGCCATTCTGGTCAATTAAGAGTGGAGCACCATCAAGAGAGAGCTTCTCTGTGTGGTGAGCAATGCCACTGATGGTTAGAATCCCGTCTTGAATAGTGGCTCCATCGAATGGGGAGGTGAGGGTGAGGGTGGGGCCAAGGAGCATAGGAGCTGCCTTAACTCCTCCGTAGAGCACGAGGGCTAGAAGGGTGAATGCTGCTATGGTCTTTACTGGCATACCGTTATGCGTCCTCTTCTTCGTCGCTTGCGGCGCCACCTGCGCGTGAGAGTACTTCACGAGGGCGAGAGCCATCGGCCGGGCCAATCACGCCCTTTTGCTCAAGAATATCCATAAGACGAGCCGCACGAGAGTAGCCAATACGAAGCTTGCGCTGGAGGTAGCTGGTAGACGCACGGCCTGCTTCCTCTACTGCTTCACGTGCTTGGTCGTAGAGGTCATCGTCAGCGTCGTCATCACTTTCTCCCGCAAGCATGAGGGCATCATTTGGCTCGTGTACGCCGGTGCCACCGGTGCCTGCGCCCAGATCAAGACTCGAGAGGGAACCGGCATTGTGCTGCTTGATGTACTGCACGACCTTCTTCACTTCCTGTTCGCTGATGTATGCCGTCTGGAGACGGATAGGCTTCTGCATGTCCGCTGAGAGGTAGAGCATGTCACCAGCGCCAAGGAGAGACTCAGCGCCTGCGCCATCAATAATGGTGCGTGAGTCAATCTGACTTGCTACCTGGAGTGCCATGCGTGTAGGGACGTTTGCCTTGATGAGGCCCGTAATCACGTTTACGGAAGGGCGCTGAGTAGAGAGGATAAGATGGATACCCACAGCGCGAGACATCTGCGCGAGGCGTACAATACCGGCTTCAAGCTCGCGCGGATAGCTTTGCATGATATCGGCAAGCTCGTCGATGACAATGACGATATACGGCATGGTCTCAGGGAGTTCGCCACCCTTGCGCTTCTTGGCAGGCTCAAGCACGGTCTGGTGATAGGACTCGATATCGCGTACCTGGTGCTCCTCAAGGATGTTGTACCGGCGGTCCATTTCCTTGGCAGCCCACTTCAGTGCCAAGATGGACTTCTTAGGATCGGTGATAACTGGGGTAAGGAGGTGGGGAATGCCGTTATAGAGGGTCAACTCCACACGCTTAGGATCCACCATGATAAAGCGCATTTGGTTTGGACCATTGCGATAGAGCAGGGAAGCAATGAGTGCATGGATAGCCACCGACTTACCGGAACCGGTTGCGCCAGCCACAAGGCCGTGAGGCATCTTGGCGATGTTCACGTAGTGCGGGGTACCGGTGATGTCGCGGCCCACTGCTGCCAGAAGCGGCTTCTTGGAAGCGCTCCAGTCTGGGGCATTGAGCACACCGCCGAGACCCACCGTAGCCTTTGAAGCGTTTGGTACTTCGATACCTACGAGCGATTTGCCGGGAATAGGGGCCTCGATACGTACTGGATGGGCAGCAAGGGCAAGCTCTAGATTCTGCTGGAGGGCCACAATCTTCTGGAGGCGCACACCCTCTGCTGGCTTTATGGCGTATCGGGTAACGGTAGGGCCGACAGACACTTCGTCCATTTCGACAGAAATGCCGAAGTTCATAAAGGTGCGCTTGATGATATTTGCATTTGCCTTGATGTCGCCCACGCCTGGTTTACCCTTGTCCTCTCCGAGGAGTGAGAGGGGAGGAGCCTGATACTCCTCATCAACTACCGGAATAGCGGCTGCCGAGGCGGCCGGTACCTGCTGGTCGCTAAATACGGTCACTGCAGGTTCGCGCTCCTCGCGACGAGTCTCATGACGAGGTGCCTCTTCCTCATCAGCCTCCTCAGTTGGCTCATCTTCCTCCTCGTCCTTTTCTGCTTTCTTAGGAAGGCTTGGCAGCTTTACGGAGCCCACCGACTCGCGGGCGGCCGCTGCGGCCTCACGCATCTTCTGGAGCAGGGCTACCACGTCAGTCGCGATGATGAGGCCCACACAAATGATGGCAATAAGGAGGATGACTGCTCCTGCGGTACCAAATGACTCACGGGCCGCGGTGCCCGCCATGAGACCCACAGAGCCACCCCAGTCGTGAGACACGATTCCGAGGAAGGTAAGGGTAGACACCACGATGAGTGCGATACCCGCCCCAGTAAGAGGAGAGACAAATGAGCGGCCCAAGATGATGGCCACACCGACTGCCATAAGGAGGAAGGGGAGGAGGAACACACCCACCCCGAGAACACCGTATCCAAACCCAAAGATGGCTGAGCCTGCATATCCAGCAAGCTGCAAATTGGCCACAGCCCCGAGCGCGGCTACCGCCATGATGAGCCCAAACGCAATCAGAACGACACCTGCCGTCCACTTTGCGAGCAATTGATAGTCCTCTTGTTCCTTCCTTTTCTTACCGCGTTTAGCCATACAAATAAGTGATAGCACTAGTGTACCACCAAGCAACCATGCGGTTTTAAAGACATTTGGCCATTTGTTGCAGACACCCACTTAAGGACCTATACTGCGGGCACAAGGACATCAATCCTATATAAGACAGTGATGACTGATACCAAGCATATCAAGGACAACAGCAACCAAAAGCATGGCAACCCAGGCCAGCAATTAGATGCATTTGTCCTAGATAAGGGTATATTTTCAAACGTATTTGATAAGGACATCAAGCGCGTCTACGTTTACAAGAAGGCCGAGCGTCTCGCGAAGGCCATCCATCTCGTCTCTCCTGCGTTCCGTAATTCTCCCGCGATGCGCGACCGCATTGATCGCATTGCAGTGGGTCTCGTGGACGCCGCCGTCCTTCCGCCAACCACGGCAAAGGATGCACTTGCTCGAGAACTTCTTGCGCTCTCAAGCGTGCTTTCTATTGCCCGAGCTGGGGGACTGCTGTCAGCCATGAATGCTGATTTGATTGCTCGCGAGGCGCAGCACCTCCTGCATGAAGTGGCAGGCTATGAGGAACCACGTCTCTTCCTCGAAGAAGCTCCAACGCTTGCCGAGCTTGCGCGTTCATCGGTGCGCCAACCTCAGGCTCCTCGTCCCGCAGCGGCGCCACGCGAAGAGCGTCGTGCGGTGCGTGCCAGTGCTGAGCAGCCTCCACTCGATAATGGACATGTATCGGACACCCCAGCTCGAGGCTCGCGCCAGGAGGCTATACTTTCGATTTTGAGCCAGAAAGGATCTGTCTATATTAAGGACATATCTATGGTGATTCGTGACGTGAGTGAGAAGACTATCCAACGCGAACTCCAGACCCTCGTGGAGGCAGGGAGGGTAGCAAAGACCGGCGAGCGTCGTTGGACCACCTACTCGATTGCCGCCAAATAGGCAAAAGACCGCTCTCGGCTGGGTGTGCCGGTAGGGTCACAGGGCGCGGATTCATGAAGGTGGGCGGGATTGACTTTTGAGAGAATACGGCCTACTATATAGGAGTGATAGCGATAGGGAACAAGAGGGCGTAGGTACGAGGCCGGAAACGGCCTTTTCCACGTTTTCTGCTATCTCCCTGCGTTATCCACATCGGTACATTGAGAGGTTCACCCTTAGTCCACGCTATACTTTCTTGTATACCGTACGGCTGGGGCGCACTTCTGTAATGACGGGTCATTGACAGCCACATAGGGCTACTAATGAACACACACGAGTATTTCATTTTTGTAATGAACTACCCGTGAACTTCGTCTTATTCTGCTAGAGCGGAATAAGAAGACACGGCACGGATGTATCGAGAGATATGGATGAACGCAGGCTACGGATGCCTTACATTCGCCAACTAGCCGATGGGAAGTGAGTCGATATTACTTCCTGTCGGATAGTGTGAAAGGGAATACTTACTGAGCTCGCAAGAGCCCAGTACAATTACTCGAAAGAAGGATGCGTATGCGATGCACATATTTTTAATAGCATCGCATCGCATACGCTTCTCAATTGAAAACTTTGTAAGTTATGACTATCGCAAACAATGTGATCGCAAAGATCGCAGCAGTAGTTGCAGGTCTCGGCCTCGTCGCTATGTCGTTTGCTTACGCAGCTCCAGCTGCTAAGGCAGATACGACTACTGACCTCCAGGCTCAGATCGCAGCTCTCATGGCTCAGATTGAGGCTCTCAAGGCTTCAGCTGGCACTTCAGCTACGGCTTCAGCTTCAGCTACTTTCTCAACCGACCTTACGGTAGGTTCAAAGGGTGCTGATGTTACAGCTCTTCAGAACTGGCTTATTGCTAAGGGCTTCAGCATCCCAGCTGGTGCAACCGGAACTTTCGGTGCACAGACTAAGGCTGCTGTAGCTTCATGGCAGGC
>CAYWWP010000029.1:0-4444 GCA_964462415.1 uncultured Candidatus Saccharibacteria bacterium
ACCGCGTCTGATGAATACATGACGACGCACGAGCCATATAAGAAAGTAAAGCAAGAAGAAACCAAGGAAGAGGCGAAAGAGGCATTGCGTCACCTCGTGGGAGAGCTTGCGCGCGTCGCGCTCTATCTAGCACCGTTTATGCCTACAACAAGCGCACAGATTCTTGATGCGATTCATGCTAACAAGAAGCCGGAGAATCTGTTCCCACGTCTTTCCTAGTGCATGAAGTATTTTGACGCGCATTGTCATATTCAATTCCCGATGTTCGATGCGGACAGGGAAGAACTCGCGCGTCGGATGGAAGAAGAATCTTATGGAGGGATTGTGGTCGGTGTTGATTACGACTCAAGTGTGCAGGCCGTAGCGCTTGCAGAAACGCATCCGCACCTCTGGGCTGCAGTAGGACTCCATCCTAACTACACGCAGGAGCAGGACTTTGATATCGAGGCATTTACTGAACTGGCGAAGCACCCGAAAGTGGTCGCGATAGGTGAGTGCGGACTCGATAACTACCGCCCTGAGCACCCCGAGGATACGAAGGAGAGGCAGCGAGAGGTATTTCGTGCGCATGTTGAGCTTGCCTGTGCGCTCGATAAGCCGCTCATGATACACGCGCGCCCAACACAGGGCACCATGGATGCGTATCAAGAACTCATACAAATCCTTAAGGAGTACAAAGAGGAACAGGGTGACACCCTTCGAGGCGACATTCATTTCTTTGTGGGCGGGGTAGAAGAGGTGCGTGCGCTTGTGGCACTTGGCTTCACGGTCTCGTATACGGCAGTCCTTACGTTTACACATGACTATGACGAGGTGGTGCGCGAGGTTCCGCTTACCAGCCTCCTCTCAGAGACGGATGCACCCTATGTAGCCCCTAAAGACCGTAGAGGCACCCGTAATGACCCGTTTGTCGTACGCGATGTGGTGCGCGCCATGGCCCAGATTCGAGGCGAGGACGAGGAGATAGTGCGTGAGGCGGTGCTTGAGAACGCTCGCCGTCTCTTCAGGCTCTAGGTCCCCTCAATTTTGCCCGAATACGGGCTTCGTGGTACAGTGCGGCCGTTATGAAGAACATTTTCGGTAACGGTGCGGAGAGCACCGAGCCAACGACGGAGGCAGGATATAACGAGTCCCGCGTGTACGAACTTGGCTTCCACCTCGATCCTGAGCTTCCTCAGGAAGAGGCGAAGAAGACCTATCAGGCTATTCGTGAGCAGATTGCGGCGAATGGTCAGGTAGTAGCGGAGGGCGAGCCACAGAAGGTGCAGCTCGCATACACGATCTCACGCAGTGAGAATCACATCCGTCGCGACTTTGACAGTGCATACTTTGCGTGGATCGCCTACGAGGCAGAGACCGCAGGTCATGCTGCTATCCAGGAGGTAGCAAAGAGCGAGATCCGCATTATCCGCTTCATTGATATCCGCACCGATAAGGATGCTGCTATCCATGCCGCTGAGATGCATGAGATTTACGCAAAGGCTGCTCGTGAGACGGAGACTTCGGTAGAAGAGGTCTCAGACACCGAGCTTGATGCCGCCCTTAAGGAGGCAGAAGCGTAATAGCTGATATACTGGCCGTATGTACCTCAACAAAGTATTTCTCTACGGCAACCTCACCCGTGACCCAGAAGTGCGTGCACTTCCTACATCCGGGCAGCAGGTAGCATCGTTTGGCATTGCAACGAATCGCAGCTTTAAGGGTCGCGACGGGGCACAGCAGGAGCAGACGGAATTCCACAATATCGTGGCATTTGGTCGCACCGCTGAGGTGATGGGGCAGTACCTCAAGAAGGGTCGCCCAGTGTTCATCGAAGGCCGTATCCAGACCCGTTCATGGGAGAAGGATGGTGCCAAGCAGTATCGTACGGAAATCGTGGTAGATACCTTCCAGTTCGGCGCACAGGGTGGAGCTAGTGCGGGGGCAGGTGCAAGCGCACCAGCAGCTCGCGACGAGGCTCAGGCTCCTGCGTTCGGTGGAGAAGAAATCCAGTATCCAGACGAAGATATTAATCCGGAAGATATTCCGTTCTAAACGAGAGTCACCATGGCACATCAGGCAGATCGCGCTGAGCTCGAGAACAAGAAGTTTGTAGACTACAAGGATGTAGCATACCTTCGCCAGTTCATGAGCCCTCACGCAAAGATTATGGGAAAGAAGCGCACCGGCATTTCAGCCGCTAAGCAGCGCGAGATTGCACTTGCAGTAAAGCGCGCTCGCTACATGGCACTTCTTCCATACCTCGCTGCGTAATAGCAACGAGACACAACACAACAGCCGCCCACAGGGCGGCTGTTGTGTTTATAGAGTGGCGTGGTTAGATAGGCCTCAGAAGCACGGTGCGGCACAAGACCGCACTCAAAGGAGGAACGACCATGATTGGCACTAAGATGGTGATTGCTGCTGGTGGTTTCGCGTTAATTACGAGCGCTGGATTGGTGGCCAGCATGGCGCCTGATGATTATCCAACCCCTGTCGCCGCTGCATATGCGGCAGAATGCGCCGGATTTCCTGCACATATTGTTTCGGCGATAACAAAGTACTACAAGCGTGAGGGTGAGGTAGATCTTGCAGGTCTGCCGCCCACGTATCAGGTCACGAACGTTCATATTCAAATGGCGGCCGGTACGTGCCTCACAGAGCCTGGGTCAGTGTCCCCTGGAGCCTCAATACATCTGCAGAATGCTGTGGCGTTCGTGGATCAGGCAGATGTCGCCCCGGGAGCACTCCCGTTCTATGTAATTGGATATGTTGGGGGAACACGCGCAAACGCAACGTACGTGGCTATGCGCCTTCCGCGACCGGAGATTTCTTTGGCACCGGAGCGGCCACCCGCAAGAATTGCCTAGGTAAATGAAAACGGCGGACGAGAAATCGTCCGCCGCTCTCTATAGGTAGACCGTGTGTATCACTACGCCTTCTCCATGCGCTCGACGTACTCACCCGTCTCAGTATTGATCTTGATGATGTCGCCCTCGTTGATGAAGAGGGGAGTCGCCACCACTGCTCCTGACTCGAGTACCACCTGCTTGTTGCCACCCTGTGCGGTGTCGCCCTTAATAGCAGGAGGCGCTTCAACTACCTTAAGCTCCATCTTAATAGGAATGCTGATGGTAATCGGATTCTCCTTGTAGAGCATGACTTCTACGCTCGTGTTTGCCTTAAGCCACTGGAGTTTCTCGTGCACCGCCTCCTCAGGGAATGAGAAGCGGTTCTTTGGGTTACCTGCCTCGCAGAACCACGCCTCGCCGCGGTTTGCATAGAGGAAGGTTGCTTCCATGCGGCTAATGTCCGCCTCAGGGACGGATTCACTCTGATGGAATGAGATTTCGAGTACCTTTCCAGACACCAGGTTGCGGAGTTTAGTCTGGTTTACCGGCTTGCGCTGCTGCATGCGGAACACGTGTGAAGAGAGTACTTCGTACGGCTCGTTGTTGTACTCTATAACCTTCTTCTGGACGATTTCGTTGTAGGAAAGGATGGCCATGTGACTATGGGGCGCTCCGGAGGGTTATAAAAAATGCCCGGAACGCGGGATAGGAGTATGATACAAGACATCATGCGCTTATCAAGGAGCCTAGAATCCCTGAGAGACGCCTCGGACGAAGAGGTGCTGGCTTCGGTGCGCACTATGCCGGATGCGCTCGGTATACTGGTAGACCGCTACGAAGCTGCCTTTATGCGTAAGGCCCGGAGTATCCTCTGGAGCCCAGAGGAGGCTGAGGAGGCCGTTCAGGACACGTTTACGCGTATTTATGTGTATGCTGACCGATTCACGACACAGGAGGGGGCAACCTTTTCTTCGTGGGCGTACGCCATCCTTACGCGCCTGTGCTTCACGCGATACCAGAAGCTAAAGAAACAGCGTGGGCGGGTTGTAGACCTTGAGCCAGAGACGTATGAGCGATTGCGCGATGAGAGCGATTTTACGGAAGACTTATCGATTCGCAGCGAAGTGCTTGTGGCGCTCGCCCGATTGCCTGAAGCAGCTGCTCGCGTGCTCCGTATGCAGTTTATAGAAGGGAAGTCTCAGGAAGAAATTGCGACCCTTGAGGGCTCTTCGGTCTCGGCAGTAAAGACGCGGGTACACCGGGCAAAGAAACTTTTTAAGCAGGCACTCAGTGATACTAACTATGGAAACTAATACGTCTCGCATAAAGCAGGTGGTGCTTCGTCGTGCACGCTTTATTCGTACAATGCGTACGGCTACCTCAGGCACAGTCGTAGGAACGGTGCTGGTGTTTGCATCTCTTGCTGCTATTGGACGCGAGGTATGGGTGGCACGCGTCATAGAGAACATGCCATCTCCTGCAAACTTCCTCGCATTCGTGCGCTTCTTTGAGGCTGCCTTTATGAATACTACGGGAGTGGTGCAGGTGCTTTCAGTAATGCTCGTGATCGGCATGTGCTGGGCTCTCTACGACGTCCTTCGTCAGGTGCAAGG
>CAYWWP010000030.1:0-4048 GCA_964462415.1 uncultured Candidatus Saccharibacteria bacterium
CTAGAAAAGCGCAGGACGCCATTTGGATGAAATAAAGTGGCTGTCCATGCGTATTAGGCTATAGCAGAGACGATTGCCGGCAGCGGACAGATAGCTGCTAGCCACACTCTTACCCTTTCCCCTAAATCATCCGGTACGGTGTATTCCGTGCGCATAGCGGTAGGAGCTCGGCGTAGTGACATCAGTAATCAGTTCCTGATGGAGTCTGTTGCACTTACCATCATTGATGGCGCTGCCGGCATATTCCTCGGGTGGCTCATAGCGTTTGGTATGAGCGCCTCTGGTGTTCTCGCTGCGAGCGTATCGCTTTCCTCAGTGCTGCTTGCCTTTGGCGTGTCAGCAATCATTGGCATTGCTTTTGGTTGGTATCCCGCAAACCATGCAGCCAAGATGAACCCAATAGATGCACTTCGCTACGAGTAATCTCAGTTATCCCCTACGCCCATTCGTCAATATTGCGAAAAGTGCCAGTTTGTAGCATAGTAAAGATAACTCGCAGGTAAGAGGAAGCTTCGTGCGGCACACGTGTCGCTCATAAGTGTTCGAGCGGCGAGGTTATCCAGGTATTTTCGGCCCACATGGCAAACAGCAAGCTTTATGTCGGCGGTATTCCGTACCGCACGACCGAGGATGAAATGCGTACCGCTTTCGAGGAAGCAGGCACCGTAACATCAGTTAGCATTATCACTGACCGTATGACGGGTCGTTCACGTGGCTTCGGCTTCGTAGAGATGGCGTCTGAGGCAGAAGCACAGGCAGCAATTGATCGCTGGGATGGCAAGGACTTTGATGGTCGCATGCTCTCAGTATCTATGGCTCGCCCACAGGGTGATCGTCCTCCTCGCGAGGGTGGTGATCGTGGAGGCTTCGGCGGCGGTCGCGGCGGCTTCGGCGGCGGCAACCGTGGTGGTGGTTATGGCGGCGGCTTCGGCGGCGGTCACGGCAACGGCTACTAATATCGCTCGAGTACAAGGACCCGGTGGAGTAATCCCCGGGTCCTTTTACTATGCTATGTAGAGAGACAATTAGCCTGTAGACTGCTAGCTATGGAAGTAGACCCTCGCGATCTGGCGAGCCTGGTGCGTGACAAATACGAAGGCCAGCGCAGCGCGGATATTGCTGACGATGTCCGTCGTCTGGCCTCAGGCGAGCCGCTTGCCTACGTGATTGGCTGGATGCCGTTCTTGGGACTCAAGCTTCGTCTTGATTCACACCCTCTTATTCCCCGCCCCGAGACTGAATGGTGGACGGAGCTACTGATAGCTCATATCAAAGAAACTCGAGCGAACCAACCGCTTCGCATACTTGATCTTTGTGCGGGCTCAGGTGCTATTGGTCTGGCGATACTTGCGCGCACCACTACCACCCACGTGTCTTTTGCAGAACTTTCTGCACTACACGCAGGACTCATTGCACTCAATCGCGAGGAGAATAATATCGACAACGCGCGTGTGGACATACGCAGCGGCGATCTCTTCGCGCCATTTGAAGGACAGACCTTTGATATTATCGCCACGAATCCGCCCTACATCCCAAGCGACCGATCGCTTGATGATAGTGTCAGTGGATTCGAGCCACCTGAAGCGCTCTATGCGGGCGAGGATGGACTCGACGTCATTCGTCGTATAGCAGCTGAGGTACACACATATCTAAAACCAGGAGGCGAAGTCTGGATAGAATGCGACATAAGCAATATAGAAGAAGCTGCACGTCTTCTTGAGGCTGGGGGTGCCACGCGCTCTACGATACACACCGACCTCTATGGCAGGCCCCGAGTGGTCGTGGGATACTTTGCGTAATGGATGCGCCGACCCCGACACTGAGCACGAATACCAGTATTAGCTCTCCCATGGAAGCGCTTGCTCCACTGCTTGCGCGTATTGATATCACTACGGTTGTATCAGTGACCTTTGCGATACTTTTCATACTGTGGGTGGTGTACACCGCGATAGCTTCATATCACCTCTTACGCTATGGCCACCGTTCGGCAGTAGCGATTCCCGCCATCATCACACACGTGCTTGTATCCTTCTTTTTGTCACTCTTTGCCGTTAGCGGTCTACATATATAGATATGGAAGAATTCGAACTAGAACCAGGTGAGCAAGTGACACGTACCGTACGTAAGCACTGGCTCGTGTTTGTAGGCATGCTCCTGCCATTCCTATTGCTTGCGCTTGTCCCCTTTCTGCTTCCGCCACTCTTTGCATGGGTGACACGCGCCTATCCGGACTATCACTTATTCTTTACGGGTATTTCACTCAGCGAACCACTCGTGCGGCTTTCGCTTGGTGTCTGGTGGTTCATTCTGTGGATCGGCGCATTCAATGCCTTCACGCAGTACTTCCTCAACGTGTGGGTTATCACTACCCAGCGCATCGTAGAGATACGTCAGTATGGGTTCTTTGATCGCAAGGTGTCGAGCTTCCTTCTGGGTCGTGTACAAGACGTCACCACGACAGTAGATGGTATCCTCGCGGACCTCTTTGGATTCGGTACCGTACAGGTGGAGACCGCAGGTACCGCTTCGCACCAATTTGTCATGGATGGTGTCGCTGACCCTGTCGGCATGCGCGACCTCATCATGCGCGAAATAGCGGTGCTCCATAACGGGCACCAGCAAGGTCTGTAAACACGTTCCATCCCCGGGAGCTGTCTGCTACACTCCCTATATATGACCGAGCGCGAGCGGCTATCTACCGAACCCTACAAGGGCGTACGTGATTTTTACCCGGAAGACTGGACCCGACTACAGACCATTTTTGACCACATCCGTAAGGTGCTGCGCACCTACGGCTTTGAAGAATATCAGGCCTCCCCTCTTGAACGAGCAGAACTGTACGAATCGAAAACCTCAGAAGAGATTGTTAACGAGCAGACGTACACCTTCACTGACCGTGGCGACCGCCGCGTGACGCTTCGCCCCGAGATGACCCCGACGCTTGCCCGCATGATTGCCGCTAAGCGTCGTGAGCTCGTGTTTCCGGTGCGTTGGTTTTCTATCGGTAATCGCTTCCGCTACGAGCGCCCACAAAAGGGTCGGTTGCGCGAGTTCTACCAAGTAGACGTCGACATTGTCGGTATTGATGGCGCGCGTGGTGAGGGTGAGGCCGTCGTCATGGCACACACCATCTTTGCGTCCTTTGGTGCAAAGAATAGTGACTTTACTATCCGCGTAAATTCTCGCCGTCTTCTAAACGCCGCGTGTGAAGCGACGGGACTCAATGCTGAGCGCACCACCGAGTATCTAGGTCTTCTCGATCGCAAGAATAAGATGAGTGCTGAAGCCTTTGAGACTGCACGTGCACCATTCCGCGCGCAAGGCATGGATCCCCTTGAACTCATTGAAGCAGGTACAGACACTCGCGTGGTTGAGGAGTATGCCCAGCTTGAGGGTCTTCTTGCTGCCTGGAAGGCGCGCGGTATGGATAATGTTGTCTTTGACCCTACGGTCGTACGCGGGTTCCTGTATTACACCGGACTTGTGTTTGAAGTCTTTGATACTGACCCCGAGAATCCGCGCGCGCTCATGGGTGGAGGTCGATACGATGGACTGGTATCGCTCTTTGGCGGTGAGGCTATTCCTGCTGTTGGGTTTGCGTTTGGAGATGTGACACTGGTCGACTTCCTCACGACACACAACCTACTTCCTGAATCCCATGCAGCACCTACCGTGTTTATTGGTGTTCCTGAAGCGTCAGACATAGAAGCAGCGCAGCAACTGGCAGACATGCTGCGTGCGCGTGGCATAGCAGTACTCGTGCACACGGGCACAAAGGGTCTGGGCGATCAAATCAAGGAGGCAGTACGTCGCACCATTCCGTTTTTCTTCGCCTACGGCAAAGACGACGCACGTAAGAAGAAGGTATTGCTGAAGGATTTGAACGCGAGCACAAGCAAGATAGTTCCGCTTAAGAAGCTGGCGGACACCCTTAGTAAGAAGCGTTCCTAAGTATGCGAGAAATAACGTTTGATATTGAAACAGCAAATGTGCTGCCAACCATGGCACGCAACGACCTCTCTCGCCTTGAGCTTGCGGTCGTTGCTAT
>CAYWWP010000031.1:0-3185 GCA_964462415.1 uncultured Candidatus Saccharibacteria bacterium
TTTTGTCAGGAGAAGGATCCGGCGTTACTTCCATGGAAGGCGCTCAATGTAGATGTGGTGATTGAGTCTACGGGACTCTTCACCGACTACGAAAAGGCGAATGCACACATTACCGCAGGAGCTCGTCGCGTCGTCATCTCAGCGCCTGTGAAGGATGAGAACCCACTCGGTGCAACTATTCTTATGGGACTTGATGAGTCGAAGCTCGGTACGTGCGCGATTACCTCAAACGCATCCTGTACTACCAACTCTGCAAGTCCAGTGATTGCTATCCTCGACGAGGCGATTGGAATCGAGAAGGCAGTGCTCTCTACGACGCACGCCTATACGGCGAGCCAATCTATTGTGGATGGTCCTGCTAAGAAAGACATGAAGGAGGGTCGTGCAGCAGCACAAAATATCGTACCTACGTCTACTGGCGCTGCAGTGGCAGTAACCAAGGCATACACGAGCCTCGTGGGTAAGTTCGACGGTATTTCACTTCGCGTGCCAGTGCCTGCGGGATCTATCGCCGATATTACGTTTATTGCTAAGCGCACAACGTCTGCAGAAGAAGTGAACGACATCCTCCGAAAGGCAGCACAAGAGCCGCGCTGGAAGGGCATCTTTAGTGCAACAGATGAAGAGCTGGTATCAAGCGATATTGTCGGTGAACGCTTTGCGTCGATTGCAGATCTTGGGATGACACGTGTCGTAGATGGCAATCTCGTAAAGGTGCTCGCGTGGTACGACAACGAGGCGGGATACACGCACACGCTCGTAGAGCACGCTATCAAAGCCGGAAATGCCTAAGGTTTATTTCGCCACTGATCACGCTGGGTTTCCGCTCAAGCAGGAATTAGTATCGTTTGTGACGATGCTCGGCTATGAAGTAGAAGATCTCGGTGCACGTACTCTCGATCCTCTTGATGATTACCCTGACTTGATAGCACCTGCTGCTGCTCGTGCAGCAACGGACGAGGGAAGTCTGGCGATTATTTTAGGTGGGTCAGGTCAGGGAGAGGCCATGGTGGCTAATCGCACCCCGGGCGCGCGAGCTGCGGTGTATTACGGAGGCTCTCTTGAGCTCGTGCGATTAGCTCGTGAGCATAACAATGCGAATCTGTTGTCCCTTGGAGCTCGTTTCCTTGATCTTGAGACAGCAAAGCAGGCCGTCGCACTATTCCTGGAAACACCGTTCTCTGGGGAGGAGCGTCATGTTCGCCGGATAGCCAAGTTCTAAAGATTCTCTATCCCCGGTTCAAAACATGCAAAAGCGCACAGCATTGTGCGCTTTTGGTATACCATTACAGGTAATGAGCATTATCGTGCCTGCCATATTGCCGTCGTCACGGGCGGACCTGGTAGAAAAATTAGGCAAGCTCGCTGGCCTTGTGGACGAGGTACAGGTAGATATTGTAGATGGGAAGTTTGCAACCCCTCCCACCTGGCCCTATGACACAGGACCACAGGAACTTGCACGCATGCTCGCAGAAGGCGACGTGATACCAAGCGCGAGTGAGTCAAAGATTGAAATCGACTTGATGGTTGAGAACCCTGAGTCTACCGCGGGCGCATGGATTGAACTTGGGGCGACGCGCATAGTTATTCATGCGGCGAGCACACCGCATCTTGATCGCATACTCAAGAGTTTTGGAACTTTGTATGGACATGACAAGACCTTCGATGCAGGACTGTTGTCTATAGGTATTGCTATTACTCCTGATGTGGATCCGGAGACACTTGCACCATACGTAGAACAGATTGATTATGTGCAGTTCATGGGTATACGACGGGTTGGCAGACAGGGTCAGCCGTTTGATGAGACTATTTATCACACGATTGAGCGATTCCGAAAGGCGCACCCGAACATGCCTGTGCAGGTGGACGGTGGAGTATCCCTCGCTACAGCACCCAAGCTACTTGAACTTGGAGTGTCTCGTCTGGTGATTGGGTCGGCGCTTTGGAAGGCTCCTGATTTTAATCAAGCCCTCGGTCAGCTTAAGGAACTCACTGAGCAGCACGGTATCTACGAATAGTGGTGCGTTATACTACTAGGGATGGCACTTACCGACGAGCAGGTACTCTCACTTGAGAAGCGCGCAGAAGCAATTCGCGAAACGATACTTTCTATGCTTGTTGCTGCGGGGAGCGGACACACTGCAGGACCACTTGGCATGGCAGATATATTCACTGCCTTCTATTTCCATGTATTGAAGCATGATCCCGCGCATCCGGATTGGGAGGAACGTGATCGTCTTATACTTTCTAACGGCCATATTGTGCCGGTGCGGTACGCGACTATGGCACATGCAGGATACTTCCCGGTAGAGGAGTGCCTCACTTTGCGTACATTCGGCTCTCGTCTGCAGGGACACCCAGAGCGCACACGCCTACCGGGACTTGAAACCACTTCAGGACCACTGGGTGAAGGGCTCTCGCAGGCAGCAGCTATGGCATACGCTTTCCGAATGGATGGCAAGAAAAACCAAGTATATGTGCTCATGGGAGACGGGGAGCAGAATGAAGGAAATGTGTGGGAAGCAGTGATGTGGGCAGGAAAGTATAAGCTCGACAATCTGACCGCGGTCATTGACCGCAACAACATTCAGATAGACGGTATGACTGAAGATGTGATGCCGCTCGACTCGCTTCGCGCGAAGTATGAGGCTTTTGATTGGCATGTACTGGAAGTGAATGGTCATGATATGCGGGCCATCATTGCCGCCACGGAAGAGGCGCGTGCTATCTATGAAAAGCCAGTAGTTATCATTGCGCACACTATTCCTGGAAAGGGTGTTCCAGAGATTGAGTTTGATTATCACTGGCACGGCAAACCACCTACGGCAGAAGAAGCAAAGCGCTTTATGCAGCAGCTACGCACCGGTGCAGGGCGTGTACCACACGAATATGCTTAACCCGGAACTACATCTCGCTACTGATCCTTTTAGTAAGGATATAGAGAAGAAGCCTACACGTGATGGGTTTGGACTAGGTACGGTAGCTGCAGGAACACGCGATACCAATGTGCTTGTACTGTGCGCTGACCTAAAAGAATCCACCCGCGCAGAATGGTTTGAAAAAGCGTTTCCTGAACGCTTCATCGAGGTAGGTATTGCGGAGCAGAACATGGCTGCACTTGCCGCTGGGTTTGCTGCAGTGGGCAAAGTACCCTATATCGCAAGTTATGCTGCATTCTCTCCTGG
>CAYWWP010000032.1:0-3127 GCA_964462415.1 uncultured Candidatus Saccharibacteria bacterium
TATTTGCAACTGCCGTGTTTCCTTTTCGAATCAAACTTCTCCAATTGTTGTTGGCATCGCATTCTGGATCAGACGTAAGGGTAAACCAAAAAGAAGCAGTAAGCGAAGGATTGTTTAGAATATTTGAGTCAGGTATAGCAGCATACTGAGTGATGCCGTCGAGCTTAATTCCTTTTCCATGTTTACCTGCAACCCAGCTTGCACCATTAAAGAGCGTTGCGGTATTCCCCTTACCGGTGGAATCGTGTGCCGTAGTACTGGTTCCTTCATCAAACTTCCACTCACCCACAAGTCCTGTGCGTGCAACTGTCTTAACTGCAGTCTTACCTTGTCTATACATCGCTGCTACTTCAGTAGCTGAAAGGGCTCGATTATAAATTCGTAGGTCGTCGATTGCTCCCAACATAAATGTAGCCAGGTTAGTATCATGACCGATGAGCATAGCTGATCCAACCCCTCCGTCTACAGTACCAGCTGAAAATGTAAGTGATTTATCAAAAACCCCATTTATATATGTTTTTGAGAGATTGGTTGAACCATCGAAAGTGACGGTTACGTATGCCCAGCCTCCTGCTGTGAGGCGAGTATCGCTTGTGTAACTTTGTGTTACTCCTCCTGTCCTAAACTGCACGTTGACAGTGCCATTAGTTTCAAGAAAGACGCGCGGATACAAACCTTGTCCGTTCACATTATAAATAAGAGTTCTCATACTTGAGAAATTAGTTGGTTTAACCCAGAGCGAAATGGTAAATGAAGTAAGTGTATTTCTAAATGTTGGATTTTGGATAATTACTTCGTCATCTACCCCATCGAAATTGAGCGCACCTCCATGTTTACCAGAACTTGTCCAACCCGAAACACTTGTTGCTGGGACAGCCATATTTTTGAGAATGCCTGCATTACCTTTTCCAGAATAATCCACAGCAGTAGTGCCACTCGCTTCATCAAACGACCAATACGCCTGAAGTCCAAGGTTGTTTGCAGGACGCGACAGAGTCGCCGCCTGGGCAGAATGCGGTGCCACACATACGAAGACGAGTGCGATAATGATGAGGTACTTCATATTAAAAGAAACTCCATGTACCCATAATAGCCTGGAGCACCTTGTCGTACACAGCGTACGTACTTACCTGGTACAGTCTTCCTGCTACTACAAACCATACTTCGCGTGAATCACCCCCGAAACTTTCGTTGTCACTCTTAAAAGCCACACCTTCGCCAGCGACACCAAGCGATACTGGCTGTGCGTCTTCTACCTGCATATCTGGAATATCTTCCTGAACGCGCTCGGCAGTGATGGTGGTATCGGTACCTGTATACGGAGTAATCGCAATTTGAACACCGCGCCCTGAGTCACCAGGATTCTCTATCAAAATAGTCCCTCCTTCCTCTCCCCCAACCTCGCGCACGGTATATCCCTCAGGATACGAAAACGACATTCGAAGTGCATCATTCCGATAGGTACGTGAAAGAGGCGGCACAGGCATGTCTTGCGATGCGCTCGTCTGCTGAATATCTGCAGGCATATGCTGCATGTAGGTATACCAGTACCACCCTGCCACAGACAGTCCCGCCAGTACCAAAACCACAAGCATCGTTGTCTTAAGTGACCACATAATTATGTAAGTGATGCTTTGCCCGAAGTACGTGATACGGATGCCATATATGAAAGCACGATGTGCGCGATAGCCCATGCGTAGTAATACCGAACACGGAACAACGTCTCAAGCACAAAAAGATGGGTATACACGAAGATGATGAACAGTAGTGTCATGGCTAGTAGCCAAAGGAATACTTCTATCCAGTATTTCTTTCTTCGCTCCGCACTAGAGTGCAATTTACTATCATATCCAACGTACCAATTAGCAGCATGCAACAGCACAATGGCAGCAAGTGCACTGCTTGGATTACCAGTAAGCACCATCACCGCACCAATAATGATTTCGACGAACCATATGTACCATTCAGTCCGTGAGGGAGCTTCTTGTGTGATAAACAAACGGACCCCAAATGCCGCTGCCGGAATCAAGACTGCATACGGTGCAGCAATACCAAGTTCCGGAAACGCAAATGTTGCCACAAGGCACGCAAAGTACAGAGTGAATCCAAGCATTGCGATGAGATTGGCACGAGTACGCGGCTCGCCATGTAACGTAATTTCGTCGTACGCAAAGTGCGCTGAAAAAAGTATCCCGATTGCAAGTAGGAGCGGAAGTAGTTCACCGCTAAATGTAAAGTACGCCAACGCACACAGCGCAAGAGTTACGGCGACTAGTATGTACCGTACGTCCATTTTCCCCGAGCGATACTGATACCAATACGCCATAGCAAAATGTGCATGGCCTGAGACGATAAAAAGTATGACAATGAGCGGGAACGGCACCCACACACTCATAAGAAGCATGAGTAGCGGAAACCCCACATCTCGCAGGTACGTAGTGCTGTAGGGAGCGGCTAATCTGGTCATGCGCTCAAAGTATACCAAGCTTATGTATGTACCTTTGGACCCCGAATAATCCCCGGAAGAAGTGCCGCTATTACCCCTACTGCTATACCCACAAGCAAGATGAGGTATGGGGTGATATCTATACCAAAGAGCAGAATACCGGTTCCTGTGGCAGGTAGTACGGTAATTGGAAACGAGTCTTCTACCAGAGTTTCTCCCTTATTCTCAAAACGCATCGAGATGGTGTATTTGCCCTCACGAGGAAACACATAACTCATGCGCGGCCCACCAAACTCTGCATTGTGAATACCACTCGCAAACACCACACTTCCGTTGTCCGCAGTGACCTTTACCCACGTATCCGTAAAATCTACGTCCTTCCCTTCCTTACGAAGTCTGAAGTCCATCAGCAGCGACTCGCCCACCGATGGAGCTGGAGCGCCGTACCCTGCATCTATTTGATAGCCATCTTTCGTCTTCTCATACGACACACCATTAACATGTGCATAGACTGGCACAGCAAGTAGTAGAGACAGGAGAAGACTACTTGCGCCCGCAGAAATGATTGTACGCATGGCTACTCGGTAACAGTAATCGTGCCGGTAAAGTATGGCGAAAGGTGATCATGGAACTTCCACTCTCCTGCCTTCTCAAACGTATAGCTCCAGGTATCTGATGGAG
>CAYWWP010000033.1:0-2355 GCA_964462415.1 uncultured Candidatus Saccharibacteria bacterium
GTTGTGTCATATGGTTAGTATACCCGTACTCGGGTAGCTACCCCTATACAGACGCGCTGCGGAGCATAGTTATTACATGCTCATGCGGAAGCACAGAGAGAAACCATCCCGCCTTTGGCCCTGAATCGCGATCAAGGAATACCCGGTAGAGCGCACCGAAGAGCTCCTTAGGAGCGATAGGAGCCTCTGTCTTAAGTGCATGGAGATATTCGTGAATCTCTTCTCCTGTCTTAGGGCCTGTTTCCATAAACGTCGCCAGGAGTCCGAGTGCATGCTTCTGTGTTTCTGTAAGCGCGAGCTCCTGGGGAAGGTGCTCCTGCAAACGGTACTGATACTGTGGGTCTGCGTAGGTAGAGAGCCAGTAGAGCGCATAACTCTCGCGCTCATCAAGAAGCGCTTTCTCTTCTTCGGTGAGTAGACTACCCTTCACACGCTCTGCTTCTGCGTGCATGGAGATGTGCGGCATCTGCGCAATAAAGGCTACCTGTGAGAACCGAAGCATCCACGGAGCAGTGAGAGCAGCGCGTGCTTCAGGGAGCTTGGTATAGGTGTAGAGTCGGGTGAAGTCATCTGCTACCCCATCGCGCACAAGCTGTGCGAGCTCATCATGCCAGTCATAAAGACGTGGTACTGACTCCCCCTCCGGGTCTACGTCTACCTGCTGATTTATGTCCTTGCCGATAAGTGCAAGACGATATATCTCCGCTGGGAATAGGTCTGCCATATCCTTTGCTGATGAGCCTCTACCCTTAGAAGAGGACATCTTCTTGCCGCCTACGAGGAAGAACTCGTACGGAATGTTGTATGGCGGCTCGTAGTCGAAAAGCTCACGTGCAATATGATCAGCAACGTCACGCGAACCACCCTTAGTGCAATGATCCTTTCCAGCGCCTTCAATATCAACACCCCCCGCAACCCACTTAGCCGCCCAATCTACTTTCCAGAACAGTTTTGACGCACCGCCCCAAGGCGCAACACGCCCCACATGTCCACACGGAAGAGCGCCATACGCGGGAACATCGCACGTATATCCAACAGTCTCCCCATCAAATTCATATGCACGTGTTGTCTTCATCTTTCCACACTGCTCACATACTACTGAAATAGGAAGCCACGACTCGTCCTTCACACTACCGGACACTTCTTTCAAAATACGGCGGACATCATGTGCACGCTCAAGCGCTATGCGTATCTGCGGATCCATCTTACCCGAACGATAGAGCTCTGTAGCCCGATAGTACTCTGGAAAGAAACCCGCCTTCTTATGGACCTCCACGAACTCAGCTCCGTAATACTCTGCAAAGTTTTCATAGCCTTCTACTGGAGACGGAACCTTATGCAATGAGTACGCTAGATACTCCTTGAACGCTTCCTCAGGAAGGTATCCCGGCACTGAATCAAAATCATCAAAATCATTCAACTCGTAGGTATAGGTGTTAGGAACTCCTAACTCTGAAAGCGCCTCACCTACCAGGCCATGAATAGCAACACCACGCATGCTTCCCACATGCACGCGTCCTGAAAGGGTCTTCTCGTCACGAATACGGAATGTCTTCCCGTCTCGTGGAGTACGAGTAGCACGGATTTCTTCAGCTATTCTGTCTGCCCAAAACATATGGGCATCCTACCACATTTAGTGACTATTGAGACGTACAGGGAGCACGGAATTTGCCGCGTCTATGACGTTACTTGATTTGCCTACCTCGCGAATGAGGTCGGGGTTAAATGCAGGAGCCGCAGGTGCCACTTCGGTAGTGACTGAAGTAGCAGTGGAACCTTCAGCACCCGAAGTCTGAACGGTTGTAGATGCGGTTTGCTGTGCTGGTGTCTTAGCGCGCTGCGAACGAACAACCGAGGTTCCTGCAAGTAGCGCTTGTGAACCTTCTTGTTGCTGAGGACGCGCAATCTGCACTGCTGCTACTGATTCAATTGCTCCTTCGTTTGTGGAGGTTGCCTGCTGCGTACGCTGCTCAATCATGGCTACTGTGCGCGCGATACGTGCACGAATAGAGTCTGAGAGCTTTGCTTGCACAACCACTGCCTTACGGGTCTGTGTCTTCTTAGCTTGCTGTGGCTGCGAAACCTCCGTAGTTGTTGCCACTTCCTTGGCACGCGGCGCGGCTGGCTGTTCTACTGCCATCATCGTCCGCACAGAAGCATCCGCGCTCCCGGTAGGCACCGCCTCAGCAGCTACCATCATAGTAGTTGCTACTGCGCCATGAGTATCATCTGCCACCTCTGCAGAGCTCGTCTGGTCAGCGACAGCAAGTGTGGCTGTATCAGCTGACGCAGCCGCAGAAGGTGTAGCAAGTGCAAATTCCTGCACCACCGGGTTATCTGCAAGTTCGGCACGAA
>CAYWWP010000034.1:0-2284 GCA_964462415.1 uncultured Candidatus Saccharibacteria bacterium
CAGACGGGAAGTATCGCGCTCGTCTGTTTTACCGGTCGAATGTCTCCTAGGTAAACGGTCTCACGGATTAACGTTGAGGCCGTTTCGTGTTTCGTACACAAACCACCATTCCAACTATGGCAATTACCAAGGCAAAGAAGGAGGAAGTAGTCGCAAAAGTTGCTGATGCCATCAAGGATGCGTCATCAGTAGTATTTGTTGGCTTCAAGGGCCTCTCAGTTGCGGATACGTCGGCCATGCGCCGCTCACTCCGTGATTCTGGGATTGGCTACTACGTCGCTAAGAAGACGCTCATTCGTCGTGCACTCGCTGACAAGGGATACCAGGGAACTCTTCCTGAGCTTCCAGGCGAGATTGCAATCGCATGGAGCGCAGGCGATGCAACTGCTCCGGCTCGTGAGATTTTTGAGCATGGCAAGAAGCACAAGGATGCAATCACCCTCGCAGGTGGTGTGTTCGAAGGCACCTACATGGATGCTGCTGCTATTCGCGCTATTGCAACTATCCCACCAGTACCGGTACTTCGTGGCATGTTCGTCAACGTAATCAACAGCCCAATCCAGGGTCTCGTGATTGCGCTCGACAAGATTGCCGAGAAGAAGGCAGCGTAAGGATTACTAATCGCACAATAATTTTGAATCTATGTCTGACGAAATGATTCAGGAGGGTGCTGCAGAGGAGGTTGTTGTTGAGGCAGCTCCTGCAGCTGAGGAAGTAGCTGCTGCTCCTGTAGCAGAGGCTGCTGAGGAGTTTGAGGTGCCTGCGAAGTTCGCAAGCATCGTAGCTGAGATCGAGAAGATGACCGTTCTTGAGCTTTCTGAGCTCGTTAAGGTCTTCGAGAAGAAGTTCGGCGTATCAGCAGCTGCGGTTGCTGTTGCAGGTCCTGCAGCAGGAGGCGCCGCTGGCGAGGAGGAGAAGAGCACTATGAACGTAGAGCTCACTGATGGCGGCGCAAGCAAGATTGCAGTCATCAAGGTTGTTAAGGAGGCACTTGGTCTTGGTCTCAAGGAGGCTAAGGACCTCGTGGACGGTGCACCATCTATGCTCAAGGAGAACGTGGGCAAGGATGAGGCTGCTGACCTCAAGGCAAAGATTGAGGAGGCAGGCGGAAAGGTTACCCTTAAGTAACACTCCGCTCGCAGGACAAATCACAAGCCTCTAAATTCTTACGGCTTTGATTTGTCCAGCTCACTCCGGCTAGGAGCAGGTAAGAAAAACACCCGCGAAAGCGGGTGTTTTTCTATGTCGGGATGGGTTGCAGCCCCAGGTGAGGACAGTAGAATGAAAGGACTATGGATCCGCTTTCTCGACTCTTCAGCTCACCGGTGCGTCTTAAACTCCTCCGTCTCTTTATCTTCAATGACGATCTGGCGTTTACCACAGCTGATGCGGCGTTTCGAGCGAAGGCGCCTAAGGACGCGGCTCGCAAAGAACTCACCGTGCTTGCGGCTGCAGGCCTCGTTAAGAAAAAGAGCGGGAAGGGAAGCCCTACCTTCCAGACCAACAAGAAGTTCCCGTACTACGATGCGCTTGCTGCGTTTGTACGCTCTACCACTGATATTAGTGATGCAGATGCAATAGCTATTTTGAAGAAGGCAGGTAGTCTTCGCTTGATTGCGTTTTCTGGCTTGTTTACCGGTGCTATCGAGTCAAAGATAGATTTGCTCGTGGTGGGGGATAAGCTTGATGAGCGTCTTCTTGCAAATGCAGTGCGCGCCATTGAAGCAGAGCTTGGTCGCGAATTGCGCTACGCATCCTTTACTACCGAGCAGTTCCGCTATCGCCAGGGCGTGTACGACCGTCTGCTTCGCGATGTATTCGACTACCCGCACCGCGCCATCCTAGATAGGCTTGGGGTAACAAATAAATAGGGGTGAGAACTACATACACAAATCTCAACCCTGGCGGACCGTAACGGGTTATATGGGATAGGCCGCCTACTAGGCGGAACGAATGAAGAAAATCCGACCCGTAGGTATTAGAGGCTCGGATTCTCTTCATGAGTGAAGTTCTCCACATACCCACAGTTCCCAGGTGCAGGGGTTGCTACACTTATAGGTAAGCAGGCCCGGACCTGCTCCGGCATGACCGGGAAGCCTTAGCGTAATAACCACATCCTTATGTTTCTCACCACATGGGCAGACGTCCTCACGATGTCATTCCAGGGTCTCCTCTCTGGTATCGTGCAGTTCGTACCCAATTTAGTCGTTGCAGTCATTATCTTTGTTATCGGTTGGCTCGTAGGCGCAGGTCTCGGTCGCCTAGTAGCACAGGTAGTGGGTTC
>CAYWWP010000035.1:0-1670 GCA_964462415.1 uncultured Candidatus Saccharibacteria bacterium
CGACCGAAATTCTCGCGAAACAACACTTCTCTACCTTTGTGTCCTATTTCAAGGATCACCCTATTCCAATCGGACTCATTACCGGAAGTGAGTGCCGAAAATTCCCCAGCAAGATTCGTGGAGAAGAGTCAGCAAAGGTCTCGCGCGCGCAATTTGCTAAGTGGGTTGCGAACGGCGAGATACCGATTGTGATTGGTACCCATGCGCTCGTATATAAATCGCTTGAGTTTCAGAATCTTGCGTACGCCATTATTGATGAGCAACACCGGTTCGGAAAAGCGCATCGCCAGAAACTTGTGAAGAAGAACGGCGTCTCACCACACCTCCTCTCAATGACTGCTACGCCTATCCCTCGCACGCTTGCGCTCACTATTTATGGAGACCTCGACATTTCCCTTCTTGATGAAATGCCGGCAGGTCGTAAGCCAGTTATCACTGAAGTAATGGGTCCTGAAAAGCGTGACACTGCGTACACCCGCATGCGCGAAGAACTCGCGAAAGGTCGCCAAGGCTACGTGATTTGTCCGCGCATCGACGAACCAGACCCAACAAAGGAAATGGCCATGCAAGCTAAGTCTGTGAAAGCAGAAGCAGAGCGTCTCAAACGGGAGGTGTTTCCTACTGCGGCTATTGATATCTTGCACAGCAAGATGACGCCGACCGAAAAAGAGAACGTCATGGCACGTTTCTCGTCGGGTGTGATTGATATTCTCGTCGCTACCTCAGTGGTCGAAGTGGGTGTGAACGTGCCGAACGCGACCGTGATACTCATCGAGGGAGCAGAGCGGTTTGGTCTTGCACAACTGCATCAGCTACGCGGGCGCGTCATTCGCTCCAGTCATCAGGCATACTGTTTCCTTCTCCCTGAGTCGTATGGAGACGCAACCAAGAAACGCCTTACCGCACTCACGACCGCTGCAAACGGGTTTGAGCTTGCGGAACATGACCTAGCACTGCGTGGCGCCGGTGAACTCTATGGCGCGCGCCAGTGGGGTGTGTCTGACATTGCCATGGAAGCACTCAAAAATATAAAACTCGTGGAAGCTGCCCGAGAGGAAGCACGCGCGCTTATAGATGACGACCCCACTCTTGCCCGCCACCCGCAATTGCGCGAACTGGCCCGTGTTGCCGACGAGGAGGTGCACCACGAGTAACTATCCTCCACACTGTCCTCCAGAAAACGGCAGGCTTACGGTTATGTCATCTGACGTTGGATACACACCATCGGGTCCAGCGCTCGTGAGCGCATCTGCAATACAAGGATTACTTACCTGTTCTCCTTCATTCTCATCAAGCAAGTAAGGACTTCCCCATGGATCTCGTGTTTCCTTTGAGATGCCGTTCACTACTCCCCCGGTCGCTGTTTCAATTTTTCCAATTGCGGTGACCCAACTGGTGTAGCATGCGTTTGTCGTATTACGTAGATCAGTGCCTCCAGAACATGCACTATTACACCGCGTACACCCAGAGCCCGTGATGAGCCGGAGAGGTTTGCTTGCCTCTCCCTCGGCCACCACGATTGCCTTCGTGATGTTCTGCATAGATGCCTTAAGTGCAGTCTGCTGACTCTTAAGACGCGCGTTATTGAGTGCAGAAAGCACCACGGAAGACAGAATGCCGATAATGGCTATGACCACCAGCAGTTCAATAAGCGTGAATCCCTTAGGGGT